>PUNJ01000053.1 GCA_003551705.1 Chloroflexota bacterium | reverse complement strand
TGAGAGAGCCTGATATCACATCGGCAACTGATGGCGGGAAGTATGTGGTCTGGGACGACGCCTCGGCAAGACCCAGCCTGCACGATTCCCAGGAGATCGCGCCATCTCTCACCGGGGTCTTTGAGGCCGGCGGTATCGAATGCCGTCCGGCATTCCAGTTGCTGGCCGATCTGGTTGGGCCATATACGCCCGACAGGGTAGCCTCCATAACGGGGGTTCCCGCTGAGACAGTGCAAGATCTGGCATTTGAATACGCCACTATGAAACCGGCCATTTCTTATAGAGGCATGGGACTTCAGAGGACCTTCCACGGTGACATCACCTTCCGTGCCATCAGCACTCTGGCGGCTGTTACCGGAAATATGGTCCCCGAATATCCGCGGACGTTCGCACCGAACATCAAAGGCTTCATACGGGCCGGCGGCAGGTGTACTTTCGTACCCGTGCTGGAGATGTACGATGCAATGGCGGGCGAAAGCCAGCATCCGGTCAAGGCGCTCTTCATTGCCAAACACAACCTGCTTAATCAGATACCCGAGGCTAGCCGGATCAGAAACCAGCTTTTTCCCAATATAGAGTTTATTGTGGTGGCGGACCTCTTTATGAATGCCAGTGCTCAGTATGCAGACATAGTGCTTCCTGCCTGTTCTTTCTATGAGCAGACCAATCTTCACATGCCGCCGGGAGGATCGCCGGGCGTCCACAGTTATCTGCAGTTGCAGCAGCGCGTTATAGAACCCCTGCCGGACTGCCGGACGGACACGGAAATAGCCCGGGGAATTGGCAGGCGGATGGGGTATGGGGAATATTTCGAGGAAGGTGATGAGGATTTCATAGAAGTGCTGCTTGCTTCGGAATATCCTTCCATGGCCGGTGTGACGCTTGACAGTTTGAAACAGGGCCCGGTGTCCTTGCCACCTTTTGAGGTGCCGGCCTTCATGACTCCATCGGGGCGGATGGAGTTCTATAGCGAGAAACTGGTTGATCAGGGGCAGGCCCTGCCTGTATACATTGAACCTTTGGAGAGCACTGCAGGAAGACAGGCTTCAGGCGAGAAGTACCCCCTTGTATTTCTGAATGCGCACACACGCTACCGGACGCACTCGGTGTTTGCCAATGTGGCATCCTTGAGGGTATTGGACGCCGAACCGCTCTTGGAGATGAACCCGATAGACGCGTCAAGCAGGGAAATCGCGAATGGCGACATGGTGCGGGTGTTCAATGACCGGGGCCGTGCACAGATGAGGGCCAGGGTGCATGCGGGTATAATGCCCGGTGTTGTAAATGTGAACCAGGGATGGTGGCCTGAGGACTTCGCCGAGGGAAGCCATCAGGACCTGACTCATGCCGTGATCAACCCTGCGCAAAAGGCTGTGTATGAGCCGAACGCCGCCCTGTATGATGTGGCGGTGGAAGTC
This sequence comes from Chloroflexota bacterium, assembly GCA_003551705.1. Taxonomy (GTDB): domain Bacteria; phylum Chloroflexota; class Dehalococcoidia; order UBA2247; family RBG-13-53-26; genus PUNJ01. The sequence goes on along the minus strand of PUNJ01000053.1, from coordinate 57,906 downwards.
GAAAAGGTACGGGAGGGACACTGATGCCGCAGAAGCTTGGACTGGTGATTGATATGGCGAGATGCACAGGCTGCCAGACTTGCGTTTTGGCCTGCCGTATGGAGCATGGACTGGAAGGCGTCTCCGGGATCAGGGTGGACACGTTGGGAGGGGTGGGGCGTGACACGGCTGGTGGCTGTTTTCCGCACGCGAATATGCAGTTCTTACCCATTCCCTGCATGCACTGTGAGCGCGCACCGTGCATCGAGTCCTGTCCCGATGCGGCCATATACCGGCGGGATGACGGGATCGTCGTTATTGATGAGACCTGGTGCAGTGGTTGCGGCCTTTGCCTGGAATCGTGCGTCTATGAGGTAATGGTGGAGTTGTCGGATAAACCGAAAGTATGGAAATGCGATCTGTGTGCGGGCCGGATTGATGAGGGCCTGGAGCCTTTCTGTGTAGTTTGTTGCGGAATGAAGGCTTTGCGTTTTGTGGACTTGGCAGAGGTGTTGCAGGAGAAGGAGACGGGTGTATCAGGCAGGCACCCCCGTCAGTTGCAGCCGGACCTTAATACGGAACCCAGAGTCTACTACCGGCCATTGAGGCCTGCCCGGGCGAGATGACCACCGGCAGCGCTGCAGCCTTTTAAGTTTGGTCTGGTCTCTAGCCTGGACGAAGCTGGTTGGTCCCCTGCCTTACCATGTCTGCAGCGAACAATGCCGCTCCCAGGGCACCGACGATCTGCGGGTCTTCCGGGAATCTGACCAGGGTGGTACCCAGCAGTCTCTCCAGGCAATGCACTACTCCTGCGTTCTTGGCGATCCCCCCAGTTAAACCCACTCGCTCTTCAATCTCGTCCAAGTCCCTGGCCAGGTGCAGTATCTGGCGGGCCATGAGATCGTTTATGGCGGCGGCTATATCAGCTGTATTCTTGCCCTGCAGGACCAGGTGCCGGATTTCGATCTCCGTTAAGACACAGCATGGTTTCTGCAAGGCAATCCGTGTAGTGGACTTCTGGGAGAGGGGTCCTAGTTCGGATACATCCACTCCGAGGCTCTTTGCCATTACCTCGAGGGACCGGCCTGTACCCGCTGCACACTTTGAGTTCATGCGAAAATCGACCAGTGTACCGTTCTCGCCCACCCTCAAGGCCTTACAGTCCTGCCCGCCGCCATCCAGTACGGTTCTGATGGAGGGGACCAGGAACCATGCTCCCCGACCGTGGCACGATATCTCGCTGACGTCGTCATGTGCGAAGGGTAGGATTCTCCTGCCATAGCCCGTACTCACACAGCAGTCCAGATCGATATAGGACAGTCCCAGGCGCTGCAGTAGTGTGTCCATCACTGCTATGCCAGCCTGAACAGTTGCCGCCCTGGACCGGGCGATTTCATAGCCAATTATGGCGCTGTCTTGCAGGATAACGGACTTGCATGTACTGGCCCCGATGTCGCATCCGGCTACTATCATGTCTTGCCTTTTCCTTGCGGCCGGTGCGACTGGATTCTCGTGTTTCCAGGACTGTTTGCCTGATCGGCTGCCAAAAGGGCTGCGCCATAAGCAACTACAGCCTGGGGATCCAGGTTTCCCAGGTTGGTAAGCTTCAGGCCGCATTGGCCCAGATACCGCATTACAAGGGCGTTCTTGGCAACGCCGCCGATCATGACCATCCGGCCAAGTGGGGCGGTGCGGCCTGCAACACTGGCTATGCGGTTGGCTACATAGTAGGCTATACCGGCGAAGATATCCTGCCGGTCATGGCCGATGTTCAAGAGAGAGACCACTTCACTCTGGGCGAAGACCACGCACTGGTGCGTAATGGGCAAAGGGTTAGTGGAATTAAGTGAAGCCTCAATAATCTCCTCCAGCGACATCTCCAAGGTGGCCGCCATGGTCTCGAGAAGAATGCCGTTGCCGGCTGTGCACATGTCAGTGATGGCGGTTTCCAGCATTATTCCGCCATGATCGATGGTGTAAGCATTGAAAGTCGCGCCACCCACGTCGAGAACAGTCCCTATTTCAGGGTCTATTTCTCGAATCGCCCGGCACAAACTCACCGTATCTGGAACGGTACCGTCAGCGTTGGGGACCGCCTCCGCACCGGCCCCCGTGGCCAGGTATCGGCCGATGTCCTGCCGGGAGATGCCCGAGCTGAACAGGACGGCTTCGAGTGCCTGAGCGGCTGCCTCGCGAGGAAAGCATGTGTACGGGACGATTGCGAGGTCGAGTAACTCCGTGTCCTTGATTATTACTGTTTTGGCTGCTACCAGGCCAAGATCGCAACCGGCGTAGATCAAGGTGAGGCTCCTTTTTTCCTTGACAAGGTCCGAGTCTGGACCGGTCTATTCAATCGGCTGTAGGGATGTATGGGTGTGGCGATAATGCCTGCCCCCACACCAAGCGTGCTACTACCTTAAGCCATGGATGTGCTATGCGTCAAATCCAGGAGTTCATGCCTAGGAGGACGTTAGCTCTCCAGCGGTCTATCGGGGTCGGTGGTCTCGAAAGAGGGTTGGTCAGCAATTCGTGTGCGTTTGGACCGTGGCCGTTGCATTCCTCGCAGGAAATCGTTTACCAACTCCAAGTCGAAGAATTCCGGATCGAAACCTCTGCCAATCCGCTTGAGCATGTCCTTTTGTCTCTTTGTGCGGGGGCTCTTCAGTGCTTCGATAAACTCGTCGTACCCGCGCGTACTGCCGCATTCCTCCGGCGGGCATGCACGACTGCCGGTCAGACAGATAGGGTATTGTTGCTGCGGGTCAGCTTGGAAGATGTCTTCGACGATCATCTGGTGGTTCCATCTGTTCCCGAAATGGTACTCATATACGAAGGTCTCTCCCTTATTGGGCAGGAGGCGACCGAGCTTGGCGCTTTTTGCACTCAGAAAGTTCGAATCATAGCCGGCATCATCTGGCTCAGGTATGGCGTATTCTCTTCTTCTTATTTGAAACCTGTACAGGTGAATACTCTGCCAGCCCATGACCTTCTGGATGACCAGGTGCAAACGGTGCAGGGTCACGTTTGAAGGGATAAGGAAGCGTCGCCAGACAGGGGGGCTGGTTCCCGTTAAGGTAACCTTGATCTGGTGTACCGAACCTTCCGTCAAAGGACTTGGATTGCCAGCATTATGGCGAGATACCCGTCTAATACCTTGTTGCCGGATGGCGCAGACCACACGGTTAAAGGCTTGATAGATCTCATCATCCGAGACAAAAAGCATGACACCAAGGTTGTAGAGCGTAATCCTTGTATGTCCAGATTCATGCCAGATATCCAGCGAGTCTATTTGGAGAACGTCGCCACTATCCGTGATTCCGTGATAACCGCCAGCTGCAAGCAAGTGGTTATCGTGTATGGCATTCACGACATCGGTTGATAAATCCTCCTTAGGAAGCACGAATGTTTCGGGCTTCTGTTTTCTCTGAGAGCCGGTCAACAGGGAGTGCCGGTAAACGACCTTCAAAATGCCTGGTGCAGCCATCCGACCATCTCCTTCAAGTGCTTGCGCCAGTGTCTTAATACTTCGTCCTGCGCTTCCATCGCCAATTTACGATTTCGCGAGCATCAAGTCAAGCTGAATACCTGCCTGTTGACTTCGAAGGTGTCTGCGCAATGCAACTCGGATCTGCGATCGGTCACAATGTTAGCATTGGGGAGGTAACCGATGCCGGCATTTTGAGCGAACATGCTAGCTTCCTTCGCTCCTATTGGAACCATACTATAATCTTGCACGACATGTGAGATATTGTGCTTGGATCGCCTGCCCTGAACCGTATTCCGTGTCGGGACGGGCTCATAGGTGGTGCCGGTCCCTACGATGCTGCTTGATGAAGCCCACAGTGGTCTGCATATCGGTACCCTGGAATGTAGTGCGTACTCTGGGCTGTACGGGGCCTGGACTATGACGTTAGCACATCCGCCACCGTTCCAGCCACCGTCCTTGATATGCTCCGGCACCTGTCGAGCATTCCTGCTCGGATGAAATGCTCTCCGTCTTCCTCAATGTCCAGTTGCAGGCCCAGAATTTGCCGGCAATGAGCGGACCCGTAGTCTTTTTCGATAGCATGGTAGACTTCCCGGCACTGGGCATAGAGTTTGGCCGGGGGAAAACGTTTTTCGTCCCGAAAGATGCCGTCGCTCCTAATGAGCGCGTGCAGGACAATTCTCATCGTATTGTCCAGTCTGGCGGAACTCAGGTCCAGGCTTGCCGCAAGTCCGAGACAAAGGACACCGCCGGATATGGCCCCGCACATGGTCCCATTGAAGCCGATACCGCCACAGAACCCCTGAGATGGTGCGAGCAGGCCCTCTACCGGAAGGTCCAGCCTTTGCCCGATGGCCAGGACCGTAGTGCGGCAGCAATGGAATGATTCTTGTTCAAAGTGCCGGGCTATCGCTTTGATGCCGGCCCGGTCGCTACAGGTGGCCGCAAATGATTGATGGTCATGGTCGATCTCCGCCAGGATTTCGACACCTGTTCGGATGACCCTGGTACAGGCTCTTGTCTTGCCTGTGAGTATGGCTCGCCTGAAGTTCTTTGCCAGGTGTTTGCCGCCATGCACGCCTCCGCAAGTCGCTGCCCCTGCACGCCGCTCGAGTTCAGTATAGAAATCATGGGCAAGGCAACATAGTTCGGCAAAGGGCGTTTCGGGGAACCTGGCGCCCAGCACAGCTATGGCGGCGCTCACGGCACCGCAGGTGTCGCCCATGGTGGCCAGCCCCGAGCCGAAACCAATCACGGAACTTGACAAAACCTCTTGGTTTTCGAGTTCCAGTACCTTGGACATATTGCCGGCCATGGCATAGGAACAACTGAATGCCTTGACGAAGTCGGAAACAGTCTTGCGAGCCGTACTATCTTGGTTGTGCATGGTTCTTTATCCTGATCATACCCAAACGGCATCTTTGGAGGACGTACAATGGCCAGGAAGATAGATGAAGAGCCAGTGCCTCGAAACCTTCGCAGTTCGCATACGTTCCAGGAACAGGTGGAGGCCATCCTCCACCGAACCGGAAGCAGGCATGCAGGACCATGCGTCTTCAAGCGTCGAGTGCCGCGGAAGAACTCTGCCAGGCCGTCCATTATCCCGGCAATCACGGCATGTGATAGTCAGGGATTGCTATGCTGCGGCCTGTCCTGCTGCTTGCCACGAGGAGACCTCCTGCGCGGCCTGTAGCGTCTCTTCTTAACCTCCACTTTGCCTTCTGATGGCACTTGCTGCGCTACTTCGTCGGCTGGCTGAGCCCGCAGCCTGTTATCCAGCAGGCCCATAAGGCTCTGTGCCTGCGACGCTATTTGGCGGACGATCTCTCCGGCTGGTGGAATATCCTCAATCCTGGCGCAGACCTGCCCGGCGATCATGGCGCCGTTGACGGTATCGCCGTGCTTAGCGGCCTTGTCAATGATCAAGGCACCGGTCGCCAGTTGCCCGAGTTCGGATACTGATGCTTCATAGTCCTTCTTCATTCTCCAGCCACCGGCGATGAAACGCCACCATGAGATGTCAAGCTGGCGCCGCATTTCCAGGGTGCTGGATACTCTTTGGAGCCAGCCGGACGAGCCCTTGTTGTTGGACTCCAGCTTGTTGATATATGCATTCCTGATAACCCGGAGACCTTTTCCGGTGATGGAACTGGTAACCAGGGTGTCAGACTCGCTTGCCTCCACATAACGACGCTTGACGCTGTCCGGCATGCCACTCTCCCGGCTGGCAGCGAAGCGGGTCCCCAGAGCGATGCCCTCGGCACCGAAAGCTAGAGCGGCTACCAGGCCTCTACCGTCACAGAAGCCGCCAGCGGCCACCACCGGTATCTTGACCTTGCCGGCCACCAGGGGAGTCAAAACGAGGGTGCTGACGGGACTGACATGGCCGCCTGCCTCGTGCCCGGCCACACATACAATATCAACACCATCCTCCTCAGCACGCAGCGCATGCTTCAAAGCTCCGATTTGGGCCATAATCAGGACGCCCTGGCCTCTTGAAGACTCGATTAGCCAGCGTGGGTTTCCCCTACCGTGCACTATCAAGGGGACCTTCTCCTCGATCATTACCTCTGCCAGCTTCTCGTACCCAGGTATGCCTGCGGTAAGGGCGACGCCGAACGGCCTTGAGGTGAGGGCACGGACCTGCCGGATATCCTCTCGGACCTCTACGGGAGTGAAATGGCCAGCCGCCAGAATACCCAGTCCGCCGGCATTTGAAACGGCGGCCACGAGTGGAGGGATCGAAATGGGTCCCATGGGGGCCTGAATAATGGGATACTGGATATTTAGCAGATGGGTCAGCCTTGTTCGCATCGGCGTTGTCCTACTTGGTCTCGTTCTCAAAATCCTCCCTCCTTGGGTCGAAGCTGGTACCGGTTGATGTTGAGTGTGGTATAGACTTCTCTATACCATGTTTTGATGTCAGAAAGCAAAAGAAACGACTTCTGGAGAATCCGGCCCGAGGGAAAAGTTACACCGGGTTGCCCCTTCATTTGGGCTGCTTGCTCGTAGCTCCCTGAGCAGGTCCAGGTAGAATGCACCGTATTCGTTTGAAGGCTCGATCTCAGTCCCCTCGTGCCATTCATTGAAGGTCATGAACATCGCTATTGCTGTATCGTCCAGGGTTTGGGTGGCGATCTCCCATGACCGGCGCATGGTGGCCCCATCATCCCTGGGTATTACTGTGAGGTTGGGGTCCCTGTTGTCAAACGCGACCATTATGGGAGGGATGAAGCCCATGCCGCGGTCCAGTGCTTCATGGTGATACTCTTTGATCCGTCTCTCCAGTTCCACCATGAAGTCGTCCCTTTCAGGGTCATCGAAGACCGCCTGGCAGTGCATGAGGCCGCCGGTAATGGCATCGAAGTGCCTGCTCCAGTCTTCCCATGGGTAGTCAGCGACATCGTCCTTGTCCCAGCCCATGAGGTCAGCGATCGCGTAGATGTCGTGTCCCAGTGATCCCATTTCGTCTTGCAGCCTGTCGAGCCAGGGATCCGCATTCCGCCATCCCCCGACGGGGTAGAAGATGACCACAGGCCTGCCGTCAATCCTCAGGTATTGCGGGTGGTTGAAGTATTCGCCGGCGATGTAAGCCACGTCGTCTATGAGCTTCTGTCCCTTGGTCCTGTGATCAAACATGTGATCGAAGTCTGGGCGGTCGTCATACTCCCAACCGGGGTCGAGGTTGATGGCGCTATCGTAGAAGATGGCGAACTTGATTTTGTCACTGTGTGTGCTGTTGATCATCTGGCGGAATACCTGGTCGGTGGGAGAACCCGGCTCGCCGCACCATTCCATGGAGAAGAAATCTATCCCGGCTTCCGCTGCCCAGAGGATATGCTGGTCGATGACGTTGGGACTGCTGCTGTCGTACTTACCCAACCAGGGGGAGTTGGTGTATCCTTCCGTCTCCCAGCGTTCGTAGTCGTACCAAGGATAGTAATTGGCACCGACCAGCGCCGGCAGCAGGGTAGGTTCGGAAGTGATGGGTGGGTCTTCCTCGGACAGTTCTCCTTCCGGCGAGCAGCCTGATAGAACCAGGATGAGCCCGAGAAGGGCCAGAAGCAGCATGATCTTGGAAAGTGTTCTCATGGTTCACGCTCAGTCGTGATGAGGGCCTGAGTATGGCATATGTGGCGTTTTTCAATCATACTCAAACCTCCAATCTGATCACAAACCCGCGCAACACGCAGGCGTAAAGCACGAAAGCCACACCAGCAGGAGAAGCAGGAGAGTGGATGGACTTTGATGGTGAGGCGCAGAGGACTCGAACCTCTAACCGGCTGATTAAGAGTCAGCTGCTCTGCCAGTTGAGCTAGCGCCCCAATTATGAAAGCCCTATCATTGTATCGCAAATTCGTGTCTGAAGACAAGTTGGATCTTAGTTGGTCGAATGGCTATCGACACTTAGCCAAACTGGCAATTGGGGCAGTAATAATAGGTGCGCCCCGAAATCTTGTCGCTGCGTAAGTCACCTCCACAAACCGGGCACCTGCCGCCCTTCTTGCGATGGGGAAGCAGGTAGTGCTCGGGCATTTTCCCCGGATCGGCCTGGCTATCTATGGCTGTATTGAGCACTTCCTTCATCGCCCGGAAAACTCTCTCCAAGTCCCGATCACCAAGCTGGCCCACCTCTGCTTTAGGCAATATCTTCGACTGATAAAGTATTTCGTCCGAGTATACGTTACCAATCCCCGCTATGCGCCGCTGGTCCATCAATACCGATTTGATATTGCCCCTTGTTCTTTTGATTATGACCTTGAAAACTTCAAGGTCCAAGCTCTTGTCGAGCGCATCAGGGCCCAGCCGCCGCTCTCTTACGAAGTCCTCTACATGCTCTGTAAATGCGATGCTGCCGAATTTCCTTTGAAGGACAAAAGCCAGGTGATGACCATTGTTAAAGCTGAAAAGGGCGCGAGTGTGCTTCAGGCCTTGTTCGCCATCTTTGAAATACTGGAAGTATCCAGTCATCCCGAAGTGAAAAACTATCCAGCCACTGCCATCGAGGTTCACAAATAGATATTTGCCGTGCCGGGCGGTGGACTCGAATCTATGGCCTTCTGTCTTGGACTGCAAATGCGCCGGGGAGATGCCATCCAGGATTTCTTCGGCGAATAGCTGCACCTCTTCAATGGGCCGGTGTAATGCCTTCTCATCTACGTATTTTCGAAAAACCACGACATCTGGCAATTCCGGCATGAATTCCGTCCTTCCGGGTTGGTACTATTGGAACCTGGACCTTTTTCTTCCATATTATCATCCTTCTGCACAGGTGCGAACGCGGCATCTTTCGTTCCCTTGTTGGCAGAATCTTGGATGAAGAAGGTTCAACATAACCGCAGAGCTGCCCAAACCTAGCCAGTCGCAAAGGTGAGGTTAGTCTTAAAACCCAGTAGTCCGGTCTATCCGATGATTACATCGGCCCTCTTTCTGACGTCGAGTCCTCTGGGAATATCCAGCTTGGCCAGCAGGTACCATCTGGTCTGCTGAAATGGAATCGCACCAGTCATGGCTGCTGCCGACTGGGCAATCTTCAGACCCTGTCCCAGCATGCCTCCCGCTTGCGGCATGCCCGGTTTAGCACTCAGAATATCTTCCGGCACCTTTATCTCGAAGGCGTATTCGCGTCCCTCGCTGTATTCCTTCTCCCCATCGAGTTCGTGCTTGAAATCGTAGATGCGCATGGTATGTGTGGAAGTGGACCTGTGGTTGCGGTTGCCCATCATGCCCCCACTAACCCGCCTTGTTTTGTGCTCCCCAATCAGGGATATGCTCAGGTTTCTTGCGGTGACCGGCTTCTTCATCTTCAGGATGACATTCCCGGAGATGGTGTCGCCCGGTGCGAAGCTGGACCTCTGCAGCGCAATCTCGATTTTCCCTTTGCCGAACATTGTGGTTTCTCCTTCTGTTATTCAATTCCCAGGGACAGTCATGACTGGTTCCTATTATACCAGCATGGCCAGGTTGGCTGATACAAGATAGTAGCATGCCTCCCGTCGCCGACTTGAAGGAGGCCACGCCCGGAATATCGTCCGGCACCTTCAGTTCAAATTGGTACTCATTTGTCACGTTGTATTCCTTTTCCCCATCCAGTTCCTGCCGGAAATCGTAGATGCGTAGCGTATGCCGGCGACCGGTAGACGTGACAGTCGTCCCGCCACGCTGGGCTTTCTGCCTTCTGGTCCTTTCCCCGATAAGAGATATGCTGAGATTTCTTGCCTCGATCGCCTTGTCCAAGGTCAGGATGAGGTTACCGGATATCGTGTCTCCCGGTGCGTGTTCGGTTTTTCGGACGGCGATTTGGATGTTTCCTTTGCGGAACATGTGTCTTCCTCCTGCTGCTTCTTTACCAAGCTGTTGGACGGATGGCCAGCACCAATTATACATTAACTTGTCCAGGCGGGCTTTGCTGCCTAGGGTAGCCGGCCAAGGAAAACTTCATAGTCAGAATTGCACCGAAAAGCAGCTTGTATTCTCCCGGAAACAAGTTATATAATTGGTCAAGATCGTACCTTTAAGTCAGTCCAGTGAGGCTGGCAAGGGAAGAGGCGGGAATATCGCCTGAAGCGAGCAAACCTCTAGTACGAAAGTCCCTTGCCAGCCGGGCAAGGGGTTTTTTGTATGGCTGACAAAGTCATAATGTCGGCTACGGACATGCGCCGAGCCCTTACAAGGATCGCTCATGAAGTCTTGGAGAAAAACCACGGGTGTGAGGACCTGATAATCGTCGGGATCTACACGCGCGGTGTCACCATAGCCCAACGTCTCTCACAACTCATCAGATCCTTCGAAGGGGTAGAGGTGCCCGTGGGCGCCTTGGAGATAGGCCCATATAGGGATGATCTGCCCTATATTCAATTGCCGCCCGTGCTCCGGTCGAGCAATATCCCTGCGGATATCGTGGGCAGGACGATCCTGCTGGTGGATGACGTACTCTACACAGGGCGCAGCATTCGCGCGGCAATGGACGCGGTTATCGACTTCGGCAGGCCGCTGTACATTCAACTAGCTGTTCTGGTAGACCGCGGCCATAGAGAACTTCCGATCAGGCCGGACTTCGTAGGCAAGAACCTGCCCACCTCGAAGAAAGAGGTCGTCGCCGTCAGGCTCACTGAAGTTGACGGATGTGACGAGGTCGCCTTGCTGCCACCGGATGGCTATAAGAACACTGGCAATGCCAACAAAGACCTACCACGGAAGGAGGTGTCATGAGCCTCGCCAACAGAAGTCTTGTAAGTCTCGACGATCTCTCCAACGAGGAGATCGAGGCGGTATTCTCCCTCGCTAGCGACATGTCTGCTGACATAACCAACCAACGCCACGTCTGCCAGGGAATGATCATGGCCAGTCTCTTCTTTGAGCCCAGTACACGGACCCGCCTCTCCTTCGAGGCGGCCATGCACCGGCTAGGCGGCACGGTAATCACTGCCATGGATGTGGGTGCTACGTCGCTGGCCAAGGGGGAGAGTGTAGCCGACATGGCCAGGGTTGTAGGCAGCTATGCCGATATTATTGTTATCAGGCATCCCTGGGAGGGTGCTGCCAAGGTGGTTGCTGAGTATGCCGGTGTGCCGGTCATAAATGCCGGCGATGGTGGGCACGAGCATCCCACTCAGACGTTGCTTGACCTATATACCATCAAGATGGAGCGAAATACCATCAAAGGGTTGCGAATAGCGCTATGGGGCGACTTGAAGTACGGCCGGACCGTGCATTCCCTGGCCTGTGCTCTGGCGAGGTTCGGCGCTACTATTCTCTTCCGTCCTGCTCCAGGGCTGGAGCTTCCCGATCATATATCGAGGAAACTCTCCACGGAGTACAAGGGCCAGATCAAGAAGCTGGATATAACGGAGCAGTCAGGCGAGGAAAGGCTTTTTGCAGTTGATGCCGTCTACGCCCCTCCCAGCAGCCCGCACCAGCTAGCCATGATGCCGGATATCGGACTGGAGGTTGAGCTGGAGGGTGGGGTCGATGCCCTGTATGTGACCAGGGCCCAAAAGGAGAGGCATGCCAGCGGTACCGACAGGGACGGCGGCAAGAAGAAGTACCCCGTGGTCGACCGCAGGCTTCTCAAGGGAAAAGAGTTCAAACAGACTCTGGTAATGCATCCCCTGCCCCGCGTAGATGAACTGGCCCGTGAGGTAGATGCCGACCCGCGCAGTCTGTATTTCAAACAGGCTGCACGCGGCGTGCCGGTCCGTATGGCGCTGATGAGCCTGCTGCTGGGTACCATCCCTGAGCCGGCAGCCCAACCATCGGAAAGTTTCTCGAGAAAGGTCGAATATCCGCACTACTCCCGCGATATCGGGGTACGATGCCGGAACCCGAAGTGCGTAGCCCTCAATGAGCCCGGCTATATCGGAGCGGAATTCCAGATCATTAATGGCAAGCCTCTGACCCTGCGATGTGTGTATTGTGAACACGAAACCTTCCCGAGGTATATCGCCAGTACGGAATGGCATAACGGGACTGTTGAGGCGAAGAGGTACCATAGTGCCGACAGCCATATGGCGCGCAAGATACGGCCGGAAAACCTGATCGCTTTCGATTCCGAAGGCGAAGCGCAATCGCTTGGTTTTAAACCGAGTAGATATAACAGATGGTCTGTCAGCGAGTAGACATATATATGAAAGATAATCATCGGCCGCCTACCTTTCCTCCTGTGCTGGGGAGAGGAAGTTGAAGACCATTCTCATTAGAGGAGGCCGTGTCATCGATCCAGGCAGACGCCTGGACATGACCGGCGACATGCTGGTGCGTGGTGGCAGGATTGCTGGCCTGGGCAAGGACCTGGATATGGTGGCCCGGGGGGCAGACATCGTCATATCTGCTGCCGGGGCGATTGTATGTCCTGGGTTCATTGACCTTCACGTACATTTGCGTGAACCGGGCTTTGAGAAGAAAGAGACTATTGCTACCGGTACACAGGCCGCAGCGAGGGGTGGTTTTACCAGTGTCTGTTGCATGCCGAATACCCGACCATCTCTTGACTCTGCCAGCAGGATCGAGCGGGTGAAGTGGATTGCGGCCCGGGACGGACTTGTTCGGGTCTTTCCAATCGGGACCATCACGTTGGGACAGCAGGGGCGGGATCTCGTTGTTTTCAAGGACCTGGCCGATGCCGGTGCGGTAGCCGTGAGTGAAGATGGGAGATCGGTAGTGGACGCAGATCTTCTGAGGAAGGCCATGAGTATTTGCCAGGCGCTGGAGCTTCCCATTTCGGACCACTGTGAGGACCCGACGTTGAGTAAGAATGGTGTCATGAACGAGGGTGATAAGGCAGCACAGCTTGGACTCATGGGCATCCCGGCGCAAGCGGAGACAGCGATGATGAAGCGCGATATCGAGCTTGCTGCAGCCACAGGCGCTTCACTGCACATAGCGCACGTCAGTACGGCGGGGTCGGTGGCCCTCCTGCGTGAGGCCAGTAAGGCCGGAATACGGGTCACTGCGGAGGTCACTCCTCACCACCTCAGCCTGACCGAAGACATGATAAATGGTGAAAATGCCAATCTGAAGATGAACCCACCTCTACGTACCGAAAGGGACAGGCAGGCGCTGCTCCAGGCAGTGGATGAAGGACTGATCAGCGCCATCGCGACCGATCACGCTCCCCATAGCGCAGTGGACAAGGCGGGAGGGTTCGAAAATGCGGCCTTTGGCATCAGCGGACTTGAGACTGCCCTGGGTGTCCTTTTGGGACTGGTACATCGTGGTGAGTTGGCACTGTTGAAGCTGGTGGAGAGGTTGACTTACGGCCCAGCGCATGTGTTCCCGGCCCTGCGCACATTAGGCAGCCTCGAGACAGGATCGCCGGCAGACATTACGGTGTTCGACGCAGGCACAGAGTGGATTGTGGATGCTGGAGGCCTTGCCTCAATGGGCAGGAATAATCCCTGGCTGGGCGAGGTGCTCAGGGGAAAGGTGCTGGTTACGATGGTAGCGGGCAACGTAGCATATGTGGACGAGAAGGTGCACGCCTGGGAAGGGCCCCGGTGTTCCCCAGTTAGTGGGAAACAACTGATGCAGTCTACTGAAATGCCTTGGTAATCGATTGGCCGGGGCATAAGTGAGATAGTGGGCCAGGTCAGGTTGGTGATGAGATTAGCAGCAATTGGACAGGAGGTGTGAGTGCCAAAAAGGGATGACATCCACAAGATACTAATAATTGGGTCTGGCCCTATTATCATCGGACAGGCTTGCGAATTCGACTACTCCGGGACGCAGGCATGCAAGGCTTTGCGTGAGGAGGGGTACGAAATCGTCCTTGTGAACTCGAACCCGGCCACCATCATGACAGACCCTGAAATGGCCGATAGAACATATATTGAACCTCTCACTTTGGATAGTCTGGAGAAGATCATAGGCAAGGAACGGCCTGATGCAATGTTGCCCAACCTTGGCGGTCAGACCGGTCTTAATCTAGCGAGTGGCTTGTATCAGAACGGTGTTCTGGAACGGTATGGTGTCGAGGTGATCGGCGTCAAGGCTGAGGCCATCGAGCGGGGTGAGGACCGGATAGTCTTCAAGGAGACCATGGCCAGCCTGGGTATACCCATGCCGGAGTCTGCGCCCTGTTATTCCGTCGAGGAAGCCTTGGAGATTGCTGAGCGTTTGCGGTACCCCGTGGTTCTTAGACCTGCCTACACCTTGGGTGGTACGGGGGGAGGTATAGCCTATAATGTTGAGGAACTGCGTATCATAGCCGCCCGGGGCCTGGCAGCCAGTCTCATAGGCCAGGTACTGGTAGAAGAATCGGTCATTGGCTGGGAGGAATTGGAATTGGAGGTGGTCAGAGACAGGGATGGGCGCAAGGTAACGGTGTGTTTCATCGAAAACGTGGATGCCATGGGGATCCACACTGGCGACAGCTTCTGCGTAGCTCCCATCCTTACCGTGCCCAAGGAGGTACAAGACAGGTTGCAGGACATGGCTTATCGTATCGTGGATGCAATCGGGGTCACGGGTGGCACGAACGTCCAGTTTGCCCATAATCGTCTTGATGGCCGCATAGTCATTATTGAAATCAACCCTCGCACTTCAAGATCTTCGGCTCTGGCATCAAAGGCAACAGGGTTTCCCATTGCCCGCATCTCGACCAAGCTGGCAGCCGGCCTGAGGCTGGACGAGATCCCTTACTGGAAAGAGGGCTCGCTGGATAAATATGAGTTCACGGGCGACTATGTGGTAGTCAAATTTGCTCGCTGGGCCTTTGAGAAGTTTCCTCAGGCCAGAGACGTTCTGGGAACGCAGATGAAGGCCGTAGGCGAGGTCATGAGCATAGGCAAGACCTTCAAGGAGGCCTTTCAGAAGGCACTTCGTTCCTTGGAGATAAAGCGTTACGGTCCGGGTGGGGCCAGTAAGTTCCAGGCGTTGACGCTGGAGGACCTGAGGCAGAAACTTGCCTTCCCATCCAGCGAGCGGATATTCATGATGTACGAGGCTCTGCGTAAGGGCGAGTCTGTGGAAAGATTGCACCGACTGACCTACATTGGTACCTGGTTCATCAACGAAATGAAAGAACTCGTTGAGTTCGAGGAGGAAATAGTCAAGAGGCATTGGGCCGAATTACCGGATGAACAACTGGCCCGGGCAAAAGGGCTTGGGTTCTCCGATATTTACCTGGCTGGACTATTCGGGGTGCAGGAAAGAACTGTGCGGCAGAGGAGGGCCGTTGCCGGCATAAGCTGTGTCTATGACGTGGTGCCGGTCAGCGGCGTTGAGGGTGCATGTTACTACTATTCCACTTATTCCGGGATGGACAAGGTGCAAACCTCTCCGTCGAAGAGAAGGAAAGTAATGGTCCTGGGTGGCGGTCCAAACAGGATCGGGCAGGGCATTGAGTTCGATTACACGTGCGTCCATGCTGCCTTCGCTCTTCGAGATGAAGGCATCGAAACTATCATGGTCAACTGTAATCCTGAAACCGTGTCCACCGACTACGATACTTCAGACAAGCTGTATTTCGAGCCTTTGACAGTGGAGGACGTCCTTGCCATTTATGAGAGGGAGAATCCTGATGGAGTTATTGTCCAGTTTGGTGGCCAGACGCCGCTGAATATTGCGCAGGAGCTGAAGGATAACGGCGTGCGGATCTTGGGTACTACGCCGGAGAGCATAGGCCTGGCCGAGGACAGGGAACACTTTCGCGAGAAGATGTTTGCCTTGAATATTCCCCAGCCTGAGAGCGGCACCGCCCGGTCCTTGGAAGCGGCACTGGCCATAGCGGCTGACATAGGTTATCCGCTAATGGTGCGACCGTCCTTTGTCCTTGGCGGCCGGGGAATGGAAATCGTCTACGATGAAGACATGTTGCGTCGCTATGCAGAGGAGGCTATCGAGGTCAGCCCTGAATATCCGATGCTCATAGACAGGTTCCTGGAACAAGCTATCGAGACCGAGGTTGACGCCCTGTGTGACGGCGAAAATACCTTTGTTGCTGCGATCATGGAACACATAGAGCTGGCGGGTGTTCATTCTGGTGATTCCGCCTGTGCAATTCCTACCAGGACTCTTAAGGAGGACCATATAGGGACCATAGAAGACTATACTGCGAGGATTGCCCGTGAACTCAGGGTGGTGGGGCTGATCAACATCCAATATGCCATTTGCAACGGGCAGGTCTACATCCTGGAAGCCAATCCCAGGGCCTCGCGCACGGTGCCGGTTGTCTCCAAGCTTACAGGCATACCCATTGCTCGGATAGCTACATACCTGATGTTGGGCAGGAAGATCGATGATTTTCCGGAACTACGGAAGCAACAGCTTACATATTACGGAGTGAAGGAGGCGGTCTTCCCCTTCAACATGTTCCCGGAAGTGGACCCCGTATTGGGGCCGGAAATGCGGGCTACAGGTGAGGTCATGGGTATCGCAGACACCTTTGGCCTGGCCTTCTATAAGGCGGAGGAGGCAGCCGGTTCCAGGCTCCCTGTTGAGGGTCGAGTATTGCTGACGGTTGCAGAACGCGACAAGGAGGACCTGCCTGATATTGCGAACAGGCTGATCAGGCTCGGCTTCAGCATAATTGCAACTGAAGGCACAGCCGGTCTACTTCGGGATAGCGGTATACCCGTGCAGTCCGTTCGCAAACTTCATGAGGGCAGGCCGAACATTGCCGACGCAATAAAGAACCGGGAGATTAATCTGGTTATAAACACACCTGCCGGCCAGGCCAGCATGTATGACGACAGTTACATACGCAAGACGGCTATCCAGTATAAAGTGCCTTACATAACTACCATGGCAGCAGCCCAGGCAAGCGTGGAAGGTATAGAGGCTGTAAGAGCCCAGAAGCTTTCGCCAAAAGCGCTTCAAGAGTATTATCGCCTGTCCTCGGAGGAGGCCGGTTAGAAATGAAACAGGAACTGGCAAGGGTCTTAAGCAACGAGGAGATTATGGAAGGGGGGCATCTTCTCTGGCTGGAAGCCCCCGGAATTACGGGTAGTGGTACTGAACCGGGACAGTATCTCATGTTACGTTGTGGTACAAGCTACGACCCTTTCCTGAGACGTCCCATGAGCATTCACCGGGTGATGGGAGAAAGGCTTGCCGTGGTCTTCAAGGTCCTGGGCAAGGGTACAACCATACTCGCTGCCTGCAAAGCAGGTGACAGCATTGACATGCTGGGGCCGCTTGGCCACGGATTTCACATAGAACGTGGTTCTCTCAATCTTCTTCTTGTAGCCGGCGGTCTGGGAGTGGCCCCTTTGACCTTTCTGGCTGACGAGGCGCTGGCGGATGGGTGTCGAGTTACACTGCTATTGGGGACTCCCACAGCGTCTTGGCGTTTTCCACAGAGGCTGCTGCCTGAGGGAGCATCGGTCCAAGTCGTAACGGAAGATGGTTCTGAGGGTACAAGGGGCCTCGTAAGTGACCTGGCTGCGGAGCTGGAATCCGATTTTGACATGGTCTGTGCCTGCGGTCCTGCAGCAATGTACAAGGCCATGGTGGACAGCGGCATAAGTGCAAGCAGGAAGGTACAGGTCTCGCTGGAGACGAACCTGGCGTGTGGTGTAGGAGCTTGCCTGGGTTGCACGGTGCAGACCAGGTTGGGATTGAAACAGGTATGTAGCGATGGCCCGGTTTTTGATCTGGCAGATCTACTAATATAGGGGGCAATCGTCATGGTGGTGGAAACCAGAAACTTGAGATTCAAGACCAGTGGAAATGCTGAGGTACTCGATATTACCGGCCGGGTGCAGCAAAGCCTCCAGGAATCAAGTATTACCCATGGGACGGTGACGGTGTTCGCCGTGGGCTCGACAGCAGGGATAACCACGATCGAGTATGAGTCGGGCCTGGTGGGCGATATCAAGGACCTTTGGGACAGGCTGGTACCGGCAAGAACAGGTTACGGGCACGATCAAGCATGGGGAGACGGCAATGGTCATTCCCATCTCCGGTCCGCCCTGACGGGGACATCGCTAACCATCCCGGTTGTGAGCAAGAGGTTGACACTGGGAACCTGGCAGCAGATCGTATATATCGACTTCGATAACCGACCTCGGTCTCGGGAAGTAATACTTCAGATCATGGGGGAATAGAGTATGGGACTTGCAAGTCGAGGTCTTGCCCGGCTTGATTATCTGTTCAAACCGAAGTCGGTAGCCATAGTTGGAGTCTCGTCGAATCCGCAAGCCCTTGCCAACAGGAACTTCCTTGGCTCGCTACTCAAACTTGGTTACAAGGGCCGGATCTATCCGGTTAATCCCAGACTGCATGAGGTTATGGGACTCAAGGTCTACAGCTGTTTGGGTGACATTTCAGAACCGGTGGACTATGCCATCTGTGCCATCCCCGCTGCTCAAACGCCGGCATTCATGGAAGAATGCGTAGCTGCACGGACCAGAGTTGTGTCCTTTTACACGGCGGGCTTCAGTGAGACGGGGGAGGTGGAAGGTTGCCGTTTGGAGAATACTGTGGCAGAGATTGCAGCACGCGGGGGCGTGCGCATATTAGGTCCCAACTGCCTAGGTGTGCACTGCGCTGAATCGGGCGTCTCTTTTGAATCAACGAGTCTGCCAGAGCCAGGGCGGGCCGCATTCCTTTTTCAGAGCGGGGGCAACGCCCGAGATCTGATCATTGTAGCGGCCGAGAGGGGTATCGCTTTCGCCAAAGGGGTCAGCTACGGCAATGCCTGCGACTTCAACGAGTCGGACTTCTTGGAGCACTTTGCTGCGGACCCGGGCATTGAGCTTATAGCAGCCTATGTGGAGGGCTTCAAGGAGCCGGAACGGTTTCGCCGTCTATTTGTCGAGGCGTGTATGACCAAACCCGTAATCGTCTTGAAGGGCGGCAGGACTGTGGCAGGGAGGAGAGCAGTTACGTCCCATACGGGAGTCCTGGCCGGCAATGCAGAGCTTTGGGAGAGCCTGTGTCGCCAGGCTGGTGCTATCCAGGCGGACAGCCTGGAAGACATGGTGGACATGATATCTGCTTTCACCCATATGGGGGTGCCGCGGGGTCCCAACGTGGCGCTGGTCGGCGTAGGCGGTGGAGCCAGTGTGCAATCGGCTGATGATTGTGAAATCGAAGGCCTTATCGTACCTGCCTTTGATGCCGGGACCCGGCAGGAACTAAGGCGGTTCACTCCTCAAGCCGGCATTAGCCTGGGCAATCCCGTTGATACCTCGGCGGATGTATACTGGGACCCGTCGCTCTTTGGCAGGACGGTGGCTGTGGCAGCCGGATGCGAAGCTGTTGACGTGGTCTTTGTAGTATTAGGTCTGATTTATGGAGCCAAGCATGGTGCAAAGGCATTGGAAGGCCAGGTTCGTGCCATTGTGGAGGCGGGGCAAAACTCGGGGAAGCCGCTGGCCATAGTTTTTCGTACTGGCGCCGTGCAGGAGGCCGATATAGTAGCATGCCATCTGGCCCGTTACTGTATTGACGCAGGGGTCCCTGTATTTCGCTCAGTAAGGCAGGCTGCAAGGGTCACTGTGAAACTGATGGAACATCATGCCAGAACTAGACACCAAGACATCGGTATTTAGCTCGCAGAAGGAGGGTGGTCAGCGCGGTGATTCGGCTATATGCCGGAGCCTGTCGAGCATTTCAGTAACGCCCTTCTCCACCTTGTTCCGCATCACAAATTTGTCTGTAAGGCGGCCCAGGATCCAGCCGGTAGGGTTATAGCCCAGGGTTACCGTGATCACCGTACCGTGAGGCTCGGCATGGAGATGCCATTCCTCTTGCAACTGGGTGCTGTGGTTGGATGTCCATAGTATTGCTTTGTTTGGTTGAAAGGAACGCACCATGGCCACGGCTTCTTCACGGGTGCCATCGAGGCTGAAGGTGACCCGGCTCATGCTGCCCACGCGCACATGTTTCAGGGAGATTGGGTTGACCCACATGATGGTGGGATCCCATTCAGGGGTCTCCTCCAGTTGCCGCGTGATTAGATCGAAGCAGCGTTCCACCGGGGCACGTATTATGGTGCTGCGGGTGATATTAATGGCTCGCTTGGTGCCCAGCTTCGATGGTGGCCCCGCAGGTTCACCAGTGGTGACTGCTTCGGGAGCCAGCTTAACGATTCGCGGAGGATGGGTTCGGTCTTCTTTGGCCACGGCATGAAGATTAACCCTTCGAAATATCCCTTGTCAAGTTACCATATCTTTGTCTACGGAGGTTTAGACTTAGCTAGTAACCTTGGACGGGGAACAACAAAGACACTAAGTGCATTTCTCTCCATGCGCAAGCGCACGGAGGTCTGGATGGCCGAGACAACGCTCCCGCGGGTTGTAAATAATTGCGCAGAAATGCCGGTTACAAAAACAATTGAACGTCAGAGATGATATCATGGCAGATATGAACCTCGGTATACAAGACCCGATGGTTTCATTTCAGATGGCGTTCTTCGCTGGTTCGTGTTTGGGGAAGAGTGCAAATCCTTTCTCTGTTGCAAGCGGTGCCCAGGTTCTGGTATAGTAAATCATCATTCGGGAACTTAATGATATCTTGACTTTTACCATGATTGATGGTAGATTTTCATTCGGTATGTCTATGGAATGGAGAACAGATGCCAACAGTTAATCAACTTGTACGTCGAGGACGCCAGCCGAAACCAGGCAAGACAAAGTCTCCGGCATTAGGCCGGGGCTACAACACGCTCAAGCGTGAGGTGACCCTTACCAAGGGCGCGCCGCAAAAGAGAGGGGTTTGCGTCCAGGTGAAAACGATGACTCCTAAGAAACCCAACTCGGCACTTAGGAAGATAGCCAGAGTACGGCTGACCAATCACATGGAAGTCACAGCCTATATCCCTGGGGAGGGGCACAACCTGCAGGAGCACTCCGTAGTACTAATAGAGGGTGGTAGGGTCAAGGACCTGCCCGGAGTGCGGTACCACATTGTGCGTGGCACCTTGGATACCGGAGGAGTTGCTGATCGTAAGCAGGCCAGAAGTAGATACGGTGCGAAGCAAGTCAAGGGCTCGGGAGCCTAGGCTAACAGTGTAGGCAGCGGTTGTTCGGTGGTGGGAGTGTGCGCCCGAGTCTTTTTTTGTGAATCGGAGAATAAATATGCCGAGAAGAGGTAAAGTTGTCAAGAGAGAAGTCCTGCCTGATGCCAGGTATGGAAGCCAGTTAATCACCAAGGTGACCCACAAGGTCATGAGGTGGGGAAAGAAGAGCACGGCTGAGAGGATCGTGTACACTGCGCTGGATATGGCTTCTGCGGAAGTGAAGAAACCGCAGCCCGATGTGTTGGAGCAGGCGATTCGCAATGCCACCCCGCTGCTTCAGGTGAAGCCGAGGCGTGTAGCCGGAGCTACCTATCAAGTCCCTGTTGAAGTCAAGGGGGACCGTGGCAGTACGCTTGCCATTCGCTGGCTTCTGGCTTCAGCCAGAGCACGCAAGGGCATGTCCATGTCGCGCAAACTTTCGGCTGAATTGATAGATGCCTATCGCGGGCAAGGCTCGACGATAAAGAAACGCGAAGATACGCACAAGATGGCAGAGGCAAACAAGGCGTTTGCTCATTTCAGATGGTAAGTAAGGTTTCTGTTAGACAAGCAAATCGTGCCCGTGGAGGTCCCTCCAGTTCCTCCATGAATGAAACGGAAGAAATGTCCGAATCGCTATTGCAACACGTCAGGAATATTGGAATCATTGCGCATATAGATGCGGGAAAGACAACCGTAACCGAGCGCATACTCTTTGTGACTGGGCGGACTTATAAGGTGGGGCAGGTGGACGAGGGGACCGCGGTTATGGACTGGATGGAGCAGGAGCGACAGCGTGGCATAACTATCACGTCGGCGGCCACAACTTGCTTCTGGGCGGGTTACCGCATCGATATCATTGACACACCCGGTCACGTAGACTTCACGGCTGAGGTTGAGCGCAGCCTCCGCGTTCTCGATGGTGGGGTTGTAGTCTTGGATGCTGTAAGCGGAGTCGAGCCGCAGTCGGAGACGGTTTGGAGGCAAGCCGACAGTTACAAGGTCCCTCGCATATGCTTTGTTAACAAGATGGACCGTATCGGTGCCGATCTGGGCCGGACTGTAAACATGATCAAGGTTATTCTTGGGGCCAAAACCCTGGTCATGCAAATACCAATTGGTCAGGAGCGGGAATTTACAGGTCTGATCGACGTGTTGGAGAACAAGGCATGGCGCTTTTCTGCTGAAATCGACGTTTTGCCGGAGGAGATTCCCGTACCGGAGGAATACCGGAACCAGGTAATCGCACAGCGGGATTCGCTGATAGAGAGCCTTGCCGAAGAAGATGATGAAATGATGACCATATATCTGGAGGGGCGCTCTCCATCGGTGGAACAGCTTAAGGCAGCGCTCCGAAGGGCCTGCCTGGCCAATCGTGTAGTACCGGTTCTGTGCGGCAGCGCCTTGAAGAACAAAGGTGTTCATAGACTCTTGGATGCTATTGTTGACCTCCTACCCTCGCCTCTGGATGTCCGTCCGGTCGAAGGTATGGACCTGAAAACCGGCCAGATTACTGCACGCACTGCCGAAGAGAGAACACCTTTTGCAGCTCTGGCATTCAAAGTAGTTACCGATCCCTTCGTTGGCAGACTGGTATACTTTCGTGTTTATTCAGGCAAAATCAAGGCCAAGGCCCAGGTATACAATTCCGCCAAGGAACGGAAGGAGCGTCTGGGTAGGTTGCTCAGAATGCATGCGAACCGGAGAGAAGAGGTGGAAGAGGTCGGACCAGGAGAGATAGCAGCAGCGTTGGGCTTGAAGAGCACTTTCACGGGTGACACCCTATGCGACCCTCAACATCCGGTCCTTCTAGAGTCAATTCGCTTCCCTCAACCGGTAATCTCGGTAGCCGTTGAACCCAGGACCAAAGCAGACCAGGACCGGCTGGGCGAAGCTCTGTCAAAGCTGACCGAAGAGGATCCCACTTTTGAAATGCACTATGACTCGGATACGGGCCAAACAGTCATATCGGGAATGGGCGAACTTCATCTCGAAGTACTTCTGGAAAGAATGCGCCAGGAGTTCAAGGTTGAGGTACGTACGGGAAATCCTCAGGTGGCCTATAAGGAGACCATCACTGCACCTGCTGAGGCTGAGGGCAAGTTCATAAAGCAGTTCGGTGGTCGCGGCCAGTACGGACATGTGAAGATCAAGGTTATACCTGGTGAGAGGGGTACGGGGTTCTCATTTGTCAATGAGATCAAGCAGGGAGTAATTCCAAGGGAGTTCATTCCTCCTACTGAAGCGGGAATTAGAGAGGCACTGGCAAGAGGCGTAATAGCCAGTTATCCAGTTGTCGATATAAAGGTCGTCCTAGTAGACGGTAGCTTCCACGAGGTAGACTCCTCGGATATTGCCTTCAAAATGGCTGGGTCGATTGCGTTAAGGGATGCAGTGAAACGGGCCAAGCCGGTACTGCTCGAGCCAATAATGAAGTTGGATATTTTTTCACCTGAGCAGTTTTTGGGAGATGTCCTCGGTGACCTGGATTCCAGAAGGGCGCAGATTGTGGGTATAGATACCCAGGGGAATACCAGGGTGATCCATGCCCTGATCCCGCTTAGAGAGGCTTTCGGCTATGCCACAACTTTGCGTTCCCTTAGCCAAGGCAGGGCCACCCATTCACTCGAATTCCGGCACTATGAGGAGTTGCCCCGGTCTATGATGGAGCAAATCGTGAAAGCTGATGGAAGGTTAGTATAATATGCCGAAACAGAAGATACGAATCAAGCTGAGGTCCTTTGATCACAAGATATTGGACCAATCGGCTGCCCAGATCACGGAAACTGCTGAGCAAACGGGTGCCAGAGTGGCCGGACCGGTACCGCTGCCGACGCGCATCCAGAAGTTTTGCGTTATCAGGTCTCCGTTCATTGACAAGGACTCGAGAGAACAGTTCGAAATCAGGACCCACAAACGGCTGATCGATATCCTGGATCCAACGTCCAAGACTATTGAGGCATTGACCAGGCTTAACCTTCCATCGGGCGTAGATGTGGAGATAAAATTATAATGGCAAAAATTGCAGGGATTATAGGTAAGAAACTGGGCATGACCCAGATATTCGACGATGCCGGTAACCTCCAGCCGGTGACTGCAGTAGAGGCCGGACCTTGCTACGTGGCCCAGGTCAAGACTGTGGGCAAGGATGGGTACACGGCAATTCAAATCGGCTTTGGGTTGGCGAAGAAGCTCAACTCTCCAGAGAAGGGGCATTTGAAGTCAACCGGCCGCCAGCTTAAACACCTTCGCGAATTTCGAGTCAGTGATATCGAGGGCGTTGAGGTAGGCCACGCAATTGATGTGAGTATATTTAAGCCTGGCGACAGGGTTGACGTCGTTGGTATATCCAAGGGGCGGGGTTTTCAGGGAGGTATGAAGCGTCATGGTTTTGGCGGTGGTCCGAAGACACATGGCCAGTCGGACAGAGGACGCGCTCCGGGTTCCATAGGCGGGACAACCTATCCGGGTAGAGTATACAAGGGACAGCGTATGGCAGGACACATGGGTAATGCGCGAATTACCGTACGCAACTTGCAGGTGGTGGAGGCTGACGTCAATCGGAACCTTCTATTGCTTAAGGGGGCTGTTCCTGGTGCCGACAACGGTGTTCTCGAAATTAGAAAGACCTCGAAGGGTGGGCGTAAGTAATGCAGGTCCCAGTTCGTAATCTCGCAGGTGAAGTTGTAGAACAATTTGAATTGGAAGACGAGGTCTTCGCGGTGCCTTTCAACGAAGCGGTGGTTCACCAGGCCATGGTAAGGCAACTTGCCAATGCGCGTCAGGGTACAGCCGATACCAAGACCAGGAGCGAAATTGCCGCCAGCACCAGGAAGATGTACAGGCAGAAGCACACAGGTTGGGCGCGCCGGGGTAGCAGAAGGGCGTCCATACTCCGGGGTGGTGGTGTTGCTTTCGGGCCGCATCCACGCAGTTATAGGCAGAAGATGCCAAAGAAGATGCGCCGGCTGGCGTTGCGTTCCGTTCTGTCCGCTAAGGCATCATCCAGCGAATTGATAGTAGTCGACCGGTTTGGGCTGGACGCTCCTAATACCGCAGCTTTTGCGTCGGCCTTGAAGGCCTTGAATGTTCAGGGGCGTTCCCTGGTTGTTACGGCTGATGCCGAGCAGAACGTGATCAAGTCCGCTAGGAACTTGCCAGGGACCAGGACACTGCCTGCCGGGCTGCTTAACGTAGCGGACCTGCTCTCTTACAAGTATCTCATCATTAGTAAGGAAGGCGTGGACCGCGTCCAGAACATCTGGGGGCGGGAAAAGAGCGGGAAAGAGGCGAACTAGAATGCATTTGTACGAAGTACTACGCCGACCACTTATCACGGAAAAGAGCACCATGCTTCAGGAGCAGGACAAGTATGTCTTTGAAGTTGCGGGCAAAGCTTCCAAGAACCAGGTGAAGCAGGCTGTGGAAAAGGCCTTCAAGGTGAAGGTCCTTGATGTGAATATGATCTCGGTCCCTGGAAAGACACGCAGAGTGGGTCGCAGTCAGGTCCTGACGGCATCATGGAAGAAGGCGATCGTTACCCTGGCTCCAGGACAGAAGATCCAGATATTTGAAGGTGTATAAGCTATGCCATTGAAAGTATACAAACCGACATCTCCTGGTAGACGGGGTATGACCGGGTCTACCTTTGAGGAGATAACGAAGAAGAAACCCGAAAAATCCCTGCTGGTACCCCTCAAGAAGAGCGGTGGACGAAACTTCCGGGGTAAGATCACCGTGCGGCATCGCGGCGGGGGCAACAAGCGGATGTTACGGATGATTGATTTCAAACGGAACCTGATTGGTGTTCCCGGCGAGGTGGTGGCAATCGAGTACGATCCCAATCGCTCAAGCCGCATAGCCCTGGTTCAGTACCCGGAGGAGAAGCGTTACATTCTGGCTCCGAAAGGACTGAAAGTTGGCGATACGATTGAATCAGGACCGGAAGCAGATGTCAAGGTTGGCAACTCTCTTCCCCTAGGACGGATCCCCAGTGGCACAGATATTCACAACATCGAGTTGAAACCGGGTAGAGGCGGACAGATCATGCGCAGCGCCGGGGTTGTAGCCCAGGTATTGGGACGGGAAGAAAACTATACCTTGGTCAGATTGCCCTCGGATGAGGTGCGGAAGATACTGAATACGTGCAAAGCTACGGTCGGCCAGGTAGGGAATCCGGAACACCAGAATATTACCTTGGGCAAAGCGGGACGCAAGCGCTGGAAAGGTATCCGGCCGACGGTTCGAGGATCGGCGATGAGTCCGCGGCATCACCCTCATGGTGGTGGCGAAGGCCGGTCACCACGGGGCATGAGTCCGAAGACTCCTTGGGGCAAGCCTGCTCTGGGTGCGAAGACTCGCAAGAACAAGGATAGTGATAGATTCATAGTGAAACGGAGAAAATAGGCTATGGGAAGGTCCATTAAGAAA
Organism: Chloroflexota bacterium; assembly: GCA_003551705.1. Classification (GTDB taxonomy): domain Bacteria; phylum Chloroflexota; class Dehalococcoidia; order UBA2247; family RBG-13-53-26; genus PUNJ01. The sequence goes on along the minus strand of PUNJ01000053.1, from coordinate 31,567 downwards.
GGCCCTTATGTCGACGCCAAGTTGATGAAGAAGATCGATGCCATCGCTGCGTCCGGGGAGAGAAAAGTAATTAAGACATGGGCACGCGCGTCTACGATCATACCAGAAATGGTTGGCATGACTATAGCCGTTCATGATGGTCGACGACACGTACCCATCTTCATTACCGAGAACATGGTTGGGCACAGGCTTGGCGAATTCGCGCCGACTAGGACGTTTAAGGGACACGTAGCCAAGTCAGACAGGAAGCGATAATGGAGGTCAAGGCAGTAGCGAAGTACGTTGGGATATCGCATCGGAAGCTGAGGCTGGTGGCTGATGCCGTCAAGGGCAGAAAGGTAGAGGATGCACTGGCAACTTTGCAGTTCTATACGACGCCCTCGGCGCGTGCCGTTGCCAAGGTCATAAAGTCTGCGGCTTCCAATGCTGAGAACAATAATCAAATGGCCATATCTGATTTGAAGATAGTCGGAATCTTCATAGACCAGGGTTCCACGCTGAAGCGGTCTCGCCCTCAGGCACGCGGCAGGGTAAATCCCATCCTGAGAAGGACGAGCCATATCACTGCTGTGGTGGATACGGAGGAATAATTGGGACAGAAAGTTCATCCAACAGGATTTAGATTAGGTGTGATCAATGACTGGCGGTCTAGATGGTACGCCAGGAAAAATTATGCAGAGTTTTTTGAAGAAGACGTTCGCATACGGAAGCTGATCAACTCTCGCAGTGCCGAAGCGGGTATCTCGAAAGTGGATATAGAGAGATGGGCCAATGAGGTGGTGGTGACCGTTCATACTGCCCGGCCGGGGATAATCATTGGCCGGGGCGGTTCCCGTGTAGATGAACTGCGAAAAGCCTTGGAAGCACTGTGTCAGAAGAGGATTCGATTGAATATTCAGGAGGTCCGCGAACCGGAGCTGGATGCCTACCTTGTAGCCAAGAACATAGCCAATCAAATAGAGCACCAGATCGCCTTCAGGCGTGCCATCAAGAGGGGAATTACCCGGACCATGCAGGCCGGTGCCAAGGGCATCAAGGTCATGTGCTCCGGTAGGCTAGGCGGAGCGGAAATCGCCCGCACCGTCACCTTTCACGAGGGCAGGGTGCCGTTGCATACATTGCGGGCCGATATCGATTACGGGCTATATGAGGCTGCTACCCTGATGGGGCGCATTGGCATCAAGGTCTGGATCTACAAGGGTGATGTCCTTCCAGAGCTTCGCCAGCCAGTGGTGGAAGAAATGGCGACTGGTGAATTAGAAATCGGTGAGGTAGAGAGCAATGCTGCAGCCTAAGAGGGTGAAGTGGCGCAAGACCCACAAGCTAAGCTTGAAAGGTACCGCCATGTCAGGAAGCACAATCAGTTTTGGTGAGTACGGACTCAAGTCCACAGAGGCAGTCTGGCTTACAGCAAGGCAAATCGAGGCTGCTAGACGGGCAATTGTCCACTACCTGCGCCGCGGTGTGAAAGTCTGGATCCGGGTTTTTCCCGATCTTTCGGTGACCAAGAAGCCAGCCGAGACGCGAATGGGTAGCGGCAAGGGCAGCCCAGACCATTGGGTGGCGGTAGTAAAGCCGGGACGGATCATATTTGAAATCAGTGGCGTCAAGGAAGAGCAGGCTAAGGAAGCTTTGCGACTGGCTGGTAACAAGCTGCCCATAAAAACGAAGTTCGTCACTAAGGAGACGCTGGAATGAAGGCCACCGAGATTCGGTCTTTGAATGATGCTGAGTTGAAAAAGCAGATTGAGGAGGCCCGTCAGGAATTGTTCAATCTTCGTTTTCGCTTGGCCACCCGCCAATTGGTGAACCATCGTGAAGTGATGCGAACAAGACGGAAAATAGCTAGAATTTTGACGATTATGCGTGAGCGAGAATTGATAAAGACCGGTTGAGTCCGCTAATGAGGTTGGTCAATGGAGAATAAGAGAAGGTCCATGGTAGGTCATGTAACAAGGAACAAGGGAGACAAGTCAGTAACTGTAGTGATTGAAACTCCGATTCCGCATCCTTTGTACAAGAAGATAGTCCGGCGGCGGACGAAAGTCAGGGCACACGATGAGGCCAACAGCTGCCGGGTGGGAGATATCGTGCGGATAGAAGAGAGCCGCCCCTTTTCAAAGACCAAACACTGGGTTGTAAGGGACATCATTACCAAGGGGGAAGGAGAGGAGATCAAAATCTCATGATCCAGCCTTACTCCAGACTGAAAGTAGCCGATAACAGTGGTGCCAAGGAGATTATGTGCATAAATGTACCGGGTGGTACCAGGAGGCGCTATGCCAGGGTAGGCGATATCATTGTGGCTTCGGTGAAACATGCCATACCCAGAGGGATGGTGAAGGAGGGCGACGTGGTGAAGGCCGTAATAGTGCGTACCGCCAAATCGTACCGGCGTCGTGATGGTTCCTACATACAGTTTGATGACAACGCGGCAGTCATTCTGACTGACCAGAACAATCCGAGAGGCACCCGCATTTTTGGTCCTGTAGCAAGAGAGTTGCGGGAAAAGGACTTTACCAGGATCATCTCATTGGCTCCGGAGGTAGTATAGGGAAGTGAAGATACATAAGGATGATACAGTCCTGGTAATAGCCGGGAAAGACAAAGGTAAGAAGGGGAAGGTCAGATCAGCGTACCCGGCGGACCAGCGGCTTATAGTGGATGGCGTAAACATGGTAAAGAGGCATTCCAGGGCCAGGCGTGCAGTGCGGCAGGCCGGCATCATCGAGATGGAGGCGCCCATCCATGTTGCCAAAGTGAAGTTCTTTTGTAACAAGTGTGACAAAGCTTCAAGAGTTAAATTCCGTATCCTGGAGGACAGAAAAGTACGCACCTGTTCTGCCTGCAAAGAGGTGATTGATTAATGACAGCCGTAAAGACATTACCTCGACTTAGAGAGCGATACGAGAAGGAAACCGTACCGGCGTTGATGAGCGATTTCAACTATGTGAATATCATGGAGGTGCCGCGCCTGAGCAAGGTGGTGATCAACATTGGTATGGGAGAAGCTATACAGAATGCCAAAGCGCTGGAGAGTGCTCAGACAGACTTGGCTACCATAACAGGCCAGCGGCCCGTGATCAGGCGTGCCAAGAAGTCCGTAGCGGCATTCAAGCTCAGAGAGGGGATGCCCGTAGGGCTGATGGTAACCCTGAGAGGTAGACGCATGTACGAATTTCTTGATAAACTGATCAATGCGGTCCTACCTCGCATCCGAGACTTTCGGGGCATTCCAAGGAATGCATTTGACGGTCGAGGGAACTACAGCTTGGGAATGAAGGACCAGCTAACATTTCCCGAGATCGAATACGGTAAGATAGACAAGGCTCGGGGACTCCAAATCACCATAGTGACCAGTGCGCGCACTGATGAAGAAGGCAGACGGCTATTGGAGCTCCTGGGGATGCCTTTTGTGAGAGGTTAGAGTTTTGGCAAAAATATCAAAAGTAGTGAAGTCACAACGCCCACCTAAGTTCCCTGTTCAGCAGCACAATCGCTGCCATCTGTGTGGCCGGCCTCGAGCATACATGCGCAAGTTCGGTATCTGCCGCATATGCTTCCGTGAATTAGCCCTCAAGGGCGAAATTGCCGGCGTCAGAAAATCGAGTTGGTGAAGAAGTAGTTATGATTACTGATCCTATTGCTGACCTGCTTACCAGAATAAGAAATGCCAATATGGTCCGTCAGGAGTTCGTGGTCCTGCCATGGTCTAAGATGAAACTGGCCATCCTGAAGATACTCAAAGAGGAAGGCTTCATAAACAACTACGAAATCCTGAAGGGCAAGCCTGGACGCGTAATCAAGGTTTACCTCCGGTATTACCAAAAGGACCAACCTGCCATATCCGGCCTCAAAAGGGCCAGCAGGCCTGGGCTGCGTATGTACGTGGGAAGGTCCGAGATCCCACGCGTTTATGGAGGGCTCGGTGTGGCCATTGTATCTACTTCAAAGGGAATAATGACAGGTCAGAAAGCGTGGAAACAGAATGTGGGCGGCGAGTTGCTTTGCTATGTCTGGTAAATCTGAATCGATCGGGTGGCTTAACGATGTCTAGAGTCGGCGAATCTCCAATACCACTGCCTCAAGGAGTTGAGGTAGAGATCAAGGGACATGAGTTAAAGGTAAAAGGGCCCAAGGGCGAGTTGCAGAGGTCCTTTAATCCGGATTTGAAGTTCGAGATCAAGGACGGCCAATTGCTGGTTTCCCGGCCCAGCGACGCCAAGCTATATAGAGCATTGCATGGCCTGACAAGAAGCCTGGCAGCCAACATGGTAGAGGGGGTATCCAAGGGTTTTGACAGGTATCTTGACATTGTTGGGGTCGGATACAGAGCTCAGGCATCAGGCAATAAGGTCATATTGCAGGTAGGTTACTCTCACCCGGTAGAAGTGAACCCGCCTCCAGGCATTGCCATTACGGCTGAAGCACCAAACCGGCTCAAAGTTAGCGGGATTGACAAGGAGTTGGTCTCTGAGACTGCGGCCAAGGTACGGGCTATCAGGCCACCCGATGCTTATAAGGGTAAGGGCCTAAGATACGCTGGTGAAAAGGTCCGCATCAAGGCTGGCAAGGCCGGTAGAGCAGGAGGCAAGAAGAAATAGGCATGGCCAGAGAGAATATTCTGAAACGGAAGAAGCACATACAAGAGCCGAGACCGCGGCTCAGCGTATACAGAAGCCTGAATCATATTTATGCCCAGGTCATTGATGATGCAGATTCGCGAACTTTGGCTGCGGCATCAAGTCTGGATGCGGATATTCGGAAGGACAATCTTGGGAAGAAAGAGGATGCTGCTCGCGTGGGCTCATTAGTAGCCAGACGGGCCATGGAGAGTGGCGTAACCCGGGTGCGTTTTGACCGGCGCCGTTTCAAGTACCATGGCCGGGTCAAAGCTCTGGCTGAAGCTGCGAGGCAGGCAGGACTAGATTTCTAAGGATTTGGGGAGTTTTTATGCAACCGGACGAATTCAGGAATAGGGAAGAGTTAATTGAGAAGCTTATCCACGTTAACCGCGTGGCGAAAGTGGTAAAGGGCGGCAAGAACCTGAGCTTTAGCGCCGTGGTGGCTGTCGGCGATGGCGCGGGGAATGTAGGAATCGGTATGGGAAAAGCCAAAGAGGTCGCCCAGGCGATACAGAAGGCTGGGACAGTGGCCAGAAAGAACATGGCGGCAATACCCTTGGCCGGGACTACCATACCTCATGAGGTTATTGGCCGGTTCGGAGCAGCCCGGGTCCTGTTGAAGCCGGCGATGCCGGGCACAGGTGTGATAGCAGGGGGTAGCGTGCGGGCAGTGTTGGAAGTAGCAGGCGTAAAGGATATTCTTACCAAGTCTCTGGGTAGTTCCAATCCCATCAATCTGGTCAAAGCGACGATGACTGGTCTTACACAGTTGAGAGTGCCGGAAAAGGAACTGGCCAGGCGAAGGTCCTAGTACCAAGGAAGGTGAGAAAGCCAGTGAGTAGATTGCGGATTATCTGGGAAAAGAGCGATATAGGTTATAGCAAGGACCAAAAGGAGACGATAAGGGCTCTTGGGCTTCGCCGTCTACATCAGAGTGTGGAGCATGCCGATACGCCTTCGATGCGCGGTATGCTGCTGAAGGTCCGGCACCTGGTCAAGGTGGAGGAGGTTAACGATAGTGGTGATGCAGAATAATATTGCACCTGCCGAAGGTTCGAAGCGCAAGCGAAAGCGTGTTGGCCGGGGTATAGGTAGCGGTCATGGTACCTATTCGTGCAGGGGATTAAAAGGACAGAAGTCGCGTAGCGGCGGCGGCGTCAGGCCCTATTTTGAGGGTGGCCAGCTTCCGCTGGTCCAGCGATTATCTACGAAACGGGGATTCGTAAACGTATTCAAGATTACTTATGCTGTCGTAAATGTGGGCAGCTTGAATGTTCTGGAACCTGGGGAAGTGGTGGACAAGGCGAAATTGGTCCAAATGGGCCTGATCAAGTCGGCTGGCAAGCCTGTAAAGATCCTCGGCGGTGGTGAAATCGACCGTGGTCTCGTTGTCAAGGCTGAGAGGTTTTCATCTGTTGCCAAAAACAAGATAGAGGCCTCGGGTGGGACTGTTGAGGAGGCAGGAATTGCAGCAAAGGCGAGGTAGACCGCGCCTGCTACAGGCGCTGATTGATGCCTTCAGCCTGCCTGACCTCAGGCGCAGGATACTCTTCACTCTGGGGATCCTGGTCATATTTCGTTTTGTAGCCCACATACCTCTTCCCGGTGTTGATCCTGCATCGTTGCGGGATATGTTCGATCAGAACCAGTTGCTGGGCATGCTTGACTTGTTCAGCGGCGGCGCCATGCGCAACTTCAGCATTGTTGCCATGGGTGTGTACCCGTACATAACGGCTTCCATCATCATGCAGTTGATGACACCCGTCGTTCCCCGTCTACAGGCCCTGGCCAGAGAAGGGGAGGCAGGTCGGAACAAAATCAACATGTATACCCATTGGCTGATGGTACCTTTGGCTGCCCTGCAGGGGTACGGCCAGATAGTCTGGCTGACCAGAGGAGCGGCCATAGTTGAGATCGATACTCTGACCACGGTGACGATGGTTATTTCCTTATCAGCGGGTACCGTTTTCCTGGTTTGGCTTGGTGAACTGATAACGGAGCGCGGGATCGGAAATGGTGTTTCGCTCATAATCTTTGCGGGTATTGTGGCCGGTCTGCCCGAAATGGTCGGGCAGGGATTTATTGCCAGGGAGCAGTTTGTCGGTCTTACCGGCTTCATAATTCTGGCTTTGGCTACCATTGTGGTGATTGTGATCTTCACTGAGGCACACCGGCGTATTCCGGTCCACTATTCGAGAAGCGTTTTCCGGGGAAGACGAATGTATCGTCAGTCCGGTTCTACACACATACCGTTGCGGGTCAATACCGCAGGCATGATCCCATTGATTTTCGCCGGGGCCATGGTAATATTGCCGGCCACCATAGCGTCTTACTTCACCGGCGGCGTGGCAAGCTTTTTCCAGGCCTGGGATAATCACTGGAGTTACTGGATGGTATTCTTCTTGCTTACGGTCGGTTTTGCGTTCTTCTACACGATGATAATGTTTGAGCAAATGCAACTGGCGGATACGCTTCAAAAGCAGGGTGGTTTCGTGCCTGGCGTGAGGCCGGGACCGGCGACTTTTTCCTACCTGAGTGGAGTGATGACCAGAATCACATGGGGTGGCGCTCTATTCCTGGGAATGATTGCCATAATGCCTTTTGTAGCAAGGCATATCACAGGGGTGCAGGTGGTGGCGTTGTCCAGCACGGCCATGCTGATTATGGTGGGGGTCGCCCTGGATACCATGAAGCAGCTGGAGTCTCAGTTGCTTATGCGCCGGTACGAAGGCTTCCTGAAATAGAACTAGGAGACTCTCATGAGGTTGATATTGCTGGGTGCGCCCGGTTCAGGCAAAGGTACGCAGGCAGAGCGCTTGGCTGAGGCCAAGGGTCTGGTACACATTTCCTCCGGCGACCTATTTCGCAAGGCGGAAAAGGAAGGCACTGAGCTGGGAAAGCTGGCCAAGTCATACATGGAGAAGGGGTTGCTGGTACCCGACGAGGTGACCATCAAGATGATCCTGGAGCGTATCAGCGAGATCGATCAAGGGTTCATGCTTGACGGTTTTCCAAGGACCTTGGAGCAAGCTCAGGCTTTGGACAAAGCGCTGAATAAGGATGGTATTGACAAGGCCATCTATATCGACGTTTCACGTGAGGAGTTGCTGCGACGGCTCAGCGGGCGTTGGATATGCAAGCAGTGTCAAGCTCCTTACCATATGGTCTCGTCTCCTCCGAAGATAGCGGGACGATGCGATGTTTGTGGTGGTGAACTATACCAGCGTGCAGACGACACAAGGGAGACGGCCCAGAAGAGGCTGGAGGTCTATTTTGAGCAAACGGCTCCGTTGATCGATTACTATAAAGAGAGCGGCCGGTTGCTTGAGGTTGAAGGCGAGAGATCGATTGAAGAGGTCAAAGAAAACATCCTTAAATTGCTCTCGTAGAGTGTAAATGGGTATAATAGTAAAATCGCGTTTTGAAATCGACACAATGCGCAGAGCAGGGAGGATCGTAGCAGAAGTTTTGCAGATACTGGCTGAACAGATAAGACCAGGAATGTGCACAGCGGAGCTGGACAGCATCTGTGCGCAAGAACTGGCAAGACATGGCGCCAAGGCTTCCTTTAAGGGATATCGTGGATATCCGGCTTCGCTTTGTGTATCGATCGATGACGAAATCGTACATGGTATACCCGGGAAGCGAGTAATCCGAGAAGGTGAAATAGTATCTTTGGATGTGGGGGCAATCGTAGGCGGTTTCCAGGGAGATGCCGCGATTACGGTTGGAGTGGGCGAAATCAGTCCAGAGGCACAGAGGCTTCTGGAGGCTGCCCGCGATGCCTTGATGGCTGGGATATCCAGGGCTAGACATGGCGGGCACCTTGGTGACATTTCGGCGGCCATTCAGTCACTTGCTGAGTCCAGGCATTATTCGGTAGTACGGGAGTACACGGGGCATGGTATCGGACGTGAAATGCACGAGGATCCCCAGATACCGAACTATGGCCATGAAGGTCAGGGGCCTGTCTTGCGCAAGGGGATGACCCTTGCAATAGAGCCGATGCTGAACATCGGTGGTTGGCGGACTGAGGTGAACGCTGATGGGTGGACAGTGGTGACTGCCGATGGCAGTCTATCGGCCCATTTCGAGCATACGATTGCGATTACTGAGGATGAACCGGAGATACTCACTGCGGTTTAAGTGAGAGTATGGCAAAGAAGGAAAGACTGGAAGTTGAAGGCAAGGTCCTGGAGTGTTTGCCCAATGCGATGTTTCGTGTTGAGTTACCCAGCGGTCACAAGGTATTGGCGCACATTTCGGGACGTATGAGGAGACACTTTATCAAGATTCTGCCCGGTGACACGGTGAGGGTGGAACTCTCACCTTACGACCTGACTAGGGGCAGGGTCATATACCGTTTTAAATAGGACTGGAGTGAGTAATGAGAGTTCGGGCTTCGGTAAAACCGAGATGTAAAGACTGCAAAGTCGTGAAACGAAAGGGTCGGGTTGTAATAATATGCAAGAATCCCAAACACAAGCAGAGACAGGGATAAGGAGAAACAGGTGCCACGTATAGCAGGTGTAGATATTCCGGGTAATAAACGGGTAAATGTAAGTCTTCAATACATTTATGGTGTTGGACCTAGTTTGAGCGAGCAACTGCTGACCGTAGCTGGTATTGACATAACAAAGAAGGCTAATGACCTGACGGAAGAGGAGATAAACCGGCTTCGCGAATATATCGACAAAGAATGCCGGGTTGAGGGTGATCTGCGGAAAGAAGTCAACATGAACATTACGAGGTTGATGGAAATCGGGTCATACAGGGGTAGCCGTCATCGTCACAGGTTGCCAGTAAGAGGTCAAAGGACTCGAACGAATGCAAGGACCAAGCGTGGCCGTCCGCAGACAGTTGCCGGCAGAGGCAGACGACGTGGCATGGCCAAGAAGTAGGGTTGAGGAAATATGGCTGACAAAAAGAAAGGCAAACCGAAAAGCAGAAGAAGGGAAAAGAAGGTTGTACCTCAAGGGCGGGCCTTTATCCATTCGACTTTTAACAACGTGATAATCACACTAACGGATCCCCAAGGCAATGTGATTTCTTGGGGAAGTTCAGGGACTGCTGGTTTTAAGGGTTCGCGGAAGGGGACGCCTTATGCTGCTCAGATGGCGGCGGAGGGTGCCGCTCGGCGAGCCAAGGACCAGGGATTGCGCCAGGTTGAGGTATTTGTGAGAGGGCCCGGTAGTGGCAGGGAGGCTGCGATTCGTGCTTTGCAGATTGCCGGCCTGCATGTTAATGGCATCATCGATGTAACGCCCATACCTCACAACGGTTGCCGGCCCCGGAAGAGAAGGAGGGTATAAGAGCTAATGGCCCGATATACTGGACCGGTTTGCCGGCTATGCCGACGCGTCGGCGAGAAACTGTTGCTCAAGGGGGAGAGGTGTGCTACACCCAGGTGTTCTCTGGATAGAAGGGCCGCGGGTCCGGGCAGGCGTCCTGGGGGTCGGCCACGCAAACTCTCCGACTATGAGGTACGATTGAGAGAGAAACAGAAGGCCCGTTACGACTATGGAATGCTTGAGCGGCAGTTCTATCGCCTGTTCGTACAAGCGGAGAGGGCTCCGGGTCTGACTGGTGACAATCTGAAGCAATTGCTGGAGAGACGGCTGGATAATGTTGTTTTCCGGCTGGGTTTTGCAGAATCGCGAAGCCAAGCCCGACAGCTTGTCCGGCATGGTCATATCCAGGTTAATGGAAGGAAGGTCGATATCCCGTCGTATTCCGCAAAACCTGGTGAAGAGATAGGATGGCGGGAGATGGCCAAGAGTAAGGAACCGTTCAAGGTTGCCCAGGAACTGGCGGAGACCAGAATGGTGCCCAGTTGGCTTGAATTGGATAAGCAAAACCTTGTGGGCAAAGTACTCACGCTACCATCGCCCGACGAGACCGGTGCCAAGTTCGACGAAAAAATGATCGTGGAGTACTATTCCCGATAGCCTTGAAAGGAGGCCACAGTTTTGTCCTATCTAGTAATGCCAAAAGTTGATTGTGTGGAAACAGACGAATACTACGGCCGTTTCGTGGCTGAACCTTTGGAAAAAGGCTTCGGGATCACCTTGGGCAACGCGCTCAGACGTATTCTCCTGAGTTCGCTTCAGGGGGCTGCAATAACCTGGGTAAGAATTGATGGCGTACAGCACGAGTTCAGTACCATCCCACACGTTAAAGAAGATACTACTGAGTTTCTCATTAACGTGAAGAATATCAGGTTACGTTCTTTGACAAAGCAGGAAGGGAAACTGTTTCTGGATGCCGAGGGTGAAAAGGAGGTGTTGGCGGGTGACATCAGGCCGTCCGCTGACTTCGAAATAGTAAACCCCGAACTGCACCTTTTGACCATGGACTCCGATGAGGCCCGAATCTCGGTGGAATTCAATGTCACCTTGGGTAAAGGCTACCTGCCTGGGAACCATGAAAACGGTCTACCCATAGGTGTGATTCCAGTGGACGCCATTTTCTCTCCAGTTACCAAAGTGAATTACCTGATTGAACCAGCCAGCGAGGCCGAGTTTATGGAATATGAACGACTTGTGCTGGATGTCTGGACGGATGGAAGCATAACAGCAATTGAGGCCGTTATCGAAAGTGCGCAGATACTCAGAGAACAGCTGGCGTTGTTTACGTCGCTTGTTTCTGATGAAGAAGAAGAGGAAGAAAGAATGCCGGCCCAAGGTGCTGTCTCAACGGAGTTATATGACATGCCTCTGGAGCGACTTGGTCTTTCACCTCGTGTTTTCAACTGTCTACGACGCAACAAGATAAGCAAGGTGGGACAGCTTCTGGAAATGAGCGAACAGGAATTGTTGTCCCTAAAGAAGTTGGGCCGCAAGTCGGTGGAGGAATTGCAGGAGCGACTGACAAGTATGGGCCTGGATATAAAAGACACGAAGGGGAATGATGAGGCATAGAATTGCGGGGCGAAAGCTCTCGAGGCTGACAAGCCATAGATTGTCCATGTACCATAACCTGGTCGCGGACTTGTTGAAACATGAGAAGATCAAGACCACCGAGCCAAAGGCGAAGGAGGTCAAAGGCATAGCTGAGAAGATGATTACTCTCGGTAAGGACGGCAGTCTTGCCTCTCGGCGGCGGGCCTCGGTGGTAATAGGCGACAAGAAGGTAGTTGACAAGCTTTTTGATGAACTGGCCAAGAGATATGCAGACCGCAATGGAGGGTATGTGCGCCTCTTGAAGGTCGGAAACCGACCAGGTGATGGTGCCTCCATGTCGATTATGGAATTGGTGCAATAGGCTCCTCTGTGGTTTGGGGTTACCTGTTTGTCAAAAGAATCGCTCATCGTGTTCATAGTGGAATATGACGGCAGCCGGTACCACGGTTCCCAGTACCAGGCAAACGGGCGCACTATACAGGGAGAGATAGAAGAGGCCGTGTACAAGTTGACGGGAGAAAAGACAAGAATTTCGGCAGCGAGTCGGACCGATGCCGGTGTTCATGCCATTGGGCAGGTCGTTAGCCTGCGAACACGTGCCGGCTATCCCTTGCAGACTTGGGTGAATGCGCTCAACCATTATCTGGATGAAGATATTGCCGTAAGGGCGGCATACTGCGGGTCCGAAGGATTTGATGTTAGGCGTCATGCCGTGACCCGTGAATACCGGTACAGCATCCTCAACCGGCCGGCGAGATCGCCCAGGCTTCGGCATTTCACATACCATGTGCCGCATGGACTTGACGTGGAAGCCATGAATGACGCCTGCAAGGTTCTTGTAGGCGCGCATGACTTTGCCCCCTTCTCGACGGCAACCGATGTGTCAACAACAAGGCGTGTGCATAAGGTCGAGGTGTATCGAGAAGAGGATAATGTCATTTGCGATATGGTAGCGAATTCGTTCCTGCCCCAGCAGGTACGAAATACAGTAGGAGGCCTGATCAGGGTCGGCCAGGGCCAGACAAGTGTGGACGACTTCTGTCGATTGGCTCGCTCCGGGATGACCGGTGTCGTTGGCCCTGCTGCCCCCGCACATGGTTTGTGCCTCATGAAGGTCAATTATCGGGATTTTCCGCCCATTTTATAGGAGTTTGTTTAATGAAGACGTACAGTACAAGGGCTGCGGATATCAAACGTGAGTGGTGGCATGTAGACGTGTCCGGAATGACGCTGGGCAGGGTGGCTACCCAAATAGCAGTGTTGTTACAGGGCAAAGGTAAACCGATGTACTCACCGCATATGGATGTGGGTGATTTCGTGGTAGTCACCAATGCGTCCAAAGTTAGGGTCACCGGCCAGAAAGCCAAGCAGAAGATCTATTACCGGCATACCGGCTATCCGGGCGGGCTCAGGGAGGTCAATTTCTCTGATCAGATGAAGAAGGATCCCACAAAGGTTATACGGCATGCTGTAAAAGGTATGCTTTCGCATAATCCACGAGGCCGGGCAATGCTTAGAAGGCTCAAGGTTTATGCCGGAGACAGCCATCCACATGAAGCCCAACTGAAAGGACAGGGGAGGGATTAGTGGCAGACCAAGCCTATTTCTATGGTACTGGCAAACGAAAGTGCGCCATTGCTCGGGTCAAGTTGTTTCCGGGCACCGGCAGTGTGATCGTAAACGGGAGGTCGCTGGCTGAGGCATACCCGCTGCCCAATTTGCAGTCGAAAGCCCTTGATGCTCTACGCGTGGCCAACATGATGGACAGATTCAATGTTATCGTCAAGGTCGAGGGTGGAGGCATTTCCGGCCAGGTTGGGGCTATCCGTCATGGAATCGCCCGGGCGCTGGTTGAGCTGGATGAAGGGGTTAAACCTTTGATGCGGCAGTATGGCTTGCTGACCAGAGACGCACGGATCAAGGAGCGCAAGAAGTACGGTCTAAAGCGGGCTCGCAAAGCGCCTCAGTACACGAAGCGTTAGGGCTATCGTTAAGAGGTTTCGACTGCTGACGGGTACCATGTGCCCGTCAGCAGTTTTTTGTTCGTGGCTGGGAACCATTCTATCGCAACTGTAGCGGTGCATTGGCCACAGTTACCAGTAAGGTTTTAGTCTCGAGCAGGTACTACTGCAAATCAACGTTGCCGGGCATCGAGGCGTGGTGATTGAAGAGCCTTCTCATGGCCAAAGCAGCTCCCCGCATGGACGTGAAGAAGGGCAGGCCTCTGTCCACGGACATTCCCTGTACCCTTAACGAGGCTTGCCACGAATCGTCGTTGGTTATGGCATGCCAAACGAGTGCAAAGGGGACCCGGCATTCCGCTACGGCAGACAGCATTGGCTCGATTGCAGGAGCTATACTCTCATACCGAGGCGGAAGTGGTGGGGTGCCAAGGGCATTTTGAAACAGGACCAGGTCAAGGCCCTCCCATTCGTTAAGCAGGTCCACAAGCTGCCGCCAATTTGAGGGAGCGCCGATGAGTGGGAAGGCGTCGATTGGATTTCGCAACATGGCTCCAGCGCGGGGAATAATGTGCTTCAATCGAGACAATATGTGGTCCGGCAAGGGTGGCAGTGTCAGGCCGGCTCGTTCGCAATCATCAGTCGCCAGTACGTTTGCGCCCCCGCCTATTCCCACTACACAGGTATTCAGCCCCCGGGGAGGGCGTACCTGCAGTAATGCCACCAGGAAGTCTGCCATTTCTTCAGGGGTGCTGACCCTAACAACCCCTGCCTGCTTGAAGAGTCCGTCCCAGAGAACATCTGTACCAGCCAAGGACCCTGTATGGGTAGCCGCTGCTCTGATCCCGGCCTCGGTACAACCTCCCTTCAGGATGGTCACTGGTTTGTGTGAAGTTGCCCTGGTTAGGCACTGGAGCAGGCGACGGCCATCTGTAGTGCCCTCCAGGTAAGCAGCTATTGCCTGGGTATCGTTGTCCTCGACAAAGTAATCGAGAAGGTCTCGCTCATTGATGTCGCAAGCATTCCCGTAGCTGACCACCTTGCTGAAGCGAAGTCCCCTGGCAGCCACGGTCCGGACTATGTGCCCGGTGTTGCCGCCGCTCTGGCAAAGCAGACCGATTTCCCCCGGTTCTTTTGGGAAGTCAGGACAGAAACCTATACCTGACTTTGGACAATAAATGCCCATGCAGTTTGGACCGAGCAGGCGCAAGCCAGAGCGCTGGGCCATCTCGACCAATTGGGCTTGAAGATGCGCGTCCTCGTCAACGCCTGTCTCCGAGAATCCGGCGGTGTAGAACTGGACTGCTTTCACGCCTTTCTCAGTGCAGTCAGCCAGAAGCTGAGGCGTGTGGTGGGCCGGTACCAGCGACACAACGTAATCGACGGGTCCGGGTACTTCTTGCAGACTGCTGTATGCAGCCATGCCTCCGATGTGGCCGCCCTTGGGATTGACAACGAACAGGCGGCCGTGGAAGCCCATTTCGAGCATGGGAGTGATGTAGCATTCACTGAGCCACGCTTTGTCGGGGGCGGTGCTGAGGCCTACTACAGCTATAGTCTTCGGATTGAAGAGATGGTCCAGAGTGGAATTCTCTTGGTATTCACTCATTGAGTCGCTCCATCAGCACCACGCGTAGGTTGGGGTGCGCTGTCAGTGGGATAGAGTGTAACGTTCTTCTACTGCAATGTCCACCTTGGCAGTAACAGGTACCAGGTAAGGAGTAGGGCTGAACGGGTTGGCATGATATTCACACGGAGTGGTCTGGTCAAGTAAGACGATCCTTTTCGGGAAACACCAGCAATCTGCGAAGAAACTCCGCCACGTCATTCGTGCCATTCAGATAATAGCAGGCCATGGATTGTGCTTCATGTATATTGCCAACGAAGATGGAAATGCCATCGTACCTTCTGACGGCTGCGAATCCAGCCTCGTCACACTTATCATCGCCGAGGAAAATGGGTAACACTGGACCGTGAATGAGGGGAGTTTTGCACAGCAGGTAATCTATGGCGTTGCCTTTGTCCCACCTGACGGCGGGAATGAGTTCCCAGACCATCTTGCCGGGTGAGACAAGCATACTCTTGCACGCCTGGGATTCCTTCAAGGCCCCGAATATCTCTCTCTTGATCCGGCCATGGTCGGCCGGGGATGTCAGCCGGTAATGTACGCTGAGGCTGAGGGCCTTGAATTCAATGACAACATGTTCAATCCCGTTCAACCGGTGTTTCAAGTGTTCGTGCAACGTTTCGACGGTGTGACGAAATGCCTGTGCTTCCGGATGTACCAGGTTGCCCCAAGGTCCTTCCATTTCCAGGCCATAATTTCCGGCGTAGATAAGACCATCGATCGCTACCCTGGATTTCAGATCGGCAAGTGCCCTGCCGCTCACTATCCCCAGCAGGTACCCTTCCCTGGACGCTAGTTGCTGCAGGATATCCCGCGTGTCAGGGGGCAAGCAGGCATAATCTGGGACTGGCACAATGGGGGCGAGCGTGCCATCGAAATCACTGAGGACCAATAGGGTACCCGGCGTAGGCAACTGGCTGCTGCGAGAGGTCCGGTTGCCATGCCGAAAAGCGAGCCTGGTCGAGATATACGGCCAGGCGTCAAAGAGATATTCCATCTCTACGGACTTCTACCGGAGTCTAGTTTCAGGATTGTTGAAGTTATGTCCTCCGCCCATTTGTAAATGTTATTCTCCTCCACTTCGGCTCGCATCCTCCGCATCCGGGTCCGCCTTTCCTTGATATTCATTTCTATGGCCTCACGTATCGTCTCCGCCATCTGGTCTGTGGCGTAAGGATTGGCTATCAATGCCCCGGTAAGCTCCCTGGCTGCTCCAGTAAAGGGGCTGATAATAAGGACTCCGTCTTCATCGAACCTGGACGCCACAAACTCCTTGGCTACCAGATTCATGCCGTCATGCAAGGAGGATACCATACATAAGCGTGCCATGCGACGCAGGGCGGCGATGGTCAGCTGGGATGTATTCTCGCGCAGGTAGACCAATGGTTTCCAGTTGCCGCTCGAATACCTCCAGTTGATCTTTTCGATCAGGTTATCTACTTCGGCGTGCAGCCTTCGATAGCTGCCTATATGAATGCGGCTTGATGCTGCTACTTGAACAAAGACCACCCGTCTCAAGTACTCGGGGTATTTCTCAAAGAAACGCTCGATGGAACGTAGTCGGTCGGGCATGCCCTTTGTATAGTCGATGCGATCAATGCTGAGGCCTACTATTTCACCGGTCAGCCCGAATTGACGTCTGACCCTCTCCATCTCGTGTGTGACCCTGGCTTGGCGTGACTCACTTGATATGTTTTCGAAATCTACACTGATGGGAAAGGCCTGTACCGTTGTCTTCATGCCCTGGCGGTGTACCTCGTTGGTTTCCCAGTCTACCATGCATTCAAGACAGGCGTTTACGGTGTGCAGGAAATTGTCAGAATAGTAACGGATCTGGAATCCGAGCAGGTCGTTGCTCAGAAGACCCTGCAGTATTTCTTCCTGCCAGGGACATATGCGCATAACCTCCGGATTGGGCCAGGGGATATGCCAAAACTGGGCGACGATGACATCGGGATTCCGCTCCTTCATATAGCGCGGCAGAAGGGCCAGCTGGTAGTCCTGGACGAATACTAAAGCCTTGCGATCGCCGATTTCCTGCGCCGTCACCTCAGCAAACTTTCTATTGACTTGCCTGTATGCTTCCCAGTCGGTCTGGTTGAAGGAAGGTCGTGTATAGGCTACATGGCATAGCGGCCAAATTGCTTCATTTGAAAAACCATAATAGTAACCGTTTTCTTCCTCTTTGGTAAGCCAGACTCTTCGAAGCCTGTACCGGGGGTTTTCTGGCGGGACCTGCACGATGTCGTGCTCGTCTACGACGTCCCGGTCTGCAGAACCGCTGCCATGGGCTATCCATGTGCCTCCACACGAGATCATGACAGGATCCAAGGCTGTAACCAGTCCGCTGGCAGGGATCACGCATTTGATCTTGTCGCCTGCCCATTCATGAACGTACGGCTCCCGGTTGGAGACAACAACAAAGAGGTGGTCTTCGAACTTTGACTTGACCAGGTCCTGCAGAGATAGTCGTGTCTTCATGCTTGTACCGTTGAAAGGGTTTTGTTAGGCTGAGTACGAGCAGGGAGTAATCATGTCCGGTATCTACATTATACTTCACTTGGAACGTTAATCGGCCAGGCGGGCCTTGAGGAAATCAATGGACAGGACTGGAGTGGGGTCTGCTCCATACAACATGGCCAGGTACAAACTTACGTAGTCCCCATAGAGTACAAGGCCCAACATTTGGGCCAGGCAACTCGAACCTGCGGCCTGGATGCAGTCAAAGCCGACGCCTGCTTGCTGAAGTAGCTCGCTGGTAAGCCGGTAGCGTTGTGAGATGCGAGGATGAATAAGGCAAGATTGTAGAAAAACGACATGTATCTGTTCTTTCAATTGGGAGGGAAATTGGTAGCCCACCACGGCATTATGGTTTACCTCGGGCAGAACCTCGTAGAAAGCCCAGGACTTGCTGTTCTCGTTGATCTGACCCTTCCAGCGCTGAGCAACCTCAATCATGGGACCTGCACCATAAATGATGGACACCTTGTCCTTCAACCTGGCTGCCAGTTGCTTGGCAGGATTGGAGTGAAGAGGTACGGTCTCGTCTATTGTTGCCAGTGTGTTTTCCATGACTGATACGGCTTCATCCATGTCGTCGCACTTGTCCTTAAGCAGTCCGAGGCGGTGAAAAAGGCCCAGCAAAGGGACGAAGCTATGAGCGAAAGCAGCCCTGGGCGGTGAATCATAGTCGATGGTGAATAATGGTACTCGAGCTTCTCCTGCCATTTCGGCGAGCTTGCCGCCTCCGGTCACGACCAGCTTCTTCGCCGGCGATTCGAGGCAACCGGCAAAGGCGGACAGGGTTTCCTCAGTGTTGCCTGAGTAGCTGGAGGCAATGAGCAAGGTCTTTTCATCGAGGAAGCCGGGGGCACCATAACACCTATGCAGAGATACGGGTAGGGCATTTTCCAGCATAGCGATTCCACGGATGAAATCACCACCTATGGCAGAACCTCCCATGCCGAGGACTACAGCCTTGTCCACACTCCCGTAGTAGTCCGGCAGTTCGAAGGCCAAGGCCCTTGTCCACGCCTCACGGCACTGTTTGGGTAGAGCGCGCATATGGGCACGCATGTCCGAAGGGTCCAGTAGTTGATAGGTCTCCTGCTTGTCGAGGTCAAACATCATCTATACCCCAAGAAGGTGTCTTCCCTCACTCACAAGCGCCCGCGCTCTTTCCAGGCTTCCTGCCTCTGAGTAGATGCGGAGAAGAGGCTCTGTTCCGGAGAAACGGAAGAGAAGCCAGGAACCGTCTTCCAGGGTGAAGTGATAGCCGTCCATGGTGTTTAATTTTACTACATGGATGTTTGCCAGTTTATCGATGGTCTTGCTCGTAAGATTGTCCATTATTCTGTCTCGTTCGGATGCTGGAAATTCAAGGTCCAGGCGATAGTAATGGTGCGGGCCTACTTTGCCATAGAGGTATTCAATGAGTTCCGAAGGGCTCATGTTCTTTTGTTTCATGAGGTCGAGCATATAGAGGCCGGCGACTATGCTGTCACGCTCGGGAACATGTCCCCGAAAGCCGAAACCGCTGCTCTCCTCTCCGCCGATCAGGGCATCAAGCTCCATCATCTTGGGGGCCACGTGCTTGAAACCGACGGGGGTCTCCAGGACTGTCACACCATAAAGCTTTCCCAGGCCATGGAGCATATTCGTTGTGGTTATTGTCTTGACTATGGTACCTCGTTCACCTTTGACCTCGAGTAGATAGAGTGCCAGTAGGGCAAAGATCTGAAGCGGCGTTAGCGGCGTTCCTCTTTCGTCCACCATTCCCACCCGGTCGGCGTCGCCATCTGTTGCCAGTCCGATACTGAAGGATCCGGTCTTCATTGTCTCTGCCAGCTTGGCAAGGTGCCGGCCTATCGGCTCAGGCTGGATGCCGGGAAAGACCGGGTTGCGCTCGCCATTAATCTCATGGACGGTGGTGGTACCCCCCTCCATAAGGCGGCGGAAGTAGCCGCTGCCTGCTCCGAACATGGAGTCGACGGCTATGCTAAACCTCCCCTGTCGAATGCCGGGGAGGTCCACCAGCTTGGCCAGTTGGGCGAAATAGGGGGGGTCCAGGTCTACCATTTGGATGAGGTTCTCAGCTATCCCTCTTTGCAGCGGTATGCTGATGGTACTTGCGCTGGATATGACTCCGGGGATACGTGCTTCGACATCACGTTCAACTGCGGTTGGGGCACTGGCGCCGTCCGGGGACTTGATTTTGAAGCCGTTCCACTTGGCTGGGTTGTGGCTAGCGGTGATAATGATTGCGCCGCCCGCTTGAAGATGGCGGACGCCGTAACTGATCACTGGTGTCGGGGCGGTTTTAGAACATAAGTATACCCTGATGCCATTGGCGGCTATGACCTCGGCCGCCGCCGCGGCAAAGTCTTCAGAAGCGAATCGTGTATCATAACCGACAACCAGGCCGTGTTCCGCAAGGCCGGCCTCATTCAGGTAGTCAGCGTAACTTTGGGCGCAATAACGCACATTCTGGAACGTGAAGTCATCGGCTATAATGCCTCTCCAGCCATCCGTACCAAACTTGATTTCCATTGCTAATTGCCCTCCAAGTAGTGAGCGACCTTCTGGACATAATCGAGCCGGTGGATAGCCGGGGCGCTACCCACCAGTACATGGTCTTCTTGGGGCATGCGGCTAGTTGCTGCCCGCGGGCTTCTCCAGGCTATTTTGGAGGCTTGCCAGGCCGGCATCTGCCTGTAGGATGGCCACCTTGTCGGTTTTCTCCCAGGGGAGGTTTAGATCATCCCGTCCAAAATGGCCGTAGGCCGCAAGCTGTCTGTATATGGGACGCCGCAGATCGAGTGTTCTGATTATGGACTCGGGTCGAAGGTCAAAATGCTCGTGAATCAACCTAAGTATGAGTTCCTCATCAACCTTGGCCGTCTCGAAAGTCTCTATTGAAATGGCCAGAGGATGTGCCACGCCGATGGAGTAACATACCTGTACCTCCAGCCGGTCTGCAAGGCCCGCTGCCACTATGTTCTTAGCTATATAGCGACATGCATAGCTTGCCGAGCGGTCAACTTTGGTAGGATCCTTGCCAGAGAAGGCTCCGCCGCCATGCCGGCAGATGCCGCCGTAGGTGTCTACAGCAACTTTGCGCCCGGTCAGTCCTGCATCTCCTACAGGACCACCGATTACGAAGCGACCGGTGCTATTGACATAATAATTTGTCTTCTTGTCGAGTAAAGAAGGTGGTATGACAGCCTTGATGACATGCTCAATGACATCTCGCTGTATCACGTTCTGGCTTACCACCGGATCATGCTGGGCGCCGATGATCACGCTGTCAATTCGCCTGGCAACTCCATGGGAGTATTCCACCGTCACCTGGGACTTGCCATCAGGTCGGAGATAAGGCAGAATTCCGGTCTTGCGTACGTGCGCCAGCCGGTGAGTAAGCTTGTTGGCCAGAGATATGGGCAGGGGCATGTATTCGGGTGTCTCATTGCAAGCATAGCCGAACATGAATCCCTGATCGCCAGCTCCCAGGCGGTTCAAAATATCGTTTTCCGTCAGTCCCGAGCGGGTCTCGAATGATTCGTCCACTCCCATGGCGATGTCTTTGGACTGTTCGTTGACTGAAACCATCACGCCGCAACTCTCGGCATCGAATCCGTATTCGGGATGGGTATATCCCACATCCTTGATTACCCTTCGGACGGTCTCGGGTATCTCCACATAGCAATCGCAAGTGATCTCACCTATGACTAGTACAAGTCCGGTCGTAGTTGCGGTCTCGCAAGCTACGCGCGCATACGGGTCCTGGGCCACCATGGCGTCCAGGATGCCGTCCGAAATTTGGTCGCACAGTTTATCCGGATGCCCTTCGGTTACGGACTCAGACGTGATCAAGTGACGGGGTGATCTTGAAAAGGTACTCATAGATTGACTCCTTATACATTGGTGTTTAGGTCCCCATCTCCCAACTTTCGAGGTATTGTGCCTGTTCTGGGGTGAGTTTGTCAATGTTAATGCCCATGGAATGCAGCTTCAACCGCCCGACTTCCTGGTCAATCTCCCGGAGTACCGGGTACACCTCCGGCTGCAGCTTGGTCTTCAGATTGAACATATACTCAGCCGATAATGCCTGGTTGGCGAAACTCATGTCCATGACGCTGGCCGGGTGGCCCTCAGCAGCGGTCAGGTTTATCAAGCGTCCTTCGCCGAGCAGGAAGATGCGTCTTGCATCCGGGAGCGTGTATTCCTGTACGAAAGTGCGTATCTTGCGCTGTTGGATGGCCATGGCCTTCAGGGCATCGATATTGATCTCCACGTTGAAGTGGCCGCTGTTTGCCAGAATGGCGCCATCCTTCATGATCTCGATATGATGTTTGTCTATGGTATTGAGTCCGCCTGTGATGGTGACGAAGATGTCACCGATCCTGGCTGCATCCATCATGCGCATCACCTGGTATCCATCCATGACCGCTTCAAGAGCCCGTATCGGGTCAACCTCCATGACGATCACCTGTGAGCCCATGCCCTTTGCCCGCATGGCAAGCCCGCGCCCGCACCAGCCATAGCCGCAGACAACGACTTTCTTGCCTGCCCAGAGGATGTTGGTGGCACGCGTTATACCGTCAATAGTACTCTGCCCGGTACCGTAGCGATTATCAAAGAGATGTTTGGTATCGGCATCATTTACCGAGATTACCGGGTACTTCAACTGGCCGGCTTTGGCCATGCTGCGCAGCCGTATGATGCCTGTGGTCGTCTCCTCCATGCCGCCGATAATTCCCTGCAGGAGGTCTGTCCTCTCAGTATGCAAGGTGCTGAGCAGGTCAGCCCCGTCGTCCAGCGTGAGATGAGGTCTATGGTCAAGGGTGGCGTGAATATGCTTGTAATAGGTACCATTATCTTCGCCCTTTATTGCATACGTGGGTATCCCGTACTCTACTAGGGCGGCGGCTACGTCATCTTGCGTACTGAGGGGGTTGGAAGCACACAGGGCTACCTCGGCCCCGCCTCCCTGCAGAGTAAGAACGAGGTTGGCCGTCTCGGTGGTGACGTGAAGACAGGCCGCTATTGTAGCTCCCTTGAGAGGCAAATCTCTGCTGAACCGGTCCCGTATCAAGCGCAGTACCGGCATCTCCCTGGCTGCCCATTCGATCCTCAACTTGCCTTCAGGGGCGAGGGCCGCGTCTTTGATGTCGCACTGAGTAGAGTGTTGGCTCACTTAGTCTCCTTTCAATCCAGACTGATCGGCTGCCGGCAACTGTGTATCGGCGGCGCAAGCTCATGGAAGACCGGCGGAACTACCAGAACAAACGAGGTGCAGCCTGGATCAGGGACGCCGTGGCGGCATGGAAGGCTGGCAATCACACCGTTTTTCCCCGCTTAGTATACTGTAATGGTGCTCGAAATCCAACCTGGTAGGTAGAACTATATGGTGGCGGAATAGGTCAGTCCCGGGCTAGCCAGAACTTCACGTCAGCAAGAGTGTCCTGATAGTTGGTCTTGGTCAACGTGACCAATTTCACCCGGCTATCCTTCTTGATCCTGTCAGCCCATGGGTGAGGGGCCAGCATTATGGTCCCCAGGACTTTCTTGCCACAATCAAAGGTTTCCAGGACTGCATCTCTGAATGACATTGAAAGAAGTTCCATCTTGCCTATTTCGTCGATGACGATGACCTGGTCTTTGCTTATTGCCCTGCGTAGCGAGGCTACTCCGATGTCGTTAAGCGTTTCCATGTTCACACCGTACTTGCTGACCCTAAATGGACTATCGAAGTCCACGTGGGCCAGAACGCCGCTTGAGCCGTGAAAGGTGCGTATTTCGAACCCCTGTCTTGACTTCCGGATGCGTATTTCGCTGGTGATGAAACCTCCAGCCCTCTTTTCCGAGGCGGAAACGGCCTCCTTAAGGAGCGTGGTCTTACCTACTCCGGGAGGGCCGGTGAGCAGGTATATGTGCTTCATGACAGGCTGCTAAAAGAAAGAACGAGCAAAACCATGCTGGACACCTTACGTGACATGCTTGTTGATAAGCAGGTGCAGTTTTCGCCTCTGTTCCGCCCTTATTGAATCGGGTGCGGTCAGAATGCAATTCTCCAGGGCCCGGGCGCATTCGCAGTCCCGCTGAGGGGAGATCCTGGGCAATGCCAACCCTATTATCTTGCGGGCCGTCTCTGCATTCGTGATAAGGTTATTGATGACCATGTCTACTGTTACCACCTCTTCCGATGCGTGCCAGCAATCGTAGTCGGTCACGAGACCAAGGGTGGCATAGCATATCTCGGCTTCCCTAGCGAGCTTGGCTTCCGGCAGCGCGGTCATGCCGATTATGCTGGCACCCCAACTTCTGTGCAGGTTTGATTCGGCCTTGGTTGAGAATTGCGGTCCTTCCATGACCACATAAGTTCCGCCCAGATGGACCCTTGCTCCAGCATCGAGAGACGACTGATAGAGGACTTGGGACAAGGTACTGCAGAAGGGTTCGGCAAAACCCACATGGGCAACGATACCATCCCCGAAGAAGCTGCTGGGCCGGTTCCTGGTGCGGTCAATCAACTGGTCGGGAATCAGGATCTCCAGGGGCTTGATCTCCTCCCGCAAGCTGCCCGCAGAACTGATTGAGATGATTGACTCTACTCCCAGAGACTTCAAAGCATAGATGTTGGCCCTGGACGGTATTTCGCTGGGGAGGAGACGATGACCTCTACCGTGTCTGGGCAGAAAAGCTGCTCTGACACCGGACAGCTCGCCAATGGTAATAACGTCGCTGGGATCGCCGAAAGGAGTCTCAATCCTTACTTCGCGTAAGCTGTCCAGATCCTCCATCTGGTAGAGGTTGGTCCCACCCATAATCGCTATACTGGCATTCATCATACGGACCTTCTCTCTTGCCGGCCGAAGGTGAGTTGATTAAGCAAACTCGCCTCATGGTGTCGCCGGCGTTTGCGCTTTGGATTCAAAACTCTATTCTGCGCGGGCGGCAGCCAGTGCCTTCCTGCGTTCCTTCAGTTTCTTGATTGTTCGCCTGTGTTTTCTGACGGCTACGTTCTTTCTCTTGTTCATACGTACCTCCTATAAAGAGTTCATCCGTTTTGTGAACGAATGAAGTTGGCCACGGAGCGGTCATAGGTCTTTTCGAACTCGGTAGGAAACAGGCAGCCCGGAACCTGTCTTTTGGCATGATGATAAGATATGCATTCGCAACAACGTCCCTTGCGACTGCAAGGTTCGTAGGTGCAGGTGCATCTCGATTTGTTTTCCGATATAGAGCACTCTCTCCTGTCCTGACTAGGTGACATAAAGCCTCCTCATAAACGCAGATAGTCCGGAAAGCAGTTCGAGGACCCTGTCTGCCGCATCGATTGACAGGGAAGCCAGCCCGCAGGACGGTGTCAACAGTGACTGCTCCACGACTTGTTTGAAAGGTATTCCATGTCTGGTCAACGGCGCCATGGCTTCCTCAAGGCGGTCCTTAAGAGACGATACACTCTCCTTGACGGCGGCTTCGTCGTCATTCGGCACTATGCCCCAGGCAATAGCGCCGCCTCTATTGAGGAAGTCGACGGTCTGAATCTGGTAGAGGCCGAGGGCGTCCACGTAATTGTAAGTATCGAAGCTGAGAATATCCAGGGGCCAGCCGAGGAGCATGGACCAGTCGGCATTTCCACAGCAGTGCAATCCCTTAAGGCCGCTGATACCCGACAGTGTTCGTGTCATGAGTGAGGTCACCTTATCTGCGGACAAGGCAACGAAGGAGGTCCCCAGCGAGGTCAAATAGGGTTCGTCCAAGAAGACGATGGTTTTTCTTGCCTGATGTCTGAGGAAATTCTCCATCCAGGCTGCCTTCAGGTGCAGGGACTTGGCCAGCGCTTCCGCCAGTTCATCATCGTAGATGATGAAACGGGAACCGTCGGTAATGGACAGGCCCATGCTGATGGGCCCCGTGATCTGCCCTTTGAGGGCCTGGTTTGGACGTGTCTCCAGGTGCGGAATCTCGTGAAGTCCTGTTGCATATTCTTCTGTTATGCCGCAGTTGGAGAAGTCGCCCTCCTCATAGGCCAGATAGAGCGCCTCCAGGGATCGATCGAACGCCGGTGAAATGCGGTCCACCTGGATGCGCTCATGGACCACGTCTATCGCCACGCCCGGCAATCCCTGGCTGGATTGGACATACATGTTCTCCAGGAAAGACCGTTTGGGCAACTGGGGCCATGCAGGGATGTCCGGAAGGTAACGCATCACTGTCCGCCAAGCCTCCTGGACATCGGTATGCGGCATGCTGCCGATCATCGTGGGCAGACAGTTGAATCTAGACTCCGAGGCTCTTTGCATGTTACTTGACATATTTCTTAATCAGAAGCTCCAATTTCTTCTTTTGCATGGCCGGAATGAACTCAGGTGCTGTCAGGATGGCATTCTCAAGGGCATTGGAGCACGCGCATTGCCGTTGAGACACCCTGGGGACCGCCATCTCAATTATCTTCTTGGCCATGTCAGCGTTTCGGTTGGAATTGGCGATGAGCATCTCTACAGTCACGATCTCGCCTGACTCGTGCCAGCAGTCATAGTCGGTGACAAGGGCCAGCGTGGCATAGCAGATCTCCGCTTCCCGCGCCAGCTTGGCTTCGGGCAAGGCGGTCATGCCTATAATGCTGGCCCCCCAACTCCTGTAGACGTTGGACTCGGCTTTGCTGGAAAACTGCGGTCCCTCCATGACGACGAAGGTGCCACCCTTATGGACGGTGGCCCCTGCTTCGACGGCTGTGTGATACAGGACGTCGGAAAGCGAGCTACAGAAGGGGTCAGAGAAGCCCACATGGGCAACGATCCCGTCGCCAAAGAATGTCGAATGACGCCCCTTGGTGAGGTCTATAAGTTGATCGGGTATCAGCAGGTCCAGGGGGTGAACATCCTCTCGCAGACTGCCGCAGGACCCGACCGCAATGATACATTCGACTCCCAGCGACTTGAGGGCATAGATGTTGGCCCTGGCAGGCAACTCGCCGGGGCTGATGGGGTGGCCTCTGCCGTGCCTGGGCAAGAAGGCTGTTCTGACGCTCGCCAAATCACCCAGGGTGATGGCGTCGCTGGGGTTGCCGAAGGGGGTTTCCACCCGTACCTCCTTCAGGTTGGTCAGACCTTCCATCTGGTAGAGGTTGGTACCTCCTATGATTCCTACCTTTGCCTCAGCCACGTGGACCTCCTTCTATTTGCGCTTCGACGCTGAGCGGTCTTGCCGGTCTGAGCTGGCTGAGCGATTGCCGGTAAGGCCTTCTGGCGATTCCTTTTTCGGTAATGATAGCAGTGACGTATCTGTTGGGAGTCACGTCAAAAGCGGGATTCGCTGCCTTGATATCCTCCGGGGCCGTCTGTACTCCATGGAAGAGCGTGACCTCGTCAGGGCTGCGGTACTCTATGGGAATGAGCTTGCCTGACCTGGTCGACATATCAATAGTTGTGGTTGGGGCTGCCACGTAGAAAGGAACTCGGTTTGCTCTGGCCAAAACCGCAAGCGAGTAAGTGCCTATTTTGTTGGCGACATCGCCATTGGCCGCAATTCTGTCTGCACCAACCACCACGCAATCGATGGCGCTCTGGCTCATGAAATGTCCAGCCATGGAGTCGGTAATCAGCGTGGTATCTATGCCTGCCCGAAGGAGTTCCCAGGCGGTCAAGCGCGAACCTTGTAATAGTGGCCGTGTCTCATTTGCAAAGACCTTGATCTGCTTCCCCTTCAGGTGGGCAGCCTTGATCGCGCCAAGGGCGGTACCATGGTCCCCAGACGTGGCGAGAGCTCCGGCATTGCAATGGGTGAGTATGGTGTAGCCGTCCTCGATAAGCTCCGCGCCGAGGTTGGATATGATAACGGTGTTATCTTCTTCGTCCTTGTGTATTTGACGGGCTTCCTCGAGGAGGGCCTGCCTTACGAGTTCCGGATCAGGACCGTTGTGTAAGACCGCTGTCATCCTCTCTATCGCCTGAAAAAGATTTACTGCTGTCGGGCGGGTGGCCAGTAGCGACCTGGCAATGTCAATCACTCCGTCAACGAACTCCTGTTGCCTGTTTGTAGACAGTCCGAAGGCACCGAGGGCGAGCCCGTAGGCAGCTACTATGCCTATGATTGGAGCCCCCCTGACCTTCATTTCCTTTATGGCCGCGCCTACTTCCTGATACGTGGATAGATCGAGATAGACCTCATCCGCAGGAAGTCGCGTCTGGTCGAGTATTCTGATTTTGCCCTCGGTCCACTTAACGACTTCCATACCTCTTTCCGTTCACTATTGATTGACGAAAGACACCTAAGAATTTTACGTTAACGGGGCGCCTGTGATCAAGGCAGCAATCCGACAATAACCAGCAGGCATGGGCATAGTTAGATATTACGAACCTGGCACAAAGCGGTGCGGTGCCTGTAGCCCGACCCAAGGAAGAAATGCATTGTGTAATCTGGGCAAGCTTGGGAAGAAAAAGAAGAAAGGGGCCTGGTTCTTCCAGGCCCCTCAAGGCTCAGTCCCATCTATCCTCTGGGCAGTCCCAGACCGCGCAGGGCGATGATATTGCGTTGCACTTCAGCAGTGCCGGCACCTACTGTAGAAGCCATGGCATAAAGGTACTGGCGCAAGAAGAAGCCTTTCAATGGGGCCTGGTGGCAGTCCTCTTCGAGCGGCCCGTACTGGTTGAGAAGCTGCATGGCGGCCTCAGCGACATGCTGCTGGAACTCGGCTCCTGCGACCCTGGACATGGAGGCCTGGTGGTCCACGGACTGACCGGTGCTCTGCATCCAGACTATTCTATGGGCTAGAAGTCTGACAGCCTCACTCTCGACAATTAGGTTGGTGAGCCGGCAGCGGACCAGGGGATCTTGAAAAAGTGGTTTGCCGTTGCGCTTGGTTTCTCTGGCGAATTCAATGAGACGGGTCAAGTTTCGGCGAGCGGCCGCGATGCGATGGATGCCGGAGCGCTCGTAGCCGAGCACAGCGCCAGTTACCTTCCAGCCTTCATTTATCTTGCCGACCATGTTTTCCTTTGGTACGCGCACGCCGTCAAGAAATATTTCGCAATAAGTGCCGACGATGTTCGGAAGATAGCGAACTGTTATGCCGGGGGACTTGAGGTCCACCAGGAAAAAACTGATGCCCTTGTTCTTGGGGGCTTCGGGGTTGGTCCTCGCCAGGACGAAAGTCCAGTCGGCACGATGGGCTCCGGTACTCCAGACCTTTTGGCCGTCGAGGATGAAGTCGCCGTCTTTCTCTACAGCCCGTGTAGCTACGGCCGCCAGGTCGGAACCTGCGCCGGGTTCGCTAAAGCCCTGGCACCATACCGCCTCGCCTGCGGCGATTTTGGTCAGGTGTTCCTTCCTCTGCTGTTCGGTGCCGTATTCAATCAGGGTGGGAGCACACATGAGAGCGCCTTGGAGGTCGACGCCGGGCAATTCGGCGTAGTACATTTCATCGCTGAGGATGAATTGCTTGGTTACGGAGTCCTGGCCGCCGTATTCCTTAGGCCACGAGAGCGAATGCCAGCCTTTCTGTCCGAGCTTCCGGAGCATGCCCCGTGAGAATTCCCATTCGGGGCCGTCCTTGGCTTCCTGGAGGAGTCCTGTGCCCGTCCAGTCGGGTGGTAATTCCTGTTCAATAAATTTTCTTACTTCCTGCCGGAAATCCTCAGCTTCCTGGTCGAACCGAAAGTCCATTCCTTCCCCCTGACTATAGTCGCGTACAGTCTGAGTCTACCCCCAGGCAGGATCGTGTGTCAAGGATCGCATGTGAACGGAAGTGGCGCAGGCGGGCGCCAAGGAGAACTAAGCTGCAGCATAAGCGCTTGGTCTCAAGGGGCTGACACTGGACGCCAAGTGGCTTAATATCCCAAGCGATTATTATTGACTTGTATCCTTTATGTTTGTTATAATTTACCATGTCTTCCAGCATAAGCAGCGCATTCCGAAGTTTTGTCTCTAACCGCACTCGTTACCGCAACATCCAGCGCTACCACCAGGTGATCCAGGTGCTGGCAAAATATGGGTTCGGCCAACTCCTCGGCGAGATGAAGTTCTGGGAGAAGCTGTCACGCAAGACTGCGCAGTCCCATGGTGTGGACGAGAAAGAGCAGAGGACCCAGGCACAGAGAATCCGCCTGGCCCTGGAGGAGCTTGGGCCAACGTTTGTGAAGGTCGGCCAGTTTCTGAGCACGCGTCCCGATCTCGTCCCTCCCGACATCATTGCCGAACTGGAGAACCTGCAGAGCCGGGCCAAACATATGCCCAGCGCCACCGCGAGGGAGATTATCGAGGTGGAACTCGCCCGTAATATCGATGATGTATTCGCCTCCTTCGACGATATCCCCATCGCCGCTGCTTCGCTATCACAGGTACATAAAGCTACCCTCAAGGATGGGGCGATGGTGGCCGTCAAGGTGCAGAGGCCCGGTATCAAGGATGTCATCGAAGCCGACATCGAGATAATGATGTCCCTGGCGGGCGCCTTCGAGCGCCACACAGAGCAGGCCCGATTGATGAACCTGGAGGCCTTGGTGAGTGAGTTCGCAACCAACATCAGAAGGGAGCTTAACTTCAGAACAGAGGCCATCAACATGCGCCGCTTCGCCGCCAATTTTGCCGGCGTGTCTTACCTGCACGTGCCCGAAGTATACGAAGACATGTGCTCCCGCCGCCTTCTGGTCATGGAATACATGGACGGAATAAATATATCAGACATAGACAAGCTGCGGGCCGGAGGCTATGACCTGCGCCGGATCGCCACTAGCGGTGTCGATGTTGCCATGAAGTCCATCTTCGAGCATGGCTTTTTCCACGCTGATCCGCACCCCGGCAACATATTCGTCCTGCCCGGTAACGTAATGTGCCTCCTTGACTTCGGCATGGTAGGGAGGCTGTCGGACCGGGAGAGGGACAGCCTGGTCAAGCTGGCCTACAAGACCTTGATGAAGGATACACAGGGCACGGCCAAGGCCGTACTCGAGATTACGGAGACCGGCGGCACTGTGTGCATGGAGGACCTTGAGGCGGACATCGCTGTCCTGATAGAGCAATATGCGCATATGAAGCTTGAATCGCTGCATTTGGGTGACGTAGTCAATGATCTGCGACAACTTATTCAGACTCATGATCTCCGTTTCAAGTCCAACCTGGTATGGCTGGCTAAGGGTGTGGCTACCATAGAGGACGTGGCTCGCCGGCTGTACCCCGACTTCAATATGATCGACTCCGTAAGACCCTACATGAACAGTATTTTCCGGCGGCATGCCGGCCCCTTGGGCCAGGCCAGGGAAATGGGTGAGTCCGCCCTCGATTTTGCGGCAATGCTGAAAGACTTGCCGTATGAGACTGCGGATGTCCTTCGCCAGATCAAGGAAGGGCGGCTCAAGGTGGAATTCGAGCACAGCGGGCTGGAGCCCATGCGTAGAACGATGGACCGGTTATCGAACCGGATAGCCTTGGCCATCATTCTGGCGGGAGTATTGCTGGGGTCCTCGCTGGTTGTTCTGGCGAACCTGCCACCGTTTGTGGCGGGAGTTCCGGTTATAGGCATAGCCGGTTTCGTGATCTCCGCACTGCTGGGACTGGGGCTGGTGGTCTCTATAATACGTAGCGGACTTTGAGGTGGCGCGATCTTGGGAGTGTTTTCGTTTGTGATCGCAAACGGCGGAGCTGGCGCTTCTGCTCTGGGTGTTGCGCCCTAGGCCTGTCGTTGCCCCCACCGTACATCGCAATCCAGATGACGTCCGGGGCTACTCCTTTTGTGATGGCGGCATTGGCTTGCCCCCTGCCCAGAACAGTATCATCTGAAAATGTGACCTGGGAGGTGGTGGGAAGCAGCAATACCAATCAGGGAAGGAAAAATGGGCGATAGAGGATTTGAACCTCTGACTTCCTGCGTGTAAGGCAGGCGCTCTAAACCGCTGAGCTAATCGCCCTCATGGCACGCCTGGTGGGTCTCGAACCCACGACCTCAGCCTC
>PUNJ01000133.1 GCA_003551705.1 Chloroflexota bacterium | reverse complement strand
GGTCGGCTGCAAGAACCGAAATATCCCCGGAGGTGAAGCAAATGTTGAACAGATTCTTGAGAGTATGCAGGCTGGCCGGCCTGGTCCTGATGGGTCTGGTGCTGGTTCTTGGTCTGGCGGTACCCGCACTCTCGGGCCCGGCAGCGGCAGCAGGGTCATTTACCACCCCGATGCTGGCCGGAGGCAGAGACCATACCGTGGGGCTCCAATCCGACGGCACAGTGGTGGCCATAGGAGACAACGAGTACGGACAGTGCGACGTCGGCGACTGGACGGATATAGTCCAGGTAACCGCAGGCTATTATCATACAGTAGGGCTGGATACTGACGGAAATATTGTTGCCGCAGGGGACAACCAGTATGGCCAGTGCGATGTCGAGGACTGGACGGATATAGTCCAGGTAACCACAGGCTATTATCACACGGTGGGTGTCCAGTCCGATGGTAACGTGGTCGCCGTGGGACGCGACTCTAGAGGCGAATGCGACGTGGGCGACTGGGCAGACATAGTCCAGGTGGCCGCCGGCAATCTTCATACTGTGGGCCTGCAGTCTGATGGAAAGGTGGTTGGGGCAGGATGCAACCGTTGGGACCAGCTTGAAGTAGGCGACTGGACGGACATCGTCCAGTTAACTGCGGGCGAGCGCCACACCATAGGTCTTGCGTCGGACGGCAACGTGGTCGCTACGGGCTATGACTACCATGATCAGTGCGATGTTGGGGACTGGACAGACATCGAGCAAGTAGCTGCAGGGCATTTGCACACGGTAGGCCTCAGTTCCGACGGTACGCTCGTGGCCGTGGGATATAACCGGGATGGCCAGTGCGACGTCGGCGACTGGGCGGACGTTGTTCATGTGGCCGCAGGCAGGGACCATACAATCGGCCTCAAGTCCGACGGCACAGTGGTTGCCGTGGGGGACGGCTTCTACGGGCAAGGCGAGGTCGGCAACTGGGCGGATATCGAACAGGTGGCTGCGGGCTGGGACCATACTCTGGGCGTGCAGGCCGGCGGCACCGTGGTTGCCGTAGGAAACAACGAAGACGAGCAGTGCGACGTCGGTGGCTGGACGGATATCGTCCAGACCGACGCCGACTGGGGCTATACTGTGGGTCTCAAGTCTGACGGCACAGTGGTTGCCGTGGGGGACAACTGGGCCGGACAGTGCGACGTCGGCGACTGGACGGACATCGAGCAGGTAGCCGCAGGCGGCTCTCACACCGTCGGTCTCAAGGTCGACGGGGGCGCGGTTGCCATAGGAGACAACTGGGAGGGGTGTTGCGATGTCGACGGCTGGACAGATATAGTCCAGGTTGATGCTGCCTTCTACTACACCGTAGGTGTCAAGTCGGACGGCACAGTGGTGGCTGTCGGAGACAACTGGGCCGGACAGTGCGACGTCGACGACTGGACGGACATCGAGCATGTAGCCGCAGGCGGCTCTCATACCGTGGGTCTCAAGTCCGACGGCACAGTGGTGGCCATCGGAGACAACGACTACGGACAGTGCGATGTTGGGGACTGGACCGACATAGTCCAGGTCGATGCCGACTGGTACCACACCGTGGGCCTCAAGTCCGACGGCACAGTGGTGGCCGTCGGAGATAATCGGGATGGACAGTGCGACGTCGGCGACTGGGCGGATATCGAGCAGGTAATCGCAGGCGGGATGCATACAATCGGCCTGAAGTCCGACGGCACTGCTGTGGGCGCGACTAACGGGCAGAAGCTTGCCGCATGGAACCTCGTTGCGATCGAGCTTGTAATCGATACCAGCCAGCTGCCCGACGGCCAGTTGCATGTGGCCTACGAAGAGCCCCTCGAGGCAACGGGCGGCGTCGGATCTCATAGCTGGGATGTGACATCCGGCCAGCTGCCGGACGGGCTGGACCTCGACGGTGAGAGCGGCATTATCTCTGGAACTCCAGATTCCGCCGGGACCTTTGACTTCACCATCCGGGTGACGGATGTTTTCGGGGCCACGGACACCCGTGACCTGTCGATTACCATCGCCACAACCTGTACCCTCATTGTAAACAGCACCGAGGGAGGCTACGTAACCACTCCTGGCGAGGGGACATTGAGCTACGACTGGGGGGCGGAGGTGGACCTGATGGCCGAGCCCGATGACGGTTACCTCTTTGCCGGCTGGACCGGTGACGTGGGCACCATCGGCGATGCTGATGCGGCGTCAACCACAATAGTCATGGAGGGCAACTATTCCATAGAGGCCAACTTCGAGGCAGTTGTCAGAATAGGCATCACACCGGCAGATGATACCGTAACTGCCGGGGATAGCGTTATCTACAGCGTCACGGCCTATTGTGAGTCCGACAACGAGATCGGCGATGTCACTGCGGATGCGGACTTCTCAATCGAGACGGATGCCGGCGGCTCCTGGGATGACAATGCCTATACCACGGAGAAAGCCGGCACCTGGACGGTGACGGCGGAGTACGGGGAACTAACCGACACGGCCACCCTGACCGTCAATCCTGCAGAGGCGGACAGCATAAGCATCGCCCCGGCTGACGAGGAGGTCGTGGCCGGCGAGGAAGTGACCTATATAGTGCCCGCCGTTGACCAGTTCGGCAACGAGTTCGACATCACCGCTGATGCGGACTTCTCAATCGAGATGGATGCCGGCGGCTCATGGTATGACAATACCTATACCACAGAGATAGCCGGCAACTGGACGGTAACGGCGGAGTACGGGGAGTTAACGGACACTTCCGTTCTGACCGTCGATCCCGCAGAGGCCGACAGCATAAGCATCGCCCCGGCAGACGAGGAGGTCGTGGCCGGCGAGGACGTGACCTACGCCGTGACCGCCTTTGACGAGTTTGGCAACGAGATCGGCGATGTCACTGCGGATGCGGACTTCTCAATCGAGACGGATGCCGGCGGCTCATGGGACGACAATACCTATACCTCCGAGATAGCCGGCAACTGGACGGTAACGGCTGAGTGCGAAGGGCTCGAGGTCACTGCCCGTCTGACGGTCCAGGAGGATAATGGCGGGTTCTTTGACTGCTTTGGTGGAAGTGTGGATACCGGGAACTCGATACGTGGTTTGATTCTGGGATGGGGATTAACGGGTCTCGTCATGCTGGCCCTGCCATCCCTGCTGAGGAGGGTGGCCAGGAAATAGGATACCAGCGAGCCTTGAGACTGCTGGCTGAGGACAGGCTAAGCCCGGATGAGTATCCGGTAGCCAAGAGAATAGTATCAGATCACTTCGACACAGCACTGGCAGTGCCGGGAATTACGGGGCTCTCCTCCTGTCCGCGGCCCTGCCCGCAAGCGAAGTGCAAATCGCCCGGGCAGGATGGTTCCTGTCTCTGTCTCTACTTTGCGGACAGCTTCCGCACACTGTTGGACTGGCACTTGGGGCAAACCCTGTCACGGGCTGCTTCCTTCTCCGACTCCATCTTGTACTCGAAGCCACAACGCATGCACCTGAACTGGTCTTCCATCCTATACCTCTAGCGAGCGAGTTGCTCCTCAATTGGGACCATGGCTGTCTCCCGGGCTGCCCGGTTTTCACTTAGTACGCGCCTGGTGTGCTCAATCTCCGCCGGAGTCACTCGCGAGCGCAAGTCCTCCAGGACCCTCATCACCTCGGCAAACCTGCCGCCCTCAGCAGAACTGATCCATTCAAGCTGCAACCGCTCCGGGCGGATCCCAAATTTCTCAAGCTTGTCCCATAGCTTGTCCATACGCCGCACCGTCCAGCGATTGGCGTCGATATAATGGCAATCGTTGATATGACAACCGGATACCAACACAACCGGGGCTCCCTGTTCGAAAGCAGTCAAGACGAAGTCCTCCGAAACCCGTCCACTGCACATAACCCGGATGAACCGCGTAGTGGCCGGATACCTGAGACGGGAAACCCCTGCCAGGTCACCACCGGCGTAGCTGCACCAGTTGCAGAGAAAGGCAACAACTTTCTCTTCCGGCTTCTCTTCCAAAGCCGCCCGGATTTGGGCCTTTATCTGGGCATCAGTGAAATGCTCCATGATTATGGCAGCAAAACGGCATTCCGACGCGCAGGTGCCGCATCCAGCACAAGCAGCAGCCACAACCTGTACCCCATTCTTGGCTTTAAGATCAATACTGATGGCCCCGTAAGGGCACACCCGGGCGCATATCCCGCACGAATTGCATTTGGTCAGATCCGGAACGGCCTTTATTGCCTGGCTCGTGATGCTGCCGGCACTCAACAGAATGGAGGCCCTGGCCGCTGCTGCCCCGGCCTGGGTGACACTGTCCTTGACATCCTTGGGCGACTCTATACAGCCGGCAAAGAAGATCCCGGGGGTCGGGGCATCGACCGGTTTCAGTTTAGGATGGGACTCCATCACGAATCCGTCGGATGTCTGCGAGAGATTGAGCAGGCTGGCCAGCTTCTTCAAATCGGGATTCGGTATCAGACCTACAGCCAGCACCAGCATATCCAGGTCATAATCCTCTATTCTGGCTGATGAGGTATTCTCAACACGAACACGGAGATTTCCGGTGGCAGAGTCTTGCTTGACCTCACCCGGGAAACCGCGTATGTAATGCACGCCCGCCAGTTTCGATCTCTTCAACATGTCCTCGAAACCCTTGCCGAAAGCCCGCAGATCAGTATAGAAGACGAAAATCTCGGCATCAGGGTAGTGTTCCTTTATGAGCAGGGTATCCTTGACCGTGTTCATGCAGCACACGTTGGAACAATAAGGGTTTCCCCGGTTCTCGCTCCGGGAACCAACGCACTGTATGAATCCAATACGTTTTGGGCTACGCCGGTCGGAGGGGCGCACCAGGTGCCCGCCTGTAGGTCCCGAACCACATATAAGCCTTTCGAACTCCATGCTGGTCACCACGTTCTCCAGGCTAGTGTAGCCATACTCGTCCAACGGGGTGGGATCATATATCTCCATGCCGGTGGCCACTATGATGGTTCCCACATCCAGACTGATCAGCTTGTCTTCCATGTTCAAGTCTATGCAATCTTTTTCGCAGGCATCGACGCACTTTGTGCAGGCGACAGGGTTATTCCCCAGACAATGCTCCATGTCAATCAGATAGCTGGAAGGTACCGCCTGCGGATAAGGTTTATAGACGGCCTTTCTCGATGAGAATCCCTGCTGGTATTCATCAGGCAGCACCACCGGGCATACCTCTGCACACTTGTCGCAGGATGTACAGTCTTTCGCAAACACATAGCGTGCTTTCTGGCGCACCTGGGCACGAAAATTTCCGATGTATCCGGAGACCTTCTCCACCTCGCTCAGGGTCATCAGTTCGATCCGGGGATGTCGACCGACATCCGTCATTTTGGGGCCAAGTACTCATATGGAGCAGTCCATGGTGGGAAAGGTCTTGTCCAATTGGGCCATGGTCCCACCAATGGTTGGATGCTTCTCGACCAGGTACACCTGGTGCCCGGCATCCGCAAGATCAAGAGACGCCTGGATTCCCGCAACTCCACCCCCGACCACCAGCACAGCATCTGTGATGGGAACTCTCTCTTCTATTCCGGCCTGCAGCAGCACCGCCCTGGCTGCGGCCATCTTGACTGTGTCCTTGGCTTTGGCAGTGGCCAGACCTCTGTTATCACCGTGTACCCAACTGCAAAGCTCTCGTATATTGGCCATTTCCAGTAAGTAGGGGTTCAGCCCAGCCTCCGAAACGCACTGTCGAAACGTAGGCTCGTGCAATCGGGGACTGCAAGACGCCACGACAACACGATTGAGCCTGGACTCAAGGATGTGGGCCTTGATTTCCTCCTGGCCGGGATCGGCGCAGGAGTAGCGGTTCCGGACAGCAACAACCACGTGCGGCAGTGTCTCCGCGTAGCTCCGCAGGTCCTCGGTATCCAGGAATCCTGATATGTTCAGTCCGCAATCACATACAAACACGCCCACTCTTATTTCATGATTGGTCATTGCTGTCCTCCTGCTCGAGCGAGTGAACCAGCAACGTAACCAGGTCCTCAATTTCAACCCTGGGTACCGACTGTCGCTCGAGCTTCTGCGCGCAATTCAAATGTATTTGACACTTGGGACATGCTGTGACAAGCATTTCCGCTCCCGTGGCCCTAGCCTGGGATAAACGCTCCTGTTGGACCTGCCTATTTACAAGGCCGCAGTTTACCCACGGGGTGGCGCCGCAACATAACGATTTGTCCCGGTTCATTTCCATTTCTACCACTTCCATTCCTCGAACACTCTTCAGCATTGA
This sequence comes from Chloroflexota bacterium, assembly GCA_003551705.1. Taxonomy (GTDB): domain Bacteria; phylum Chloroflexota; class Dehalococcoidia; order UBA2247; family RBG-13-53-26; genus PUNJ01. The sequence continues at coordinate 15,155 of PUNJ01000133.1, read as the reverse complement.
CCGGGCCTGATCATAGAGACCAGCTAGCCTGCCCAGCCTGCAGGGATCGTGGTAGGTCACCTTTTTCGAGAGATGCCCAAGCTTGAGATCGCCGCTATCAACCAATGGGGCCAGTACCTCGGTTATATGCTTGATCTCGAAGGCCCTTTCACCCGTAATCTTGGGATAGACGTCCCTCAGCATGTGGAGGCACTCGGGACAACCGGTGATAATCTTCTTGATGCCTCTAGTCCCAAACTCCCCCATGTTCGCCTTTGCCAGAGCAAATGCGCCTTGCCGATCACCCTGTTGGAGCAAGTCGTGCCCGCAGCAACGTTCATTAGGAAGCAACGCAAACTCGATTCCGGCGCGGTTTAGCAATCTCAGCGCACCCTTGTTATTCTCCGAAGTTTGAACGCCCAGATCATCAAAAATGACGTCGAAATACGAGGCGCAACCGGCAAAGAAAGCCGTATCACTCTCCTCAGCCACCTTTATGTCATCAGGGACCCATCCCAACCGGTCCTGTTGGATATCCCCAGCCATGATCCGCATCAATGACTGCAAACTCCCGCCATGGCTGCAAATTGCGTTGTGCCCCTGCTCCCGGGCCTCGTACCTGAGAGCATCGATGAACTCCGGAAACTTTACCTGGTAGTTGCAGCGTTCAACACAACCATAGCAACCCAGGCACTGCCATATGGAAGGGTCCTGGCCCTTTGCACCATTACTGCTCAGCCACCTCTGCACAATGAGACGAGGATTAAACTCCACGTCATACCTGGCAACTGGACAGGCGGTGGTACATTTGCCGCAGTCCAGACACAGTCGCGCCTTGGTTTCGGCTATCTCTCGCTCCATATTGACGGAAAAGCAATCGCTCGTCTGGTCCATTTTCACCTAACCATCGGTACGCAGTTGCCAGAATGAGGGCACGCGGGGCGTCCTGGCACGTGTACCAGCATCGACAAGCAGCGTCGGAGCCGTCCCGAATCTGGTCATGAAGTCCTGGATCTTTGCGACAAATCCATAACCGTCACCCCTGACCAGGTTTACCAGCATGACCCTCTCAGACCCGAGGCCAAGCATATCCAGCGTTTGTCGAGCTTTCGTGAACTCCCTATTGACACAAGATCCACCGGGATCGAAATGGCAATCGTCAGGGGCGCATCCCAGCAGCATGACGCCGTCGGCTCCCCTTTGAAAAGCCCCCAAGATCAGCCCCAGGTGTATCCTGGAAAGACAGCTCACCCGGACTACCTTGACAGAGGCAGGAAAACTAAGATGAGCATGAGCAGCCTCTTCTACACAGCTAAGCCCGTCCCAGTTACAAGCAAAAACAACAATTGTCAGCGAATCAGTCATTTACCCCAACCAGGCTGCTCGACTTTCTTAAAAGGTTCTCTATCAACCCGTTCATCTGCCGGTCATCATACAAGGGCTGGCTGATGGCACCGGTCGGACAGCGCGCCATGCATATGGCGCACCCCAGACAGAGTGCCTTGTCAACATAAGCTTGCTGAATGCCTTCGATTACCGGCTTCATTTCAATATAGGGACAGATCTCTGCACATTCGCCGCAACCGCGGCATAACTTGGCATTCACGGACACTGCCAAATTGCTGGCAGACGTCCTGCCCCGCGACAGAAAAGCCCATGTCTTGGCCGCCGCCGCCATGCCAGTCATTACATGCTCCTCAAAAGGGTCGTCACTGCCTGTACGCAGAATGAACATGCCCGCATTCTCTCCCACAGTCAAGCCTTTTAGCGATTGCGGATCGGCACTCTTAAGCCCCCTGAAGTAGCTCTTGTGCTTCAATATGCGACCCAGCAGGCTGTCCCAGGGTATGCTTTCAAGTGTAGAGGAATCGACCCCACCCAGCCCTCCAAGGTCGAAGATTACAGCGCCGGCCACCATACGCTTGACATGTTCCTGATGAAAGAGAGTCACTTCGTAGTTCCCGGGAGTGCCGGTTATGCTCAACCTTGCGGGCCAGGGTTCAATACATGACCTGTTGGCCTTGAACCAGCCGGCTAAACTCGGTCCCGGGTTCTTCAACAGTCCCTTGCCTGCCCTGGTTAGGCGAAAGCCTGGTGAAGTGATAACTGTCACCGCATGGCCGCATTCTGACAAGCTTCTGGCCGCCGCCAGAGCGCTTAACCCCGCACCCACCACCAGGACATGGCCGTGATATGCGTCCGAAGGAGCAGATGGGATCTTCACGGGGTCCCGCGCTATAGCGGCAGCTACGATATCGGTGGCATTCTCTGTGGCCCTTACAGGATCGTCCTGGTGTACCCAGGCGCACTGCTCTCGAATATTAACGAAATCAAGGGCCATATCCATTCCTGCTAACTGCTGCTGTAACTGCCACCTCAGGATAACCCTTCGGTCTCGGCAACTGAAGCATACCTGGTCCAAAGCACAACAACGACAGGCAGCCAGCACGATTCTCTGTGCCTGCCAGGTGTTCACATGCTCAGCAATACGGCGCGCTCCCTCCACGGTACACGCCTGTTTGATCGGCTGTACCGTAAACACACCGGGAACCGTTACCAGGCTATCTCCAACCCGGGCAAAATCTATGACCGAACTCACGCTGCCTCCGCAGCTGCAGAGCACCACAGCAGTACGGGGAGGTATTTGTGCGTGTAACTCCGATCCAGACGCAACTCTAGCGGGTGCCAAGGCTTTGGGCTCGAACGACATGCTGTTGCCGCGGATCCCCAACCTGGCAGCCATCTCCATGGCCACATATGATGCCTGAGCAAGGCTGTCCCACAGGTCCATGTCCCGCCCGGAAACTGCTGTGTAAACACCCTTCTTGGCTGAACCGAATTTGCCGGTCTTGCTGAATTCTCCGGATGCTTCGATATCGAAAAGGTCTTCAAAATTGATAGCGGCATCCACAGGAAAGTCTATCTTCATTTCATGATCATCGTGCTTGACCGCATTCAATTCGCAGACCGATTCGCATTCCTTGCAGCCCGAGCAAAGGGCGCAATTGAGACACCGCCCGGCTTCCCGTTCCGCCACCCAGGGAGGCAGCCCAGTATCCGTCTCTTCGAATGTCCCCATCCTCTGCGCACGGGGAATGACCGGCATCTCGGCTCGCTTGTATGGTGAAGCGTAGCGATCCGACACGTTGACATCAACAGGTTCCGGCATGTCCGCACGTTCGCCCTTCGTTAGACTGCGACCACGCAGATATCTGTCAATGGACTCCGCCGCTCGCAGCCCTGCCGCAACAGCATTTACCACGCTGGAAGGCCCGGTCACGCAATCTCCACCCGCGAAAACCCCCGGGACACTGGTCTCCAGCGTAACAGGGTCCGCCTGAATCGTGTGGTCGACAGGATCCATTGCCAGCCGCTTCTTGTTCAATTGAAGTGAATCGGGGCACTGGCCAATCGCCATCACAACATGGTCCGCCTTGATTACAAACTCCGAACCCTCGATGGGAGTGGGCTCACGCCTTCCATCGGGTCCAGTCTCGCCAAGTGCCATGTCCTGGCATCTGACTCCTGTCACAGACGTCCCGTCGCCCAGTATCTCTAACGGGGCTGTCAGATACTTAATCTGTATCCCCTCGTTAACAGCTTCTTCGATATCATCCTTGACAGCCGTCATCTCGTCGGCGGTACGTCGATAGATTATGGTCACATTGCGTTTGCCTCTGCGTCGCGCGCTCCTGGCCGAGTCTATGGCGCTGTTGCCTCCGCCGATGACCACCATGTCCCTGCCGACAGAAGCCCCGAATCTCATGTTGAGCTCAAAGAGAAGCGAGATGCTGTCTACGACACCGTCCAGGTCCTCACCAGGTATTTGCATCTTCTTGTTCTCATGAGCGCCTATGGCCAGGAAAAAGGCCCTGTATCCCCGCTCGCGCAGGTCCGTAATGGCTACGTCGCGCCCTATGGTTACACCGGTCCTGATCTGCACGCCCATGTCTTCGATGGCTTTGACTTCCCTCTCCCTGATCTCGCGGGGTAGCCTGAACCGGGGAATCCCTGTAGCCAGCATCCCGCCGACAACAGCATGTGACTCGAAGATGACGGGAGTGTAACCCCGCCGGGCCAGTTCCCAGGCTGCAGACAAGCCTGCCGGGCCGCTGCCCACAATGGCTATCTTTTCACGCCGGGAACCGGGACTCTCCTTGAACCGGTAAGAGATTTCAGTTTGAACATTATCGGCTGCATAGCGATGCAAGGCCTTGATGAATATGGGTGAATCGATCTCGCTACGTTTACAGGCATCTTCACAAGGATGGGTGCAGACACGTCCCAGCACTCCTGCCAGCGGTGCCTGCTCATTTATCAGGGCCAGCGCCTCATTCACCTTTCCAACAGCCAGTAGAGAAATGAAGCCCTGCACATTGATGCCCAAGGGACATGTAGTGGTACACGGTGAAATGCCTTTCTTGTCTATGGAATAGGCCGACGGCACGGCATTGATGCCCATTACCGGAGCGTGAATCGCCGTGTGCGTCAGCCACCGGCCGCCTTGACGGAATGGGACCCTGGATGAACAGGCCTCCTCACATCGACCACAGCCAGTACAAAGCTGTGGATTAACAAAACGAGGACTACGGGTAGCCTTGAGGGTTGTCCTTCCCTGTCTCGTACTTATGCTATCTACCCTGGTGTTGGTAAACAAAGCCACCCCGGGATGGCTGACAGCCCTCAGCAGCAATGGCCTTATCCGAAGCAGGTCCTGGATTGGAATTTCCGTTCCACCCGCATCGGCGTAATGACAGTCCAATTCAGCATGAGGCGTGATGAGACTGACCTCTACACCTAGCTCGGCTAGAGTTAAGGCGCATTGAGCGGCTCTTACTCCGCCACCGATTATAGCAATCTTCTTATCCGCTATCGCCATCATGCCGCCCCATGTGCTCCCTACCATAGGCGTAGCCGAGATCGAATGCCTGCAGATTGAAAGATTCTGTTCCCTGCGGCACCGAAGCCTCCACCGATTTGCGCAGGGCCTCGGCAGGCAGCAAATTGGACACCGCCGCCAGAAAACCAAGCATTATAATGTTCGCCACAACAACCCGCCCCAGTTCCCTGGCCATGCGTGTTGCTGGAAGGCAAAGAAGATCAGGCTGTGTATTATCGGGTATGGAAACCAGGTCCGGATCGACGATGACAAGCGTTCCATCCGGCGCGTTCCGGCCATATTTCGTATATGCTTCCTGGGCCAGGATAATGATAACTTGCGGCGAGGTCACGTAGGGATAATCAACAGGCTCGTAAGACATGACTACCTCAGCCGTACAGGAGCCGCCTCGCGCTTCAGGACCATAGCTCTGGGTCAAGGTCGCATAACCTTTATCGAAGATAGACGCAGCCTTGCCAACTATCGAGCCGGACAGGACCACGCCTTGGCCTCCAAAACCGGCTATACGCAACTCTCTTCTGTTTGATTCTGCTTTGCTCACCTTTTCACTCTATCCGCGCCCATATCATGACGAGCTGCTATTTCTTCTGCGCCCGGCCGAATATCTTGACGCAGTGGTCCCAGAAAGTCGGCCGTGACAAGTCCACAAAATTACCTACGAGGATCGGCCCGTTCAAGCCTATTTCAGCATCGCGCGGATCGACACCGTTGGAAACGACACACCGCTCCTGGTACGCACGCAATTCGTCAACACCCCGGCCGAGTTTGTTCATGCGGCCATACGTCGTCGGGCATGGCCCCAGCACCTCTACAAAGGTAAATCCCGGCTTGGTAAGAGCTTCCGCCATGGACTTCTCCAACTGGCGGGGATGAATCACCGTCCATCGTGATACATACGACGCCCCGCAAGCGGCCACCAGATGCGGCAGATTAAAAGGAGGATCACAGTTCCCATAAGGGGACGTTGTGCTCTTGGCCTCAAGGGGCGTGGTCGGGCCCAATTGCCCACCCGTCATGCCATAGTTGAAATTGTTGTAACAAATCACGGTCATGTCTATATTGCGGCGGGCGGCATGAATGAGATGATTGCCGCCAATGGCCGCCAGATCACCATCCCCGGAAAACACGACTACCTTGAGCTCAGGATTGGCCAGTGCGAGGCCGGTGGCGAAGGGGATTGCGCGCCCATGCGTGGTGTGAAAGGAATCGACTTTCACATAACCCGCCACCCTTCCAGAACAACCAATGCCTGATACAATGGCGATCTTGTCGGTGTCCAGTCCCGTGCGATGGATGGCCTTTACAAAACAGGCAACCGACGGACCGACGCCACATCCAGAGCACCAGATGTGAGGCATTCGGTCAGCCCGCAGGTAAAGATCAACTGGATTGTCGGTCAACGTCTTGGTGCCTATCAAACCGCTGCCTCCCTGATTGCTTCTAGAATAGTTTCGGGATGGTGCACGCCGCCTCCCATATGAGGCAACAATATGCTGCGGGCTCTGCCTGCAGCACAACGTTCCACCTCCAGAACTATTTGGCCGTAGTTTATCTCCGGAACTATGAAAGCCCCGGCCTGGGCTGCCAGTTCCCGCACCCTTTCCTCCGGAAAGGGCCAGACCACGATTAACCGCAGGAGGCCGGCTCTGATGCCTTCCTGGCGGGCCAGTTGCACAGCCCGCTTGGCGACGCGTGAAGTAATGCCATAGGCACAGACTACGATTTCGGCATCATCCAGGCCCACTTCCTCCATCCGGAGGATGTGCTTTTTGTTCAAACGTATCTTGTCTACCAAACGGCGTACCAGCTTGTCCTGGGCCTCTGCAGTCATAACCGGATATCCACGCTCGTCATGGGTAAGACCTGTCACGTGGAACCTGTATCCCTCCCCGGCAACCGCCATGGGCGGAACCAGGTCATCACCGGAAAGGTATGGGCTGTACTCTTCAGGCGGAACAGCCGGGCGCGGGCGCGTCACCAGGTCCTCCGGAGCAACTTGTCTCATAACCACCTTCTCACTCATATGCCCTACCACTTCATCGGACATGATAAGCACCGGTATGCGGAATTGCTCCGACAGATTGAAGGCGGTGATCGTCAGATCGAACATCTCCTGGGGCGAATCAGGAACAACGGCAATGATTTCGTAGTGCCCGTGTGATCCCCACCTGGCCTGCATCATGTCTCCCTGGCCTATAAGAGTAGGGATCCCCGTAGAAGGACCAGCTCTCTGAATGTTGACCAGGACACAGGGAGTCTCCAGCATGATGCCCAGTCCCAGGTTTTCCATCATCAGGCTGAATCCCGGGCCGGAGGTGGAAGTCATCGACTTCACCCCTGCCCACGACGCACCTAAAATGGCGTTCATGGAAGCAATCTCGTCTTCCATTTGAATATAGACCCCGCCTACTTCCGGCAGGCGCCTGCTCATTCTCTCGGCGACCTCAGTAGCCGGGGTTATCGGGTATCCGGCGAAGAACCTGCACCCGGCGGCTATCGCCCCTTCTGCACAGGCATCATCCCCGTTCATGAAGAACTCGCCTTCCATCAGGCCGTCAACAGACATCATTCGCCTTTCTGTGCTGCTTCTAAGGGTACTATCCACAGAGCGAAGTCGGGACAGATGGCCTCGCAGAGGCCGCAGCCCAAACACTTGCCATCAGGGAGTTCTACAGGTATGAGATAGCCCTTGGCATTCATTTCTGTGCTCATTACAAGAGCCTTGGTGGGACAAAACACAACGCAGTACTCGCAACCTTTGCACCTGTCCTTGTTCAGAACCACCTTGGAAGGAGCGGTAGCCTGCTCGTGGAAATCAAAGGGTTTTCTCCAAAGCTTCATACTTTTACCTACCGTTTGGCATCTCGGGTATCTCCGAAAAGCTTGATGTGGAGCGGACCCTTATGCGGAGCAAGTCAGGAAAAGGGCAAAGGACCCGCTTTTCCTTATGATCGCAAAACAAGAACAGTATATTAGGTTCGTTGGATGTTCGCAATCAGCCAGCCAAAGTTTCTGCCTGGCCCTGACTGAGATCAAGGAGTTCGTAATCGACGCCCGCTCCAGTAAGACGTGTCAACAAGGTAGAGGTCTCATCCTCAGTACAGACCACCAGGAAGGGCAAACTCGACCGGGCCGCCTCAATGGCTGCTTCCGCTACCCCGTACAGATAGCGCGGCTCTATGTCCAACTTGCGTAGAGCAGTAAGGGCCTCTATCCCTATTGCACCCAGCAAGACATCCTCTTTCCTTGATATCTCTGCCCGTAACCTTGCCAGGTCCGTATAACGGGAGCCTCCACGCTGAACGTTGGGAATCCTCAGAACGCTTATTTTTTCGATTACAAGGTCGACTATCCCCTCGATCTTGGAGATACCCACATCCTCACCCCTCACCGCCGCAGAAACAGCCACGCCCCGAGCCCTGCTCTCCAGATTGGCGCTGGCCACCAAAATTCCGTACTTCATCTCAAGGCCCACAGGCTGTCCCACCGATATGTCCACATCGGCCATGGCCGTGCACACAGTAATACTGTTGATGGCCCTGCCAGCGAAGGATGAGTAGTCTCGCAACTCTCTAAAGGTCTTAAGTACCCAGTTGACACCCTCCTTGGTTATCTTGTACCTGGAACGCCCATCGCTCTCAAGCCAGCCGTCTCGAACCAGTTCCCTGATGTATTCCGATATAGCCTGCGAGGTAACCCCCAGACGAAGAGCGATATCTCGCTGTTGGAGATTGGGTTGGTTCGCCGCTATCTCGATTAGAATCTGAAACCTGGTCGCCAGGCTCTTGTTGCGCAGAATCTCGATCAAGACGCACCCCCGATGATGTATTGTACGATCAAAAGAGCCCGGTTAACAATCGGAGTACCAACGCGGACAGGCATGGAACTATTTAACTTCACAAATTAGCTGTAGGTCAGGTTTTGGCACATGCCTGTCCGTCTGTTTATAGACAAGCCAGCCCCAGTATCAGCGCGGACAGGCATGGGACTAACCTGACAATGAATATCGCTTCTCTTTAACCTGACAATGAATATCGCTTCTCTCCCGCAGGTTGGAAACCTGCCCTACCGCGGTGGGTGCGCTTCTCTCCCGCAGGTTGGAAACCTGCCCTACCGTGGTAGGTAAGGAGGACCAGATCCGACCTATGCTTCCGGAATATGCTATAATACACCCGACCGCAATCGCACATGCCATGAGTTGTACGAACACCCTGAAGAAGAAAGGCTATCGCGTCACGCTACAGCGCGGCATGATTCTGGACATAATTCACGAAGCACCAGGTCATTTGACGGCGGAGGCCATCTTGAACCGGATGCAATCCAAGGCCCCCGAAGTTAACAAGTCCACCGTCTACCGCACTCTGGAACTCCTTGAGGAACTGGGCCTCGTTGTAAAGAGCGAAAAGGACGGCAGGTTCATCTATCATCACATGGATGAAGGCCATCACCATCACTTGGTCTGCCGGCGCTGCGGCAAGGTAATCGAATGCGAGCGTGACCTGCTGGCACCGCTGGAGACGACCCTCCTGAAGGAATTCGCCTTTGCCGCCGACCTGCATCACCTCGTGATCCATGGCATCTGTAAAGACTGCCGGACATCGAGCAAGGCCTGATCCGGACGCGCCGTGCCCTCAAAATACTCGAGTCTAATCAGGGTGTACCCGTTTTATGGAAATGAAAGTCTCCCGCCTCCTCCTCGGAGACCCCGGTTACCGCCAGCCGGCGCCGGCGTTCCAGCAGGTAGCGGACAACGAATGTGACCATCATCACCGAACCGCTAAGGAGTATGATGGTCGCCCCTGAGGCAAGGTCGAATTCGTAGGACAGCCAGAGACCGAAGAAGGTCAGTGCTATTCCGAAGACCACAGCCAGGAACATCATCTTCTTCATATCGTGGGTGAACTGCCGGGCCAGAGTCGCCGGAATGGTCAGCAGTGCGATCACCAAGATGATGCCCACTACCCGTATAAGCAGGACTATGGTCAAAGCGATCAAGCCCAGCAACAACAGGTACAGGAAGTTGACGGGCAGTCCGGCAACCTTGCCGAATTCCTCATCAAAAGAAAGGGCCTGGAACTCCTTGTACAGGGCCAGAACAACGGCGATGATGAACACATTGAGACCAGCCATCAGCAGGAGATCGGACGATGATACGGTGAGGATGTTCCCGAAGAGATATCCGAACAGGTCCGGGGCATAGCCAGGAGCCAAACCTATGAAGACGACGCCCAGCGCCATGCCCATGGCCCAGAGGATGCCGATGGCTGTGTCTTCCGGGATCTTTGTCTTCCGGGTCACCCCACCCATCCCCAGGGCTGCAGCCACGGCAAAAAACATGGCACCCAGGACGGGACTGAAGCCGGCCAGGTAACCCAGACCTATTCCGCCGAAGGATGCATGTGCGATACCGCCACTGATAAAGACTATCCGCTTGGTGATGACATAGACCCCGATCAAGCCACAGGCTATTGAGGCCATGATCCCTGCATAAATGGCATTGCGCATGAATTCGTATTCAAGGGCTCCGATCAAGCTAATGCTCCTTCAGTACTCGGTGAGGCACCGCTCCATGGGCTATCATTTGTACCGGGCACTTGTAGGTTGCTTCGAGTACCTCCGCCGTGATCTCGGCCGGTCCGTGATAGTGCAGGTGCCGGTTCAGGCAGGCTATCGTTTCGACGGAGACCGATACGGCGCTTATGTCATGAGATACCAGGATAATGGCCATTTCACTCCGGAGACCCTCCAGCAATTCGAAAAATTCGGCCTGCATGGCGGGATCTACGCTGGCTGTGGGCTCATCGAGGAGAAGTAATTTGGGATGCGACACCAGCGCCCTGGCAATGAAGACACGCTGTTGTTCTCCGCCGGACAGCTTTCCAATTTGCCTGTCCTTGTACTGCAGCATGTCCACGACCCTGAGAGCATCTTCGGCGGCTTGGCGGTCGGTCCGGGAATAGCGCCGGAAAAGGCGTGAAGTGCTGAGCCGGCCCATAAGTACCACCTCCCATACGCTTATGGGAAACTCGCGATCAAAAATGCCATGCTGGGGCACATACCCGAGATAATGGCGGCTCTCGGCAGGTGATCTTCCCAGGACCGATACCGTGCCCCGGCGAGGGCTAACTAGACCAAGGACCACCTTCAGCAGCGTGGTCTTACCCCCGCCGTTGGGACCGATGACACCGATGAAATCATTCTGCTTGATGGACAGGTTGATGCTCTCCAGCACGGGAACATGGTTGTACTGGACCCAGACATCTTCCAGCCTGACTACTTCATGATTGGACATGGTACTCCATGGAAGCGGGCCTGCAACGGCTCATGCCCGATCCTCCTCCTTGGTAGCAGCCGTCTCCTGGCATAAGGAACAGCAGCCGAAGAACTCCAGGATATGGTCCTCGGTCCTGAAACCAGTCTCCGCGGCCAGCCTCTTCTCCAGTCGGTGCAGGTTGCAGTCAGTGAAGTCCACTACCCGGCCGCAGTCTGAGCAAATAAGGTGGTGATGATGTCCGTGAGGCCTCCGCAGCAGGTAGCTGCGAGAAGTCCGGTCCGTATGAACACGGCAGATCAGTCCGGCACCAGTCAGTATTTCCAGGGTCCTGTAAACTGTGACCAGACCGACGCTGGGATCGATTTTCTGCACCTTCTCGTGGATTTTGGAGGGCGTCATATGGTCGTGGCTCGTGACTATAACCTGCAGAACAGCGCGCCGCTGGCGCGTCAGCTTGTAGCCCTTTTGCCTGAGGAGGGCTGTGATTCGCTCTAAAGTAATCGATGGAGACATCTAACTGAAAATCCTTTTCAATTCGGATTTTAGGACTGGCAGACCGCTTTGTCAATCACGCGCCAGCCTGCTTATGCCTTTTCGTCCTTTATTGCACGACCATCACGTTGCAGGAATCAGCAAAAACCTGATATAATCTTCCTCGTCTTAACGGGGCCGGCCCCGGCACCGACTTGGAGGAAGTCTCACGCCAACAAGCTTCCAGCACAAATAGTGCCTTGAAAAGGCGCAGGTAGGTTGAAATGGGAAAGACGCTGTCTGAGAAGATACTCACCAGCAAGTCCGGCGGTGAAGCCCGAGCCGGCGACATAGTCATCGTCCAGGTGGACCTGGCCTTCGTACAGGACGGCACAGGACCTCTGGCCGTCCGCGTATTCGAGTCCAGCGGTTTTCAACAGGTGGCCAACCCCAACGGGACCGCCCTGTTTCTGGACCACGCGGCTCCCAGCCCAGCCCGGGAGCTTTCCAATGACCATATCCTGCTCCGGAACTTCGCCCGCCGCACGGGAGTGCGTCTTTATGAGGTCGGTGACGGCGTATGTCATCAATTGGTAGCCGAGTCCCTGGCTGGTCCCGGTGAAGTCATCGTCGGTGCCGACTCCCATACCGTAACAGCGGGTGGCCTGGCCGCCTTCGCCACCGGCATGGGGTCCACAGATATAGCCATGGCCATGGCCTTGGGCAAGACATGGCTCCGTGTCCCGGAGACATTTCGCATCGAAGTCAGCGGGACCTTCCAGCGGAGCGTTGCCGCCAAGGACCTGATTCTATATCTCATCGGGCTTATTGGCGCCGACGGGGCGACCTACAAAGCCCTGGAGTTCGGCGGCGAGACAGTGGACCGAATGGCAATGCCGGACAGGCTGACCATTGCCAACATGGCTATCGAAGCCGGGGCAAAAGTGGGACTGTTTCCATCCGACGAAACTACCAGGCAATATCTGGGAACCATGGGCCGAGAGGACAAGTACCTGCAACTGGCAGCAGACCCGGGCGCGGTTTACGAACGTACTGTGGGAATCGACGCCTCGACCTTGGAGCCGCAGGTCTCCTGTCCGCACACGGTGGACAATACTGCCACCGCGGCACAGCTCAAGGGCACCAGGGTGCAACAGGCCTTCATCGGCACATGCACCAACGGGAGAGTGGAAGACATGGCGATCGCCGCCGCCATTTTGAAGGGTCGCAAGCGGCATCCGGACACCAGGTTAATCATCGCACCCGCTTCCAGAGACGCCTTGCAGAAGGCGATCGCAGCAGGCCACATACAGGTCCTGCTGGAAGCCGGGGCCATTCTGGACCCGGCAGGTTGTGCGGCCTGCGTGGGCATTCACCAGGGCGTCCTGGGAGATGGAGAGGCCTGCATTTCCACGGCCAACCGCAACTTCCACGGGCGGATGGGCAACCCCGATTCCTATATATATCTGGCCAGCCCGGCCACAGCGGCGGCTTCGGCCATAACCGGCGAGATCACCGACCCAAGGGAGTTCCTATGATTCTCAAAGGCAAAGTGTACAAGCTTGGCGATGACATATCGACCGACCACATCATACCGGGTCGCTGGTTCCACCTGCGCAGCAATCTGCCTGAGCTGGCCAAGCACGTCCTGGAGGATGTGGCCCCGGATTTCGCCTCGACCGTAAAACCGGGAGACTTCCTCGTTGCGGGCAAGAATTTCGGCCTGGGTTCCAGCCGTGAACATGCGCCGCTGGTCATCAAAATGGCCGGCATAAGCGCCATTGTGGTGGAATCAGCAGCCAGGATTTTTTTCCGCAACGCCATCAATCTGGGCGTGCCCGTGCTGATGTGCGATACCAGCAGGATCATGCACGGGGAAGAGCTGGAGATCGATCTCGCAGGGGGCGTGATCGATAGTCCCGCCCGACCCGGGGAGAGAATCACGTTCGGGAGGATTCCAGAGGTCATGCTCCGTATCCTTGATGAGGGGGGACTGGTCCCCTACATCAGCAAGTACGGAGATTTCAAGCTGTAAGGAGAGCCTATGTCCTACAAGATTACGCTGATGCCCGGAGACGGTACCGGGCCGGAGATCACCAAAGCTACAAAGATGGTCCTGGAAGCGACCGGGGTCAAGTTTCACTGGGACCTGGCTGTAGCAGGAGAAGGAGCCCAGGACATGTTCGGCACCCCCTTGCCGGACTACGTACTCGAGTCGATCAAGCGCAACAAGATTGCCTTGAAGGGACCCATAACCACCCCGGTGGGCCATGGTTTCCGCAGCGTAAACGTCGCCCTGCGGCAGAACCTTGACCTTTATTCGTGCCTGCGCCCGACGAAGACCTATCCGGGCGCTCCGACACCCTTCAAGGATGTGGACATCATCGTTGTCAGGGAAAACACTGAGGACCTCTATGCCGGGGTGGAGTTCGAGAAACGGACCCCTGGCGCGGCCAAACTCATCAACCTGATCAAGGAATCGACCAATTACAAGGGCAAACTCAACAGTGATACGGGATTCAGCCTGAAGATCGCTTCGGAGGCCGGGATCAGGCGCATAGTGAAGTTCGCCTTTGATTATGCCAGGACTCACGGGCGCAAAAAGGTTAGCGTGGTACACAAGGCCAATATCATCCGGGCGTCCGACGGTTTCTTCCTGGACGTGGCCCGTGATGTGGCCAGGAAGTACCACGATGTTGAGTTTGACGACATCATCATCGACACCCTGTGCATGCGACTGGTCAGGATGCCACAACAGTTCGACGTTATCGTACTGTCCAATCTGTACGGCGACCTGATATCCGAGTTGTGCGCCGGCCTGGTGGGCGGCATGGGGGTGGCGCCGGGGGCCAACATCGGGGATGAGATTGCGGTGTTTGAGCCTACTCACGGAAGCGCTCCCAAGTATGCGGGGCTGAACAAGATCAATCCCATGTCCATGATGCTGTCCGGCGTGCTGATGCTGCGCCACCTGGGGGAGATGGATGCCGCCGATCGCATGGAGAATGCCATTGCCGCGGTGATAGCCGAGGGAAAGGCCGTGACCTATGATCTGATGCCGCAGGAGCATCCTCCGGTGGGGACGATGCAGGTGGCGGAGGCCATTGTGGAAAAGCTGCAAAGCGGTGCCATGGAGGCGGCTAAGGCTGGTGGCAACGGCAAGAAGAAGGCGGCGCAGGCTTAGCTTTGACCCCGTGAGCTAATCTGTAATACGACCTGTATATCTTAACGGTGCCTGCCAGCGGGTTGCCGCCGATTGCGACTTCCAGCACCACCTGCTGTCTTCAATGGTGGGTTTCGGTTGAATTGCCCCAGCGCCGGGGCGAAACCCACCCTACACCGCCCAGCACCACCCTACGCCTGTGGTTGGATCATCACCTTCATGCCGGCACCGCCGCCAGCCCTCCCGGCCCGGAAAACGGCCTCGGTCATTGGGGTGGCGTGGAGGCCGTAGGGTGGTGTTATAGCCCCGGGGCATGCGATGGCGGTTGAATTGTGCCGGCGTAGGGGCGAAACCCACCGTTAACGATT
>PUNJ01000138.1 GCA_003551705.1 Chloroflexota bacterium | reverse complement strand
GACTGGACCTCATCTATCTGCTGGCGCCCACCAGTCCCGACGAACGCATCAGCCTTGTGGCGGAGCGTTCCCGCGGGTTCATATATGTGGTATCGCTGGCCGGTGTTACCGGGGCGCGGCAGAGCCTGCCGGCAGAACTGGCCCGGTTCGTAGAGGACGTGAGAACCAAGACCACCCTGCCGCTGTGCGTGGGCTTCGGCATATCGACGCCCCAGCAGGCAAGAGACGTGGCCGCCTTCGCCGACGGCGTCATCATCGGCAGCAGGCTGATAGAGATGCTCAATGGAGACCAGGCCGGCCGGCTGGAGGAGTTCATCCGGGAAACCCGGAAGGCCCTGGATGGAATTTCAACTGGATTGCGTACCTAGATTATGTGAAGATCATGGCAGGTCCCTCGAGACCTGTTTAATAGTCTGAATCGGACTAATAAAGGAGGAGATATGGAGCAGACCAAGTTCGTCATCACGGAGAAGGACATGCCCACCGCCTGGTACAACGTCCAGGCAGACCTGCCCGAGCCCCTGCCACCCATACTGCACCCCGGCACGAAGGAGCCGACTATCCTGCCGCCGCCCCTGTTCCCTGCCGCATTGAACGAGCAGGAGTTCAGCACCGAGCGCTGGATAGAGATCCCTGAGGAGGTACAGAGCATCCTGCGGCTATACCGGCCCACCATCCTGCACAGGGCACACCGGCTTGAGAAAGCGCTGGATACTCCGGCCAAGATCTTCTATAAGTATGAAGGAACGAGTCCGGCGGGCAGCCACAAGCTCAATACGGCCGTGGCCCAGGCCTATTACGGCAAGCAGGCCGGCGCCAAGCGGCTGGTTACCGAGACGGGGGCCGGCCAGTGGGGCAGCGCGCTGTCCATGGCCTGCTCCTTCCTGGGCCTTGAATGCAAGGTCTACATGGTAAAGGTGAGCTACAACCAGAAGCCCTACAGGCGAATTCTGATGGAGACCTTCGGCGCCCAGGTGTTGGCCAGTCCCAGCACGGACACGCAAGTCGGCCGCAACATACTGGAGAAGGACCCCAATTCGTCAGGCAGCCTGGGCATAGCCATCAGCGAGGCTGTTGAGGATGCCTTCGGGCGTGATGACAGCTTCTATAACCTGGGCAGCGTACTCAATCACGTGCTCATGCACCAGACGGTGATCGGACTGGAGACCAAGAAGCAGTTCGAGATGGCGGGGGAGTGCCCGGACATCATCGTGGGCTGCGTGGGCGGCGGCAGCAACTTCGCCGGCCTCATACTGCCCTACATTCCCGACAAGCTGGGCGGCAAGAACGTCCAGATCATAGCTGTGGAGCCTACGGCCTGCCCGTCCATCACCAAGGGGCCTCTGGCTTGGGACTACGGCGATGTGGCCGGCATGGCGCCCATTGCCCGCATGTATACGGTTGGCCACAGTTTCGTACCGCCTCCGGTGCACGCCGGCGGCCTGCGCTATCACGGCATGGCCCCGGTAGTCAGCCATCTGGCCAAACTGAAACTGATCGAGGCCCGCGCCGAGCACCAGATCGCCATCTTCAACAGTGCGGTGACCTTCGCCAAGGCTGAGGGCATCATCCCGGCGCCGGAACCCTCGCATGCCATCAAGGTCGTCATCGACGAGGCGAACAAGTGCAAGGAGTCGGGCGAGAAGAAGACCATTCTGCTGGGGCTGTCCGGGCACGGTCATTTCGACCTGTCGGCTTATGAGGAGTACCTGGCCGGCAACCTCCAGGACTACGAGTTCCCCACTGAGAAGATGCAAGAGGCATTGAAGGAACTGCCCCAAGTCGAGGTCTAGACTTTCGACAGGTCCCCATCCCGGACCTTATAGAGCGAGGCTGCCGAGAGAAAAGACGGCGTGAAGCAGCCCATATCCACGGTGGTGATGAGTACCTGCTGGAACGAGGTGACCGCTTCCAGCAGGTGCCTGCGCCTCGAGCCATCAAGCTCGGAGAAGACGTCGTCCAGCAGCAGTACCGGTGCTTCGCCGGCCCGGCCATGCATGTATCTGGCTTCGGCGAGTTTGACGGCCAGGGCAACGGTCTGTTGCTGGCCGCGGCTGCCGTAGCGGCTGACGCCGGTGCCGTTCACCAAAAACTGCAGGTTGTCCCGGTGCGGTCCGGTCAGGGTAACGCCCTGGCTAACCTCTTTACGGCGGCTCTGTTCCAGACGGCGGCGGAAGTCCGTCTTTATCTTATCTTCGCTATCGCCAGCACCCGTACTGGCCAGATACTCAATCTGCATTTCCTCGACGCCACCGCTCAGGTCCCGGTGCAGGTCCGGGGCCAGTGAGTTCAGTTGCTCTACCAGGTGCCGCCGCTGGACCACGATATACGAACCGTTGTCCACCAGTTCCCTGTCCCAGAACTCCAGTTGCTCCGGCGTGGACCGTCCATCCTGCATCTGCCTGAGCAGATGATTGCGCTGCGTGAGAACGCGGTTGTATCTTTGCACCTTCCTGAGGTAGCCTGCGGCGGTCTGGGAAATGACCATGTCCAGATAGCGTCGACACACGCCCGGAGTACCGGTCACCAGATCGATGTCGCCTGCACTGAACATGACCGTATTGAAAAAACCTACGTAGTCTGAGGCCCGGCGTCCTGCTTCGTTGACCTTGACCGATTTGCGTACGGAAGCTCCTGATGCGGGACCGTGATCACTTCCGGAGTCTGTTGCGAGGCGATCATCCAGCCTGAGGAGCATTTCGATCTTGTATTCATCGTTCCACTTGGTTAGGAAAGCGCAGAGGCGGCTGAAGACGGGGACCTCCTCCAGGGCAAAGCGGTTGATCAGGTCTTTTTCGGAGGAGGTACGGTGTGATCTGGTAATGGCTAGAACGTGAATGGCTTCCAAGAGATTGGTCTTCCCCTGCGCATTATCCCCCTGGATGATGGTGATATGCGGGAGCAGATCGATCTCCAAAGAGCGATAGTTGCGAAAATTGGTCGCATTCAGGTGAGTTATACGCACTATATTCCTGTTAGCCAGCGGTATTGTATGATGGTGCCTCAGTTAAAAATGGTACCGCTTCCGGAGCATACATGCAATCTGAATATGATTATCCCAAGCAACATGCTTGTTGAAGAAAAGGGAATATTGTATACTTTAGCTCGCTCTAATTATAAGGGGGTAAGGAATGAAAGTATCCTGTCTTCAAGAGAACCTCAATAAGGCACTGGGCATTGTAGGCAGGGCTGTGGCCTCGCGGACCACTTTACCTATCACGAACAACGTTCTCATCGCCACCGAGGACTCTAAACTAAAGCTATCGGCAACCAATCTGGAAATTGCTATTACCTGCTGGTTTGGCACGGTGGTGGAAGAAGAAGGTGCCATAACGGTCCCGGCCAGGCTTCTCAATGAGTTCGTGAGTTCGCTGCCAAGCGGCAGAATCGACTTGAAATTGACCGACCATTCACTACACCTTGAGTGCGCCAGAGTTGAGGCCAACATCAGCGGACTGGATGCAGAAGATTTCCCCCCCATTCCAGAAGTAGGCGACGGCCTGACCTATGAGATCGCCCCCGAAGACCTGCGCCTGGCCATCAACCAGGTAGTATTTGCCACCGCCACCGAGGACACCCGCCCGGTGCTCACGGGCGTATCCGCCGAATTGGAAGGCGATACCATGACCATGGCTGCTGCTGATGGGTTCCGGCTGGCCATTCATAAGGCTCCACTGGCTACACCGGCAAAAGAAAAGCTGGAGGTAATCATTCCCGGCCGGTCCCTGACGGAATTGGGCCGTTTGCTGGCAGAGCAGGAGGAACCGGTACTGATTGCGGTTAGTCCTACCAAGAGCCAGATACTATTCCGCTTGAACGATGTCACCATCGGTGAGACCAAGGCCCGCGTGGAATTGGTATCGCAACTCTTACAGGGGACCTTCCCGAACTACCGGCAGTTGATTCCGCAGACCTATAGCACCAGAGCGATAGCGTCCACCTCGGACTTTCTGAGGGCTACCAGGACTGCGGCGATCTTCGCCCGTGATGGCAGCGGCATTGTGCGGCTGCAGGTCATGACGGGAGCGCAGGACCAGCCGGGCAAGATCAGCATTTCGGCCCGGTCGGAGCAGATTGGCGACAATGTGGGGGAGATCGATGCCGAGGTCGAGGGCGAGGCTTCCAAGATCGCCTTCAACGGCCGGTATGTGACGGATGTACTGGGAGTGATCCACGAAGATAATATTGCTCTGGAGACCACGACCCCATCCAGCCCGGGTGTGATCCACCCCATCGGCTCCGAGCGATACATGCACATAATAATGCCCATGTTTGTGCAGTGGTAGCAAGAAAAGGCAATCTCTGAGGCGAGCCCCTGCTCCTCCGAATACCTAGCTTGCCTTTCTCGCCAGATTGATCCATTCGGCATCTCGGTTAATCGCCGGGTGAAATAGAGTCCATTACCATGGACCAGCAGCAGAATGAGCGTTGGGAAGCGAAGGAGAGTAGCTGATGGCCAAATTCCTCGACACCGCCGGCGTGTCCTATCATCTTCAGCAATTAATCAATGGCTCCCAAGAGAAGCTGATCCTGATCAGTCCCTATCTCAAGATCAGTGAGCGCCTAAAGCAGTCTCTGGAAGATAAAGACCGTATGAAGATCGATATCCGCATCATATTCGGCAAGAACGACCTGGAGCCAGCTGAACATAATTGGATCAAGTCGCTGCACAGCATAAGGACCAGCTTCTGCCAGAATCTTCATGCCAAGTGTTACTTAAATGAAAAAGAGGCGATACTCACTTCGATGAACCTCTACGAGTTCTCCCAGATCAATAACAATGAAATGGGGATATACGTGGACAAGGTCAGTGATTCCGATCTGTATGCGGGCATCTATGAGGAGGCCATGAGGCTGGTCCGCATCAGCGATGAGATCAAGATAACGGTCGCCCAGGTACCAAAGAATCCAACGAAGCCAGCCAAATCCACCGCTACGAAGGCGACCGGCTTCTGCATAAGATGTCGCACTGAGATCAAGCTCAATCCGATAGCTCCCTACTGTGGCAAATGCTACGCTTTGTGGAAGAAGTCCGGAAACGATGCCAATGCAGAGAAGCATTGTCATATTTGCGGCAAACCCAACGGTTCCAGCCTCATGAAGCCAAGCTGCTACGACTGCTATAAGACCAATAAAGACTCCCTGGAGTTCCCGCTGCAGTAGAAACCTGGTCTCACACCTGGCCTACTTGGTTGGACTAGAATCGATAGGAGGTTACTATGAAGACTAAGAAGGATGGGGTGCCGAACGCCTTTTCTCCGTATAAACAAGAGGAGATAAATCTGATCCTGTCCTTACCTCCGACCCACACTAATGTGAAGAACCTAGCCAAATCTCTCGGAAGATCTGACGAGGCCATCTACACCATCTATCATCTCACCTACAGTGGAAACTTCTTGAAGAAGATGCTCCAAGGTATGACGGACTCTCAGAACAACGTGGTAACCAAGATTGCCAATGCTAAGAAGAAATACGGTATCTTTATTGGCCACGAAGCAAACTAGTCGACGT
>PUNJ01000204.1 GCA_003551705.1 Chloroflexota bacterium | reverse complement strand
TGTAGGGTGGGTTAGTCCCGACGCCGAAGAACACGTCCCCCGCGTAAACCACGCAGGGACGTAACCCACCTTCCACGTTTGTCAGAAGCACACGATAATTCGGCTAATGGAGGCACGAGTGGCACGTCTGTCAGACGGACACGATAATTCGGCTAATGGAGGCACGAGTGCTGTGTTAACGCCCTTCACAAGTACGCGCCTCTTATCCAGGCAATCGTTAACGGTGGGTTTTTCGCCCCGGCGCTGGTGCAATTGGTACGGCATCCCATGCCCCGGGGCTCAACACCACCCTGTTAACGCCCTTCACAAGCACGCGCCTCTTATCCAGGCAATCGTTAACGGTGGGTTTTCGCCCCGGCGCTGGTGCAATTTGAACGGCATCCCATGCCTCGGGGCTCAACACCACCCTACGATCCCCACACCACCGCCCCAACGTGGACCGCTTCATGGGGGGGCCGGGCGGTGTAGGGTGGGTTAGTCCCGACGCCGAAGAAGACGTTCGCCCTGGAAGCTACTCCTAGATTGCTTCATGCCAGGGCTTGCTTACCTGCCTTGAGTAGCCGGGCGATTTCGACGCTGCGTTCTCCAAGGGAGGCCGCGGCTCTCATGCCCATTTCATCCTTGAGCACTCCCAATCTATCCTTGGGGTCGAACTTGCCCGTACCCACATCGCTGGATAGTCCGGTCGCGCCATACTGGCAGGTACCGGGGCCGGGATTGACGACTATCATTCCCCACATCAGCAGGGAGGATATCACGCTGAGGAGAGTTGTCTCCTGGCCTGCATTCCGGAGCCAGGCCACAGTTAAGGCTCCGCCCACCTTTCCTCCGAGCGACCCCCTATAATGCTTGCCCAGTACCAGGCAGCGAAAGCGATCGAGGAATACCGCCAGATACCCTGATAGTCGGGCTGCATACGCTGGTGTGGCTAATAACAGGACGTCAGCCTGTAATATGCTCGAATAGACCGCTTGCATATCATCATCGATAATACATGGCTTGCCCTCTTCTTGTTTGGCCAGGCACCAGTTACAATGGCGGCAGTCTGCGATTTGCAGGTTTGCCAGATGGAGAAGCTCTGTTGACACGCCTTGGTGCGCCCCGGCGGCCTCCAGTGCATGTTTGAGCATGGCTTCCATATTCCCGCCCTTTATGGGGCTGCCGCAGATACCCAATACGTTTACATCCATTACCGTCCCTCCGGAGTTGCCACTG
This sequence comes from Chloroflexota bacterium, assembly GCA_003551705.1. Taxonomy (GTDB): domain Bacteria; phylum Chloroflexota; class Dehalococcoidia; order UBA2247; family RBG-13-53-26; genus PUNJ01. The sequence continues at coordinate 4,297 of PUNJ01000204.1, read as the reverse complement.
GTCCCATGATACCCGTTTAAGGGACTGATCATCAATCAAAGCAACCCTCTATGCTTTGTGAATAACTGAGGATACGGCTATAATAAAAATGCAGGAGCCCTTTCAGCCTCTCCCGTCCAGGTATAACACACTTGTGAAAGGAATACGACCCTGATTACCATAGTCTTGATAGACGACCACAAACTGGTCCGGCAGGGGATCCGGATGCTTGTTGAAAGCGAACCTGACCTTAAGGTGGTGGGTGAGGCCGGGGATGGTCCACAGGGACTCATGTTGCTGGAAGACTTGCAACCTGACATAGCCATTATTGACCTGATGATGCCAGGTATGATTGGGATGGAGGTCATAAAGCAGGCCGCTCGCGTGTCTCCCAATACAAAGTCAATCGTTTTGTCCATGTATAGCGACGATATTTGGGTGTTGGGGGCGTTGGAAGCCGGATCCAGCGGATATGTGTTGAAGGATTCAAGCTCGGAGGACCTTGTCAATGCCATCCGCACCGTGGTTGAGGGCAAGCGATTTCTAAGTCGGCCCATTTCTATGGAAAAACTGGAGGCTTATAAGGCCAGCCTGCATAGCGACGAATAAACGCCTGTTCACTGCCTGGCAGTTCAGTAATGGTGACTTCGGGATGTCAAGCGGCTAACGGGGCGTTACCGCTTCCCGCTTTCTGGGAGAAACCCCTCTCCTGTAGATGCGCCGTTTCAATGGAAGGGACACTACGATCCGGGTACCCTGTCCCGGTGCTGAGCGGATGCTTGTTGTTCCTCCAAGGTCCCGTGTTCTCTCAACGATACCGCTCAAGCCGCTTGCCCGCTCCGGGACCTTCTTTGGATCGAATCCCCGGCCCCGGTCTTCGATTTCCAGCGACATGCTGGCCCTGCCTATTTCCACCCGGACTGTGGCCTGGCCCACCCCGGCATGGCGCACCACGTTGGTGAGCGCTTCCTGTATGATGCGATAAGCGGCTATGTTGACTTCCGGATGAACGGTGCTGTCAGTTCCCTCGTGCTCAAAATTGATTCGCAGGTTGGTCCGGGCAGTGACGTCCCTGAAATACCATTCCAGAGTGGGCAACAAGCCCATGTGATCGAGCATGCTGGGGCGAAGGCTGGTGGAAAGCCGGCGTATGTCGTTCACGAGTCCGTCGATTATCCTCTTGGCTTCTTCTATGGTTGTGAGCACATCACCGGGGAGCGGAGACTGTGCAATCTTGTTGAGCATCAGCTTCAGTACGGCCAGGGACTGTCCTGCTTCGTCGTCAAGCATGCTTGCGATCTGACGGCGCTCGTTTTCCTGTACCTCGAGCAGGCGGTGGGACAGTCTTCTGAGTTCGGCCTCGGCATGCTTGAGCTCAGTGATATCCTGCACCGTACCGAGCACACGCCTTGGCCGGTCCCTGTCTGGCGGTAGTCCCTCACCTTCGTTATGCAGTACCCTTTCAACCCCGTCGGGCCTGATAATACGGCAGTCCGTGGCGAAGGTGGTACTTTGCTCGGCGGCTCGCCGCAGAGTGGCCAGGAAGGTTGCTCTGTCCTCTGGGTGAATGGTATTCACGAAGGTATCCGGGTTTCTTGCCTGGCTCTCGTCGATACCAAACAAGCGGATAACCTCGTCCGAGCAGCTTATGGTGTTTAGTACCGAGTCCCATTCCCAGTCCCCGAGGTGGGCGATCGCCTGGGCTTTCCTCAGTCTTTCCTCCCTGAGGCGAAGCTCATTTTCCATTCTCTTTCGTTCCGTGATATCCCGGCTGACAGCAAGCATTCCCACAGGCTGGTTATCGGCATCATATATCACCGTCACAGCCGTTTCTGTAGGAACAGGAGGAGCGTTCTTTCGAGTCAGGTACAGCTCATAGACTCTAGGTTCCTGCGTTTTTTGGGGATCTGGGCTACCATGTGGGATGTTCAACTCCAGCATTTCCCTGGCGACTTCGTACGACTCCTCGGCCAGTATCTCGGCCGGGCTCTGCCGCAAGGTTTCCTCGACCGTATATCCCCTCAGCTTGAAGACGGAGGGGCTGGCGTAGGTGACATTCATTCTGAAGTCGGACATCCAGATGACATCGGCAGCATGGTCGGCAAGCAGCTTATAGTGCATCTCGCTCATCTCCAGGGCCTGCCTTCTCCGTTCATCTTCCTCATACACCTGACGCAGAATCCCGGCCTCGGAGAAGAACACCACTGGAAGATCGCTCCTGGTTTCCCTCAAGGCTGCGATCACCGCAGGCTGCTCTGTACGGTCTCTGCCTACAGCATACAGGACTGCATCCCAGTCATCCTCCATCAATGCCGAACGCATTTCTTCGGGCGTCCGGACCAGCCCGACGGAACTGGATGGCCAGGACAACGAGAGCCTGTCCATGCCTGAGATAACAGTATCATCAGGGTCGAGAATGAGTATGCGAGATATTGTGCTCATTATCTTCTTACCGGCTTCTCAGTGATTGGCGGAAATCAGAGGGCTGTCGGGGGCCGAGATTTCTCACAGTCTGCCAGGCATAACCATACTGATTACCCACAGCGATAGACCGATCCTTGCTGATCAAATGAAGTATTTGTAACTTTAGTTTATAGGCTAATTATACAAACAGGCAAATATTTTTTGCACAGGAGCTAACAGCGACCATCCCGATACCAGCGGCTGGTCCGGTATGGCACTATGCCAAACCTGCAATTGGTCCTGTTCGTGGCCGGAGACGGGATCTGTAACCTGCCTGGTCCAGATCAGTCCTGGAAGGCCTCTGCCTTCCAGCCTGCCACTTACTCGGAAGCTGGAGGCGTTGTCGAAAGCATGGTCAGGATACATCTTGCAACAGACCTTGAATACAGGTGAAGAACAGGCTTACGCAGTCCATGTCGGCGAAATCTGTTGTAGTGAAAGGACTCATGAAGGTGGAACGCAGAACGAAGACCTCGCCTACCTCGTCCCATTCGCGTTCGGGAATCCCCAGCCGCTTCAAGAAATCCAGTGGTGCATTGCCGTATTCCTGCCGTGTAAGGGAGGTCGAAGAGACCACGAAATCGTACTTGTGAGTCAGGTTGCCGGGGGTATACTGGAGCTTATCCTTGATCGCCCTGTTCAGGTTATTCATAAGCTGCAGGCTGCGATTGCCATTCCGGTTAACGGCATAGACCACGATGTTGGTATCAGGCCTGACAAGTGGGACCATGTGATAAACCTTGCCGCCTGCGTGAATGTCTTTCTGCTCTACCATGCGGGAATAGAACTTGACTGCGCCGTCTATGGACTTGCCGATTATTCTGCCGTATCCTTCCATGTCCAGTCCCACCACCTGATGTGCCGCCCACACGGCAGCGGCAGCCGCCCCTGACTTCGAGCCTTCCAGAATGAAGCTTCCCAGCAGGACCGGGTTCTGGGTCTGGTTTTTCTCTTCGAAAACATACGGTGCGAAGTATGATACGGCATTGCGAATTCTTTTGTCGCGAAACACGACCGCCCCTGCCTGATAGGGAACGTATCCAAGTTTGTGCGGATCTATGGTTACGGAGTCCACAAATGACATGGCCTTGAAGGCGCTATGAACGCTTTCCGACGGGTATTGGTGGGAGTCCATTATGATGTGTTTCTCGCGCAGTGATGTGCCGAGGTCCTCAAGTGTGAGGAACCCTTTCTCTCTGTCGGTGAAAAGACTCCGTATGTAGCCGCCGTAGGCGGCATCCACATGTATGTAGAAGGACACGCCTTGTGCCTCAAACTGTTCCCGTACCGCCAGAATCTCGTGCACCGGATCGACCGCCCCCTCTTCCGTAGTCCCGACCACCGGGATAACAGCCAGTATTGGACTGCCTTCGCCCACTGCGGCCTGGACCTTTCTGGTGAAGTCGTTGATATCCATGCGGTAGTGGTCCGTAACATCCACCGCTATCAGGTTGTCCTGTCCTATCCCGAGCACGTCGGCCATCTTGTCCCAGGAGTAGTGGCGCGTTCTGGGAACGACCACCTTGCCGATTCCGTCAGACTCGACCCCCTTGCCCCGGATGGACAAGCGCTTGATATCTTCTATTTGCTCCTCGGCTCGTGAGAGCAGTTCGAGGGCCTGTTGTGGCGAAAGGTTCATCAACATCCGGTCCGACATGCCCTCGACCAGGTCCGGACGCACTTGCTTAATGGCCTTGGGGATGGACTTCAGATTGCGAGCCATCCACAATGCCTCGATATTGGCGATGGTGCCTCCGGATGTTATATGTCCGAAAGCCTGCTGCTTGTCGAAGCCCATCAGTTCTGCCAGCTCCAATCCAACCTGGAGTTCCAGCGAGGTCGTGATCGGTGATAC
>PUNJ01000104.1 GCA_003551705.1 Chloroflexota bacterium | reverse complement strand
GAACCCACAAGCCCGTTCCTCTGTGAAAAGCCAAGTACCCAGCCCCGAGGCCTTCGCCAGCGGAAGCTGGGTGGCGATCAGGTCCTCCGTCATCCTCTTAATGGCCCGCTCCACCGGCTCCGGATTGTAATAGAGGTCTTGGGTGAAGGGAACAATAGAGCGCATCAGTGACAGAGCGAAAAATGGATGAATCCCATTGCCCATGAATAATGGCGGTACACCCCTGTCATCACACCCATCCAGGAAGGAGGTAAAGGTCGCCACTAGAGCCTCAATTTCTTTGGCCGCCTCCTCCAGGGTTAGTTCGCTTATGCGGAACAGGTAGTCCTCATAGTAGAAGCGGTCCATGCTCATTTCGCTTATCTTGTCATAGTCCTCCAGCTTGAGTATTTCCTCTTCCACCAACTGCCACATATAATCGTCAGGCAGGTCCCTGCCAGGGATCCTGACCTTCAACTGGTTGACGTTGCTGGCCTGAAGTTGCAGCGGCGTGTAGGAACCAGGATAAATGGCATCCCAGCCGCCGTACTGATCGAAGACCTGCAGAATGGCCTTCAGCGCCACCTCGTTGTCAGCCGCCACCTCCGCCAGACTCACGCCCGTCAAGCACGCAGCTGGTTCAGGCAGCAGTGTGGGAACTATCGGAACACGGTCAGGTTTCTCCAAATGCATGGCCGCCCAAAGCCTTTCGGCTGGTTTCATGCTTTCCACTGCCATTCTACTTAACCCCCATAGCATTTATGCAGTATATTACGCCCTCCATCGCGTCCGTAGTCTGGAAATCAGCCCCCACAAAGTCCATAACCATCCGTGTAGTCACACCGCCTCCCAGCATGATTCTGGTCTTGTTCCTTAGACCCTCCTTCCGGAGCAGGTCGGCAGCTTCCTTCATGGACGGGAAGGCTGTCGTGATCAGTGCGGAAAAACCAACGAAGTCAGGCGATGCCTCCCGGACGGCCTCAACAACCCGAGCAGGCGGCACATCCACTCCCAGATCGTAGACTTCGAAACCTTGAGCCCGCAGGAGGGTGGCCAGGATATTCTTGCCGAGATCATGGATATCGCCCCGCAATGTGGCAAGCACAACCTTGCCCGCCGTTACGGAAGAACGCGTCCCTGCCAGGTGCGGTTCGAGTATGGCCGCTGCCTCCTTGAAGATCTCCGCCGAAAGCAGCAGTTCGGCCAGATAGTAGTTACCTTGCTGAAATCTATCGCCTACCTCACTCATGCCCCGGCGGCATTCGGCCAATATTTGCATGGCGTCCTCACCCACCTCCAATCTGGTCCTTACAGTATTCACAACCGCGTCTCTATTGAGATCGACGACGAGAGAGCATAGTTGCTCCATCGATTTGGCCCCCCTTTCCTTCAGTAATTGTCAGGTGAGGAAGATATGGCAGATTATAACCGGTCTTCTACGTCAATGGTATTAGCCAAGAAGTGCGGACCCAGAACGAGCCAAGATTAACTAAGCCAAGCAATATTGGTTGCCAGCCCCGCCAGCTGGCGGCAATGCTCCCAACCGACCAGGAAACCAACGCCTGGCCAATTGACTATGACCTTGCCACTGTGGTAGGTTCTTCCCATCACCTCAGAGACAAAAGGGCGAAGATCTCTGCGGTACCTGGCTGCTAGCTCAGGAAAGGAGGGATTATGCATCACGAACTGGTCAAGGCTGTTTATGACGTTTATCCGCTTGAAGACAAATTCGATTTCTTCCCCGCCTACCTTTACATGAAGTACATCGACAGGTTCATTTACTACGCCATGCAGGCATCCGGGCTTCCGGCTAACCCGCCTGAGGAGTTGCACGAGACCATCGAAGAAATGTTGAAGTATTACGTACAGCAAGTGGGCGATGCCTCGCTAAGTTTCGACACCAACACCTATCATGGCAAGGTTGTGAAGCTGCAGGACGCGGTCAAACTGGTCAGCCAGAAACGCGATATTGACTTGAGCCTGCCCGAGCAGGTTATGCCTTTCAAATTGGCCAAGGATATCATTTTGAAGAGTAACGATTCCATCGCTTTGGGTACGTGTGTCTGCAGAATGATGTCCGAAAACCCTTGCTTACCCTCTCCACAGGAAGCCTGTCTCTTTATAGGCGATCCTTTCGCTTCATTCATAGCTGAGGAGAACAAACTGTTTCGCAAGATCTCTCAAGACGAGGCTGTGAAGATTCTGGAGTTCGTCCACGAGAAAGGTGCCGTCCATACTGCATACTTCAAGAAAGAAATGGGTAACAGGTTCATGGCCATATGCAATTGTTGCAGTTGCTGCTGTGTGGGGATAAAGATGTGGAACATGCTGGGCGGCACGGTGCCCATAATGGCCCCTTCGGGCTACGTGGCGGAGGTTACACAGGATTGCAACGGATGTGCGGTATGTGCCGACAACGTGTGTAATTTTGACGCCATCATCCTCAAAGCCGAAGGGCAAAAGGCGGAAATTGACGAAGCGAAATGCATGGGGTGTGGAGTCTGCGAGGATGCCTGCCCGGCCGGGGCCGTCAGGCTCAGGCTGGAACCATCCAAAGGCAAGCCGCTGGACTTGGACGTCCTGTTGAGTTGAGTTTGCCTCATCATGACTGAGACCCTTGTTGGAGCCCTCAAGTTACTTGGGCTGGACTGAAAACAGTAATCGCAAACGAGCACAGCTCGTCGTTAACGCCCTCTGCACAACTCGATCGACGGCTCGGATAGCGATTGCCGTATCCCCCAGGCCTTCATGGTAACAGGGCACGAGCTATGGCAGGCTGAAAGTCCGGGTCAGGCGCGTTCCGCAAGACGCGCAGGTATTGTCGTACCACGAGGTGGGTTCAGCACACGACGGACAGCTCCACCGGCCCTCTTCTTGTCTTGCCCACTTGCTTGTTCCCTTGCTCTTACGGCTCTGGGCATTGCTGATAGCCTCGGCATGGTGCGGTAAACCGTCATTGGTAAAGTCCAGCAGTACCTGGCAGGCGAATTTCTCACAGTCTGCACAGTCAACTATCTCCTTCGAGATAGCACAGGAACGGATATCGCAGTCCTTGCACATCACCGCCAAGTCGCCACCGGCCATGCATCCATCACAGGCCAAGTCGTCTGCGGTGACAGATTGCCCTAACCGTTCCGTCAACACCTGGGCAATCTGCTCAAGAAGTGCGCGGTCATTTCGCCGCCCCGCAAGGTACATGGTACACGCCCCACAGTACAAGCCGCAGGGCGCTGAATGGGGGTTTGCATTATCCGGCGTCATTTTGGGGGCCTCCTTGCTAGGTTATCCAAGGGCTATGCACGATAATAAAGCGCCCTCGTTCCGCATACATACATTATGCCACGCAGGAGAGGGCAAAGAAAGGGCAGAAGTCCCCGGACTACCGAATAGACAGACCCGATGGCACCTGTGCCGGAAATCACCGACCTGCAGGACCCGTAGAATCAAGCAGTTTCTGGGCTCCCACCGGAACGCAGGTCCAGCTTGTACTCCCACTGGCAGGCTACGTCGCCGGGATTAGCCCGAGGGGGCAGTTTCAAAGGTGTGACGCCCATCCTCGGATGAAGTATCTGGCACTGCGCAACAACGGCCGCCACCTCCACTCCATGGCACAGAGTCTTGATCATGCCGGGAGCGTTCTTTTCGAACCTGTCCAGGGTGGCACACTTCGTCACGGTCCCAACAACGTGGTACCTGTTCTTGATATCGTATTCGATCGTGTAGACATCCGGCACCACCTGATCGGGTGTGATCTGCCACACTCTCAGAGCCTCTACGAGGTCTGTGACAGGCAATTCGATGCCCAGGAGTCCGGCAATCCTGGGAAGCAGGTAGTTGGCCATCCTTTGCCACACAACAAGTTCGCACTCCATGGCCTCGTTCTCCCCGACTCTGCGAGTTACCGATCCGTTCCAGATGCCGTCCATGGCCAGATAAGATCTGGCGTACTCTCTCGCCAGCTTGGCCAGAAAATCAGCCGGGCAGTCTTCCAGCCTTGTAGTTGGATCATAGCTGCTGAATACGTCTCTTGCGTGGCCCATTCCACCTCCTTCGTAGCATGAGTTGTCCTTCAGGTACCGTCCTCGAGTATGTCTGCAGGATTAGAGCCGTGACCTGTACCAGGTGGCGATCAATCCGCTTTGCTGCGTGTTATGATGATCCTGCAAAAGCCCATAACCGTCAAGACCTGATCATTCTTGCGTATGTCCACGATTGCTTGGCCGATCTACGCCCAGTTACCTGGGCAATCCGGGAAGCCTTCCGGAATCAGTGCTGTCTGGCCCCTTCTTGGGCCGGCCGTCAAAAAAAGACCACACCGAAGCAGCATCCCCGGCTGTTCCTGCCAAGTGTTATACCTTTTCAATCTTTTACCTGGTCACTTTATGATTTCTCGATTCTATCCCGCCTATCATAGTAGAGTCGACCCTTGAGGTGTCTGCGACCACACGCGCACCCATAGTCAGCCTTGTACACCGGCAGAGTGCACATTGGAGGAGGGATGAAGGAATACGACGTCATTGTCATCGGCTCCGGTTGCGGCTTAATCCTTGTGGATGAGGCCCTGGCCCATGAGAAAAGGGTCGCCCTTGTTGACAGAGGTCCCCTTGGTGGAACATGCCTCAATCTCGGCTGTATTCCATCAAAGATGCTCCTCCAGGCTGCCGACGAGGTCATGGAGACCCAGGAATCCGGCAAACTGGGCATCGCAGCCCAGGTTAACAGCATCGACTTCGGCTCCATCATGGACCGGATGAGGCAGAGCATAGGAAGCAGTGCAAGTTATGTCAGAGAAAGCATAGAGGGCTCGGACGAGATCGACTTCTACGAGGTACAGGGCCGGTTCATCGATCATTATGCGATGGATGTTGGGGGCCGGCAGATTCGGGCAAACACCATCTTCATCGCCTCAGGTTCCAGGCCCAATATACCTCCGATAAACGGCCTGGACGGAATTGAGTACCTGACCAGTGACACCCTTCTTCAGCTCACCCGGACACCGGAAAGCATGGTCATTCTCGGCGGTGGTTATATCGGTGTGGAATATGCCCACTTCTTTGCCGCCATGGGAACCCGTGTGACACTGATAGAGAAAGAACACCGGCTCATACCCTATGCAGAACCGGAGATATCAGGCCTTCTCAAGGAACGCATGAAAACCCGCATGCAGGTGCATGTGGGAACCGAGGTGGAAGAGGTAAGGCCGGATGGCAAGCGTGGCATCGCCATTCTGGCCAGGAACAAAGAAGGAGGAAGGTTGGACGTCAGGGCTGATACGCTCCTTGTTGCAACCGGCCGCAGGTCCAATGCCGACCTTCTCCACGTCGATTGGACCGGGGTGAAACTTGATAACGAAGGCTTCATCAAGGTGAACCCCCGGCTTCAAACCAATATTAAAGACATCTATGCTGTAGGAGATGCCAACGGCCTCTACATGTTTACGCATGTGGCCAACCAGGAGGCCCGCCTGACGGCGCATAACCATTTTCACGGTGCACATCTTGACATGGACTACAGTGCCGCACCTCGTGCCATCTTCTCCTGGCCACAGATAGCATCCGTAGGTTTGACCGAAGCTCAAGCATCCAGCCAATTCGAAATTGGCATCGGCAGGGCCAAGTACTCCGACGTGGCCAAGGGTGAAGCCATGATGGAGGAGGCAGGCTTCGCCAAGGCCATAATCGAGCTGGAATCAGCCAGAATCCTGGGCTTCCATATCATCGGACCCCATGCCTCCATAATCATCCAGGAAGTGGTCAATGCCATGACGTCAGGTGGCCATACCGACGAGATCCTGGGTTCCATGCATATCCACCCGGCCCTTACCGAACTCATCCAGCGCACTCTGAACCGTATCGAAGCTCCCGTTCCCTCAACCTGATCAGACCAGACGTACTGATAGCCAATCACGTAACAGCGGAGCGTATCCTATGCCAAAGAACCAGGATGGCAACGATCGTCAGTCACATCCGGGCCACAGTCAACCAGGACAGCATGGGGAAGAGAGACCGCACGGTAACCATGGCCAGAAGGAGCAGACGACCCATGGTGAACACGGCACGAGGTATGCCGGCGGCGGAGCGCCCCAGGGTTCCCCCGGCAGGGAGCATCATGCACACATGGTGGAGGACTACCGCAGGCGTTTCTGGGTATCTCTGGCGCTCACCATCCCCGTGTTGATTCTGTCGCCCCTTATCCAGGAACTCCTGGGCATCGAGGAGATAGTGGACTTCCCCGGCGACCAGTGGGTGGCCCTGGGCTTGGCCTCCATCATCTATTTCTACGGCGGATGGCCCTTCCTTACCAACCTCATCGGCGAGATACGCCGCCGCCAGCCGGGCATGATGACCCTGATCGGACTGGCCATCACCGTGGCCTATGTCTACAGTGCCGCCATAGTCTTCGGTCTGGAAGGTGAGCCGCTCTTCTGGGAACTCTCCACCCTGATCGTCATCATGCTGCTGGGCCACTGGCTGGAGATGCGCTCGGTCATGGGCGCCTCAGGAGCTCTCGAGGAACTGGTCAAGATAATGCCCTCAGAGGCCCACTTGATTATGGATGACGGTGCCACCAGAGAGGTCTCAGTCTCCGATTTGAACAAGCAAGACAGGGTGCTGGTGAAGCCCGGGGAAAAGATACCAATAGATGGCACCGTCCTTGAGGGACGTAGCAGCGTCAACGAGGCTTTGCTCACGGGCGAGAGCCGCCCCGTGGAAAAGAAATCAGGCGATCAGGTATTCGGCGGTGCCATCAACGGGGATTCGGCCATCACCGTACAGGTAAGTAAGACAGGGGAGGAGACCTATCTGGCGCAGGTGGTGGAAACGGTGCGCCGGTCTCAGGAGACACGTTCACGAACACAGTTCCTGGCTGACAGAGTGGCCTTTGGGCTGGTCCTGGTTGCCTTAGGCGTGGGCATCACGACTCTGCTGGTGTGGCTCAGCTTGGGCGAGCCTGCCGATTTCTCCATTGAACGCATGGTGACCGTAATGGTCATTTCCTGCCCGCATGCCCTTGGACTGGCCATTCCGCTGGTGATCGCCGTGTCCACTACCCTGGCCGCGGGTGTGGGACTGCTCATCCGGGACCGGACAGCTTTCGAGCGAGCACGGGGACTTGATGCCGTGGTTTTCGATAAGACCGGCACCCTCACCGAAGGCCGTTTCGGCGTGACAGACACGGTTGTTCTGGGGCAAACGCGTGATAAAGAGTTGCTGGCCCTGGCAGCATCCCTGGAGAGCCAGTCAGAGCATCCCATAGCCGCCGGGGTGGTCGAGGCAGCCAGAGAACAGGGCATCGACTTCCCGGCGCCGAAGGACTTCAAGGCCATAGCCGGCCAGGGTGTAGAAGGAAGGGTTGATGACAAGCCGGTCAAGATTGTCAGTCCCAGCTACTTGAAGGAAAAGGAACAGGAGATTGACAGCCCACAACTGCAGGAACTTGCCGGCCAAGGCAAGACTGTTGTATTTGTCATGATCAACGACAAGGTAGAGGGGGCCATCGCCCTGGCGGATATCATTCGCCCCGAGTCTCACGAGGCTTTGCAGCAACTGAAGGAAATGGGGGTCAGGGTCATGATGCTTACCGGTGACTCAGAGGCCGTGGCCCGGTGGGTGGCCGGGGAACTGGGGCTGGATGAGTACTTTGCACAGGTGATGCCGGAGGCCAAAGCGGAGAAGATAAAGGAAATCAAGGACCGGGGACTGCGAGTGGCCATGACCGGTGATGGCATCAATGATGCACCGGCACTGATAGAGGCCGACATAGGCATAGCCATAGGTGCCGGAACAGATGTAGCGATGGAATCCGCCGACATCGTCCTGGTCCGTTCTGATCCCCGCGACGTCACAGCAATAGTCCAGCTCTCCAGGTCCACCTATGGGAAGATGGTCCAAAACCTGTGGTGGGCTACGGGGTACAACGTCGTGGCCATCCCTTTGGCGGCCGGTGTGGCAGCGCCGGTGGGCATAATACTGCCCCCGGCCGTGGGTGCCATCCTTATGTCCCTGTCCACAGTCATAGTGGCTATCAATGCCCGGCTGCTGGGCCGTGCCCGCAAGCACCTGGCAGGGCATGAAGAGCACAAGACACGCTGAAGGAAGGGGGACAACGATACCAGCGCACCTCAACACTCCTCTCTGCGGAGATCGAAGAGGCCCCGCAACTCTGCATAACCAGCTACGCATGCACTGCCATGCGAGAAGTGATAGACTACCGGCAGGCTCTGGCCCAAGGCCCCGCCAAGGATCTTCCTTGGGACACCATGATCGCCAAATCCGGTCTCGGAGGAAACTATGCGCATGCTTCGCTGCCTGATGGCCCTCGTGCTTGTCACCGCGTGCATCCTGGGCTGCGCCGCTACCGCGACCCAGGACAGGGACACACTGTATCAGTTCTCAACCATAAACGCTCTTCTTGACGGACACTACCACGGAGAAATAACCATTGATGAATTGGGTAAGAAGGGCGACTTTGGCATAGGCACTTTGCATGGTCTCGATGGCGAGCTGGTGGCCCTGGACGGAGAGTTCTACAAGGTTGCCTTCGACGGTCAGGCGCTTTTGCTTGCAGGTGCGGAAACCGCACCCTTTGCCATGGTCACATTCTTTGAACCCGACACCTCTCTCATCTTGAAATCGGCCGCAAACTTCGAGGCCTTGGAAGCCTACCTGGACGATCTGCTACCCAGCCGGAACCTGTTCTACGCCATCAAAATAGAGGGACGATTCGATTATGTAAAGGCACGCAGCGTGGCCAAGCAGGAGGTACCTTATCCTCCGCTGATCGATGTTGTGAAAGACCAGTCGATCTTTGAGTTTGAGGACGTGGAGGGCGTCATGGTAGGGTTCTGGACCCCCTGTTACATTCAGGGCGTAAACCTGCCCGGATATCACCTGCACTTCATAACGGCTGACCGTCAGGGGGGTGGTCATGTGCTCGGATGCAGCCTGGCCAATGTCACGGTGCACATCGATTACACGTCCAGATTCTACATGGAATTGCCCGGCAACCAGGACTTTCTCGACATGGACCTCTGCGAACACAGACAGGAAGAGCTGGAGCAAGCTGAATGATAGTCACGACCTGCTAAGGCCTCTTCTGAAGAAGAGCCGGGGTGTCCCCATGTTTGGCAGCCTGCACTTATTCTCAATTGGTCATTCTCCCCCCTTCTTATGACTGTTGTTCTATCGCAAAACGAAAAACCCGGTGACCAAGAGAGCCCGACTATAGGATGTCCAAGGACCGGTATTCACTGCGCCGCTTATATTCATCTTCTTATGGACGGGCCCACTTGCCGGCAAGCTGCGAACAAGTAACCTAACCCTCAAAGCCTCTTCGAGGGTCCGGATGGGGACAGCATCCAAAGCAAATCATATCTCTTAGCCTTGTTCAATCATCAGCCTGCCATTATCGCGCAGCCACTTGCGTTGCCCTTGCCACGAGGGGCAGTGCGCTGCCACCAGCGCCCAGAACCGCCGGCTATGATTCAGTTCCTTCAAATGGGCCAACTCATGAACAACAACATAGTCTATGACGTCTGCCGGAGTCATTATCAGCCTCCAGTTGAAGCTGAGATTGCCTTTGGCCGAACAACTCGCCCACCTGGTCTTCTGAGCACGAATATGCAGCTTGTTATAGGTCACTCCCATCTTCCTGCTCTGCGCCTGGACACGTTCCTTGATGACCTGGGACGCTCTCAAGCGGCACCAGTGTTCCAAAAGCACCTCGGGATGGATTCCCGATACCAGGGTTATGACCAGCTTGTCCTTGACCAACCTGACGCCATCGACCTTACCTTCCCGGCGCACCTCGACAGCAAGTTCCCGGCCCAGGTACCTGACCCTCCTACCGTGGTCCCAATCCTTCTGAGCATGCACGGGCCCATACACGGCCATGGTCTTAAGGACCCAGTCTTTTCTTCTCTCCAGGAAGTCAACAGCCGCCTCCAGAGCCCTTCCCTTGGGGAGCACTACAAGCAGACCGGTGCCCGGGGTTATCTCCATTCTAAGGTATTTCGTTCTGGAACTGTACCTGACCTTATAGGGAATGGCCGTACCATCGAGAGTGATCTCGGCTTCCAGTGGAGGAGTCCCGGAAATGGTCTTTCGAGGCATTCCATCCTTTCGCCGTGGCTGGGCAGCCACCAACTTGTATTCTACATGCCATCGACAGGACCCAGCAACCCCGGTACCAGTCCGGTTAGAGGCCACATCCGGGCAGAAAGTGGTTACCTTGGTAGTTCCGATATCCCTTGTATGAGTATACTTGTTCAATTACAATTGTTCTGGAGAGTTTAAAGGATTATGTTCGAACTTCTTACGGAAAAGATCAGCGAGGTCTTTCGCAAGCTGGGAAACAAGGGCAAGCTTACCGAAAAAGATGTTGACGAGGCCCTGCGCCAGGTGAGGCTGGCCCTGCTCGAGGCAGACGTTAACCTTAAGGTGGTGAAGGAGTTCACCGCCAGGGTAAGGGAGCGATGTCTAATAGGAGAGGTCTTGGAGAGTCTTACGCCCGCTCAGCATGTCGTAAAGATCGTTAATGAGGAACTGGTCGCCATCCTTGGCGGAAAACAGACACACTTGACCCCCGCCGGACATCCCCCATCCCGGTTGATGTTGGTAGGACTTCAGGGCGGCGGCAAGACGACAACAGCGGCAAAACTTGCCCTCCATCTGCGACGCTCCGGCCAGCAACCGTTACTGGTAGCTGCCGATACCCGTCGACCTGCAGCCATAGACCAGTTGAAGGTCTTGGGCAAACAGCTGGATATACCGGTCCACGCTGAGGACCCCAAAATGTCGCCGGCCAACATCTGCAATAACGCACTGAAACGAGCCAAGGAACTTGCCTCAAGCTGGATTATCGTCGATACCCAGGGGCGGCTACACATAGACGAAGTCCTGATGGGTGAGATGGAAGACGTCAAGAAGGCCCTGCAGCCCACAGAGGTTATCCTGGTTGTGGACGCCATGACGGGACAGGAAGCAGTACGGGTTGCCGAAGCTTTCAACGCCAGAGTAGGACTGACCGGACTTATCCTCACCAAGATGGACGGCGACGCCAGGGGCGGTGCGGCACTGTCCATCAAGTCCGTAACGGGCGTGCCCATCAAGTTCATGGGCGTAGGGGAAAAAGTGGATGCCTTGGAGCCCTACCATCCGGATCGCCTGGCCTCTCGCATCCTCGGAATGGGCGACATGCTTACGCTTATCGAGAAAGCGGAAGCGGTAATGGACGAGGACAGGGCCAAGGAAGTGCAAAAGAAGATCCGGACCGCCACTTTCAATCTGGAAGATTTCCTGGAACAGCTCCAGCAGGTCAAGAAAATGGGCACCATGGGCCAGATAATGGACATGATTCCCGGTCTTTCTTCATTAACCAAGAAGTTGCCCGAGGGAGTGGACGAGAGCCAGGTCAAGAAGGTTGAGGCAATTGTCTACTCGATGACACCACAGGAGCGCCAGCACCCCGAGCTTATCGACGGCAGTCGCCGGCGCCGCATCGCCAAAGGTAGCGGCACTACCCCGCAGGATATAAACCAGCTATTGAACCAGTTCCGGCAAGCCCAGAAATTAATGAAGCAACTGGATGCCGGCAAGGGCCGAGGGCTGTTGTCAAAACTCAAGTAGGACCGGAACATACGACCTCGAATGTATCAAATGAATGAAAGAAAGCGGTCCGCTGAAAGCGGACCGCTTGGTTTCAAGCTTCTAGAGTTTCCAGGCTCAGAGCCTTACAGCTTCGTCACAGAGAAAACTATCACCCCGGTTTCAGGGTCTATTTCAACAGAGTCAATCTTTACGGGCAGGTCTCGCAGCATCTTCGTCAGACCCTCTTCGGTTGGTATCACGCTTGCCAGTTGCTCTTTCAAGAAGCCGGGGACGCCGAAGCCCCTGCCTATGGAGATCTCGATGATCTCAATCCTGGGTTCACCATCGACCACCTTGATGTCAAGCTCAAGACCGGCATTGAACGTCATCCCGCCCGCTGTAACCTTGGCCAGAACCAGGACACTGCCAAAATTGACATAGACGTCGCTAACATCCACCGGCATGTCCGAGCCTTCCAGCTCGGCCGCTATCTTGGCACTTACTTCAGCCTCGGTCAAGACGAGTTCCGTCTCGGAGCCTGCAGGTATTTCGGGGTTTGCCAGCCAGTCGGCCAAGGCCTCTACTTTCTGATCGAACGCCACGGCATCAGCCACAGTGTAGACTACGGAATGCATTCTGCCTTCAATAGCCGATGGTTGGGTTAGCTGCCATACGCCTACACCGATCACTATACCGACTATGAGGGTGAGAAGACCGATGAACGCCAGTATATTCTTAATGATTCCGAATATTGGGCCAAGCAAGCATCCCATTTACTTCCCCCTTGCTAGGTAACTAAACACTTAGTATACACCTGCCCATAGCTTTTGAATAGCTCCACAACACCAAATCACCCAAAAGGATTACTCAGGCATATTACCGGGGAAAGCTTGGTAATGTTCACTCCAGATAGTCCTTAAGCCGCCGGCTACGAGTAGGATGCCGCAGCTTGCGCAACGCCTTGGCCTCGATCTGACGGATTCTTTCCCTCGTCACCTTAAATTCCCTGCCTACCTCTTCCAGGGTGCGGCTGCGTCCATCCTCAAGACCGAACCTCAGCTTCAGGACCCGCTGCTCGCGCGGAGTCAGAGTATCCAGGACCTTGGTTATCTGTTCCTTCAACAACTCGTAGGATGCAGTCTCTACAGGAGACATGATCTTGCGGTCTTCAATGAAGTCGCCCAAATGAGTATCCTCTTCTTCACCTATGGGGGTCTCCAGCGAGATCGGCTCCTGAGATATTTTGAGTATCTCCTCAACCTTCTCAGGAGGCATTTCCATCTGCTCGCTGATCTCTTCAATGGTAGGCTCTCTCCCATACTCCTGGGCCAGCCGCCGCGTCGCCCTGTACAGCCTTGTAATGGTCTCTACCATGTGTACGGGAATACGAATGGTTCTGGCTTGGTCAGCTATAGCTCGTGTGATGGACTGTCGTATCCACCAAGTTGCGTATGTACTAAACTTGTAGCCGCGCCGGTAGTCGAACTTCTCTACGGCGCGCAACAGCCCTATATTGCCCTCCTGAATTACGTCGAGAAAAGACATGCCCCTTTCCACATACTTCTTGGCAACACTCACAACAAGCCTGAGGTTGGCCTCCACCAAACGGTCCTCGGCCACTCTTCCCCTCTGTATTATCCCTTCCACGTGTCTCCGAAACCGGTTCTCGTGAGCGTCGGTAGTTACAACGAATTCAGGGTCTCTTAACAAATCAGGAAAACCGGACAAAGGCTTGAGACCAATTATCTGCAGTATTTCATCAGGTATGAGGGTTCCTACAAGAGACAGGTCTTTCAACGCCTGTTCGATTCTGCCCGGGCTCTTTTCCAGTTGCTCAGCGATTGAGTTGATCAATTCCTCGGTTAGCTCGCGGTCCAAATGAGAACGCAACTCGGGACTGAACATCCTCTCACTCAACAGCTCACCAGGAACTATTCCAAAGTGCTGTTCCGCTGCCAGCAATACGGGGATGTTCTGTTCCAATCGTTCCAGAATTCCCCTGACAATTTCAGCAGATGTTGGCTGCCTCATGAGGCGCAAAGACGCTTCTTCCTCTACTTCCAGGACGTGGTCTTTCTCTTCCTTGTTGCGAGCCAGACTCTTCTCTTCCTCCGCCGTGAGCAAGGGAACTCTCCCGATTTGTCGCAAGTACATGCGGACCGGATCATCAGCCGCCTCCAGTTCCTCAACATCGACCCTGGGTGCCAGAGGGACAGGACCTTCCACCGCCTTCTCTTCTTCGAGGACCGCTACATCATTCAGAGCAGCCGAAGCCAGCTCTTCCAGATCATCAGCCTCACTCGAGATGGCCGCGTAATCATCCTGAACGGTTTCTTGATCAGCATCGGGCCCCACCTCTCCAGTCGAACCCACTTCCTTCATCCTCCAGCCGCCACCTCCAGAATAAGGAAACTCCGGATAAAGATCGTTCTTTTCTGATACCATCCTATAACCCCCAGGAAAACCGGCTACTTTCTCGTCCTCTGGTCCAAGAACACTTGTAGCAACCGGCTATTGCGCTCGATTCCCAACTCCTGCAACTGTTCGTATTCGTTATCCTTGCCCTCTGCCTGCGCATCGGTAAATAGCGCCATCTCTTTTCTTTTCAATTCCTGCAACCACCGCTTCTCCAAGCGGCGAATGCACTCATGCAGAGCTCCCTCCTGCTCTTCACCGATCATTGGAGGGATTTCTTTCTGCAAGATCGAATTCGCGTACTCCCGTAGCGACGGTTCTAATTCTACCTGGGCCAGATCAGAGGCTGGACTGCTACACCATGCCAGATAAAGCTCACGACTCTCACTGTTCGGAAAAACATCTGCCGACAGTTTCTCTACGTGCGACCTGAGAGCAGGATATCTTGCCAGTAGTGCAATCAGATACTCCGCGAGCGGGTCTCTCAATGCCTTTACTGGTGCTTTGTCCACCGGAGCCCTCGCATGCTGCGATGACGACTTGAGCTGCCTCAACTCAGATTTAAGATCTCTCTCGTCCACACCCACCAGGCGTGAAAGTTTCTGCAGATAGTGGGCCTGGCTGACATGTTCCTTGATTTCAGCAATTACGGGTAAGAGACGCTCCTTTACTGTGGTCTTGGCCTCCACCTTGTTCAAATCAAGGTTCCCAACAACCAGGTTGAATGTGAAATCAACCACGGATACCGCATCCCGCAACAAGCGTCTCCAATGCTCTGGGTCAGCCTTGATTACGTCATCAGGGTCCATGCCTTCCGGCATAACCATCACTTTGATCCCGGCATCCAGCATGTCTACGAACCTGATCATCCCTTGTGGACCCGGTAGAGCTGCAACCCTCTTATCAAAAGCCCCGCTGGCCACCTCGATCCCACGCAAAGTTGCCATTTGCCCCGCTACATCTGAATCAAGAGCCAGAGTCAAATTCTTGGTCAGCTTCTTAATCAAGCGTACCTGCTTTTCCGTCAAAGCCGTGCCCAGAGAAGCCACTACGTTCTTGAAACCATACTGGTGAGCGACCAATACATCCATGTAGCCTTCCACAATGACCAGGAGGTCCTCTTGCCTCACGGCCGCCCTGGCCCTGTCCAGTCCGTATAGGCTGCCGCTCTTGTCAAAGATCGACGTCTGGGGTGAGTTCAAGTACTTGGGCATCGCATCATCAAGAGCCCTGGCACCAAATCCGCTTACTTTTCCGTCCGTGCCTCGGATAGGAAACATGAGCCGATTTCGAAAGCGATCAAAGGGCCGCCCCTGCTCTTTCTCGATAAGAAGTCCCGACGCCTTAATCTTGCTATGCGCATACCCTTTCTGGACCAGGTACGATTTCAGTATTTCCCATCCATCGGGACTATAACCCAGCTGAAAGTCCTTGATGGCACTCTCCGACACTCCCCGCGTCTCAAGGTACCGTCTGGCTGCGAGTCCCTCTCCGGATTTCAACAATAGGCGATGATAATACTGCGCTGCAGAATCATTTATGTCCTTGAGCTC
Source organism: Chloroflexota bacterium (assembly GCA_003551705.1). Classification (GTDB taxonomy): domain Bacteria; phylum Chloroflexota; class Dehalococcoidia; order UBA2247; family RBG-13-53-26; genus PUNJ01. Next base: position 44,520 of record PUNJ01000104.1, on the reverse strand, counting down.
GTTAGCTTCTTTCTGCTTCTGAGCGCTTTCTGGGGTGGATGCCAGATTAAGCCCTGTTCTTCGCGCCAGTAGCTGGAGAGCCTCGCCGAAATCTATGCCCTCCCGCTTCATTATAAAGGAGAACACATCCCCACCAGTGGCGCAAGCTCCGAAGCAATGCCAGCTTTGCCGGTCAGGGAAGACGTAGAATGATGGGACCTTTTCCGCATGAAAAGGACAGGGCGCCTTGAAATTGCGGCCCGCCTTCTTCAAACCTGGAACTTGCTCAGAGATTACCTCTACTATGTCAACTCTCTGCTTTATCTCGTCAATAATGCCCGCAGTCATACCTTTGGTACCCACGTTGTTATTATACTCAAATTAAGGATACAATCCTGCATCTGTAGCTACATGAAGGGCATATTGATCGGTCATGCCTGCAATGTAGTCCACTACTCTGGCTGGAACAGTGTCGCCACACTGGTTGCTGCCGGGCAGCTTGTCTTCATTCTTGGTGAAATACTCGTAAAGAAGGTAGATGATGGCACGCGCTTTTCCAGCCTCCCTTTCCACCTCGGCGGAATGATAGACTTGATCAAAAAGAAACTCCCGCAGGGTGTTGAGACTCTCATTCATTGTCTGGCTCATCCTGATAAGCGGTGGGGCATCGAGACCGATCGACTCTCCTCTGGCCGCCCAGGAGTTCACCAGAACATCCGATATGAAGGCGTTTATGCGTTTTGATCTTGTTCCCCCTAGACAGGGCAGTACTGAGTCAGGCAAATCTCGTTCGTGAATAACACCGGCTCTAAGGGCATCATCAAGGTCATGATTCACGTATGTGATCACATCCGCAAGCTTGCAGACTTGAGCTTCCAGTGTCTCGGGGTCATCCCAGTCCTTGCCCATGATCTCACCCCGAGACTTCGAATGTTTCAAAATGCCTTCCCTGACCTCCAGGGTCAGATTGAGCCCTTTACCTTCCGCTTCAAGCAGGTCCACAACCCTGAGACTCTGTTCGTTATGCCGAAAGCCGGAGGGTGAAATCTCATCCAAGACCTCTTCTCCTACATGGCCGAAAGGCGTATGCCCGAGATCATGCCCCAGAGAAATAGCTTCAGCTAGGTCTTCATTGAGATTCAGTGATCGTGCGATGGACCGCGCAATCTGTGCCAGTTCCAGGGTATGCGTCAGCCTGGTCACGTAGTGATCGCCGAGTGGAGCGATAAACACCTGGGTCTTGTGTTTGAGACGGCGAAAAGCTTTGCAGTGTATGATCCTGTCCCGGTCACGTTGAAAAGCCGTTCTCATGGGACATGGATCTTCAGGCTTGAGCCGGCCCAAGGAAGAACGGCTCTTCTGCGCATGCGGAGAGAGTCCTTCTTCCCGCTCTTCCAGCCAAAGGCGAACGTTATAATGGGGTGAAATCACATCTTGCCTGTTTTGTCCCGACAAACCTACCCGGATGAGCGGCCCAACTTCTGCTCGGCTTCAGCAATAATTCTCCTTGTCTGTTCCACCATGTCAGGATTGGCCGATACGGAGGTTATACCCCACTCGACCAGATTTCTAGTCAACTCGGGATACACCGACGGCGCCTGGCCACAGATGGAGCAGGATATACCTCTTTCTTTGGCTGTTGTAATGGTCTTTTCTAACGCCCAGAGGACAGCCTCATCTCGCTCATCAAAACCATCAGCCAGCTTGGAGCTTTCCCGGTCAATGCCCAAGATAAGCTGAGTAAGGTCATTTGACCCTATGGAGAGGCCATCCAGACCTACGTCTATGAACTTATCCAGCAATATGACATTCGAGGGTACTTCTACCATCATCCATAGCTTGAAGTCCTCAGATCGCACAAGCCCTTGTTGCTCCATCAACATCTTCGTCTGTTCGAGTTCTTTCACCGTCCGTACAAACGGGAGCATGACCCAAAGGTTGCTGTAGGTCTCCCTCACCTTCTTGATGGCTTCGATCTCCAGCTTGAAAAGGTCGAGTTCACATACGTAACGTGAGCAACCCCGGTACCCGATCATGGGGTTCTCTTCCTCTTCCTCAAATTCCTCCCCGCCTTTGAGATTACGATACTCGTTGGTCTTGAAGTCCGTCATTCGGTAGACAACCGGACGCGGATTAAATGCCGCCGCAAAAGTTGTCAACCCCTCCACGAGTTTGTCCACAAACTCATGGCCCCTGTTCTCCTTGAGCATGTAGCGTGGATGCTCACCCATGCCTGCTATCATGAACTCAGCCCGCAAGAGTCCCACACCGTCCACCCGCTTAGTTGCCATGCGTTCCGCGAAGTCAGGATTAGCCAGATTGACGTAGACCTTGGCCATAGTTTCGACATCACTATCATCGTCTTCGCAAGGGGCGGCCGCTTCTATCAATTCCGTGACTTCACCTTCATACACCTTGCCTTGCATGCCATGGACCGTAACAACCTGCCCATCCTGCAAGGTCTTGGTCGCATGAACTGTACCCACCACACAGGGCACCCCCAATTCCCGGCTAACGATAGCCGCATGGCAAGTGCGCCCTCCTTTGTCAGTAACGATAGCTGCCGCTCTCTTCATGGCAGGTACATAGTCGGGAGTGGTCATCTCCGCCACCAGTATCTGGCCCGCTTCAACCTTGTGGATCTCCGATGGGTGGTAGACAATCTGGACCTGCCCCGCCGCCACCCCAGGACTTGCAGCCAGTCCCGACAATATTTCCTCCCGTGTGAAGTACAGGACACCCTCTACTTCGCCATCCCACTGCTCTTTAAGTGTTGTCACAGGACGGGTCTGCACAATATAGAATTTGCCATCTTCCATGGCCCACTCAATATCCTGAGGCCATAGGTAATGGTCCTCAATTGACTTGGCAATCTTCGCCAGGGTCGTGATTTCCTCGTCGCTAAGTTTTCGTGCATTTTGTAAATCTTCCGCCACGGTTGTTTCGTAATTGCAGTCTTCGTAGTCCGTGCCGGCAGGATTACGGACCAGTTGCCATTCCTGCCTGGCAACTGTCTTGTTCAGGATCCTCAAGGACTTCTTATCAACGATATAAAGGTCAGGAGTCAGAGCACCCGAGACCACAGCTTCGCCCAATCCGAATGCCGCCTCTATGACAATCTTATCCCTGTCACTGCTCATGGGCTCCACGGTGAAAACAACCCCGGACTTCTCCGCTTGGACCATCTTTTGAACAGGTACGGCGATACCGACCTTGAGGTGATCGAAACCCTGTTCCACGCGGTAGAAAACAGCTCTGGGTTCGTATAGGGATGCCCAGCAGCCTTGGACCGCCTTGACCACGTTATCGGCACCGTTCACATTCAGGAAGGTCCTTTGTTGCCCGGCGAAGGAAGCCTCGGGCAAGTCTTCCGCCGTGGCGGACGACCTGACAGCTACATGCCCTCCTCCCATCTTCTCATATGCCTTCCTGATTTCGGCAGCTATTTCAGCCGGCATTGCAACATTATTAATCATTTCCTTGATAAGGTTGGCTGCTTCGTCCAACTTCTGGCTGTTCTGAACGTCAAGATTGTCGAGATGGCTGCTGATGGTATCCATGAGCCCTGCTTCCTCAAGAAAGCGGTAATAGGCACTGGCTGTAACAACAAAGCCCGGGGGTACTGGAATTCGCGACCTTGTAAGCTCTCCAAGGTTTGCGCCCTTACCGCCGGCAATCGCAATATCACCTTTTCCGATCTCTTTGAACCATGCAATCACCTTGAGGCCTATCTTCATGTAGGTGATCTCCCTCCTCCGAATAGTTTTTTGATCAGGCTGACTGGAAAGAAACGGAATGGGCTTTCACTGCGGACTCAACTGCACGTTTGCTAGTTTCATCAGCTTCCACCAAGGGAAGACGGGGGCTGCCCACAGAAAAACCCAGGTAGTTTAGGGCATGCTTGATCGGCACAGGATTAGCTACCACGAACAAAGCGCTGAATAGAGACAGAAGACGCCGGTGGATCTCAGCAGCTTCTCCAATGTCTCCGGCATCAAACCGGTCCATCATCTCCCTTATTCGTTCACCGACCAAGTGAGAAGCAACACTGATAACACCATAGCCGCCCAGTAGCATAATGGGAAGAGTGTCCGCATCGTTTCCACTATACACAAGGAAATCGTCTGGCGTTTCCTGTATTATCCTGGCAATTTGTTCGAGGTTGCCACTGGCCTCTTTCACGCCAACTATGTTTTCAACTTGCGACAATCTAATCACGGTCTCAGCCATCAGATTTGTCACGGTCCTGCCGGGCACATTATAGAGGAGGCAAGGCAGGCTGGTGTTTTCAGCTATCGCCTTGTAATGTTGGAACAGACCCTCTTGTGTGGGCTTGTTGTAATAAGGGACGACAAGCAGAATTGCGCTAGCTCCTGCTTTCTCAGCTTCCCTTGTCAGTTCTATACTCTCTCTGGTGCTGTAGCTCCCTGTGCCAGCAATTATTCCTTGGCCGACGGCATCCTTGAGTTCCGCAAATAATCTGATTTTCTCTTCCCTGCTGAGCGTGGGCGATTCGCCCGTTGTCCCTGAAACGACCAGACCATCGCTTCCGGACGCCAGCAGTCTCTGCGCAAGTATTCTCGCCTGCCGGTAATCAACTTCACCTCTAGCATCGAACGGGGTTACCATGGCAGTAATTAAACGGCCCAGCTCTTCCAACGTTGCACTCCTTTTTGGGTCAGATTACCCATCAAGAATCGGTATTGAGGACTTAACTACGCCTTCCCCGGCGGGAACCGGAGAGAGTAGAGGTGACGCCTGCGTCACGAAATCTTACCCATTATAAATCACTGGATTCGCAATTGCCAAACTTGCTTCCTATATGAGCATGCAGCAATCTCGACCATTGTTCCATATAGCTTAGAAAGGAATCTTGCTCTGGAATACCCGGTATTTTCCCTGCTTGGTCAGGTAATCACACCCGGTTTTGACAGGCGTACTACAGAAAGGGGCGCATTTCCTGCTTGCAGGGAACGAGATGAGACCAGCAGGAAGATGCAGATAAACGTCGCCTGGTGCTCAACCCGCTCTTACCAACTCTTCTGCTATCTGGACTGCATTCAGTGCTGCGCCTTTGCGCAAATTGTCACTCACGATCCAAAGGACCAAACCGTTGGGATGAGAGGCGTCTTTTCTAATGCGACCAATGAAGACTTCGTCGCGACCGGCTGCCATAACCGGATAGGGGTATATTCTGTTGGGGGGATCATCTACCAGCTTGATGCCCGGGGCCTGGGCAAGTATCTCCCTGGCTTCTTCAACAGACATGGGGCGTTCAAATTCAACTTGGACGGTCTCGCTATGGCCAACAAACACGGGCACACGCACGCAGGTTGCGGATATCGCCATGTCGGGGGCATGCATTATCTTCTGTGTTTCCTGGACCATTTTCCATTCTTCCTTCGTATACCCATTGTCGAGAAAGACATCTATTTCCGGCAGCAAGTTGAAGGCTATCTGGTAAGGATACACCGCCGCTACAGGTTCTCGTCCCTGCTGCACCATGGAACTCTGCTGGGCCAGTTCATCAATAGCTGCAGTTCCCGTACCTGAAACCGCCTGATAAGTAGACACCGTCAGACGGGTGATTCGATTCAGCTTGTGCAAAGGATTGAGTGCAACGACCATTTGTATGGTCGAACAATTGGGATTGGCTATTATGCCTTTGTGCTGGTAAACATCTTCGAGGTTCACTTCGGGTACCACCAAAGGAACATCGGGGTCCATCCTGAAAGCGGCGCTGTTATCTATCACGACAGCACCCGCTCGCGCTGCTATTCGTGCGAACTTCTCGCTTATGTCGCTGCCGGCGGAAAATAATGCAATTTCAATGTCCTGAAAAGAACTGTCCGAGGTCTCTTCAACTTCAAGCTCGCGATCATTCACATTGAGCTTGCGCCCCGTGGAGCGATCAGAGGCTAAGAGCTTGAGTGAGGAGTAAGGAAAGCATCGTTCCTCCAGTACCTTGACAAACTGCTGCCCAACCAGACCGGTAACGCCGACTATGGCAACGCGTTTAGCCATCATATCCCAAGAAGTTTGTCCAGTCCATAGACAAGGCCCTTGTGTTCGGACACCTTCTTAATGGCCATAATCACGCCAGGCATGAAGCATTCCCGGTTAATGCTGTCATGCTTGATGGTGAGCGTCTGCCCGGATGTACCGAAAATAACCTCCTGGTGTGCCAGCAAGCCTGGCATGCGGACGCTATGCACGGCAACACCCTCCATCTCGCCACCTCTGGTGCCGCTCAGGATCTCTTTGTGGACCTGGGGATGCTTGAATAATCCTTCTCTTGCTTCTCGCATGGCTCGTGCCGTAGACATGGCAGTGCCCGATGGAGCATCGAGTTTCTGCTCGTGATGCTTCTCAATGATCTCCACGTAGTCAAAATACTTGGCTGCGATCCTCGCCAGGTGGATCATCAGTACAGCACCCAGGGCGAAGTTGGGCGCCACAACAACCCCTATACCATTCTCCTTCGCTAATTGATCGATCTCTACCAGATCATGCGATGCCAAACCTGTAGTGCCAATTACAAGGTTCACCTTTTGCTGCGCCGCCATCCGAGTTGCCGCCATGCAGCCATCAGCTTGCGAAAAATCGACCATTACATGAGGCTTGGTCTTGCCCATGGCCGTCTCCAAGTCAACAAAAAGCTGCACAGACCCGGATTGGTCAGGACAGAGAAGAAGCTTATCCGTGGCCTTGATATCAACTGCGCCAGCGATTTCAGTCTGCGTGTCATTGCACACAGCCTTTATCACTTCCAGTCCCATCTTTCCCAGAGCACCATTAACCAAGACCCGGATGGACATCCGTCCACCTCCTTGTTCATTCACAATAGGAAGTCTTATTCTCGGGGACGAGATTCCGGCCCTCTTCCACCCGGCCTTGGCCCCCGCTCCTCATGTCTTCGCTGAGGCGGTTCCTTCGGCCCCCTGGGCCTCGCAGCCTCTTCAGGGGACTGAAACACAGCCCGGCGTGAAAGGCTTATCTTTCCACCCGCCCTATCAAGTTCTTTGACCATAACCGTTATCTCGTCACCAACCTTGACGATATCCTCTACGCTGGGCACGCGATAGTCGGCCAGTTCACTTATATGGACCATGCCCTCTTTTCCAGGTAGTATCTCAACCAAGGCGCCGAACGGCAGTATGCGAGTAACCTTTCCTGTATATATACCGCCCACTTCAACTTCCTTGGTCAATGCTTCGATCATGGCTATGGCACGTTCCGCCGCTTCCACGTCTGTAGCACCAATGTAAACGGAGCCATCATCTTCCACGTCCACCGAGGCTTTCGTCTTCTCAATGATAGCCCTTATCATTCTACCGCCCGGCCCTATGACAGCCCCGATCTTGCTGGGGTCTATATTTATCTTCACCATTCGTGGTGCATACTTGCTCAAGGTGGGCCGGCTGGCAGCGATTGTCTCCCGTATCCTCTCCAGTATGTATAGCCGCGCTGTCCTTGCCTGTTCCAAGGTCTTCACGATAATTTCGTGCCGCAATCCCCGGATCTTGATATCCAGCTGGACAGCCGTGATTCCTGCTGCAGTTCCCGCAATCTTGAAGTCCATATCCCCATAGGCATCTTCCATACCTTCGAGATCGGTGAGCACAGCAAAGCGGCTGTCCTCACCAGTTACCAGCCCCATGGCTATGCCCGCAACAGGAGCTTTGATAGGGATCCCGGCATCCATTAATGACAGTGTCCCGCTGCAGACCGAGGCCATTGAAGTGCTGCCATTGGAACTCAAGACCTCGGACACCAGCCTTATAGTATATGGGAAATCCCCCTCGGGCGGGATGACGGCTGACAAAGCTTTTTCTACCAGTGCACCGTGGCCTACCTCACGGCGACCTGGAGTTCCTACCCGTTTGGCCTCTCCTGTGGAATAAGGAGGAAAATTGTAATGGTGCATGAACCGCTTCGTCTCTTCCAGGATCAGACCATCAAGAGTCTGCTCATCGCCAACTGAACCCAGAGTAGCGATGTTCAGGACTTGGGTCAGGCCGCGAGTGAATAGGCCCGAGCCATGCGTGCGCGGCAGAACTCCTACCTCACATTGAATAGATCGAATATCCTCTTGCTTACGACCGTCCGGCCGCATTCCCCTATCGAGTATGCTACTCCGTAAATCAGCTTTTAGCTTGGCCTCAAGAACAGCGGCTACATCCTGTTCAGGGTACCCGTTAGCAAAAGACCTTATAATCTCTTTCCTGAATTCTTCAACCAAGATATCGCGCTCAATCTTGTTCTTACCGAAGAAGCTGGTAAATTTGTCACCGACTGCCTGCAATACGGCCGCTTCCAGGGCAGAATCTACTTTCTTGGGCTTGAATTCTACCTTGGGCTTACCTATCTGCGCCCTGAAGTTGTCCTGTAGAGCAATCAGTTGCTGATTTACGTCGTGGGCATAGGCTATGGCCTCCGAGATCACTTCCTCACTGACCTCTTTGGCCCCCGCTTCTATCATGACCACTGCATCTTTCGTGCTGGACACTACGAGATCCAGGCTACTCACCTGAAGCTGCGAATAGGAAGGATTGATGATAAACTCGCCGTTTATCATTCCGATCCGCACAGTCCCTACCGGGCCGTTAAAAGGAATCTCCGAGGCCACAAGTGCTGCTGAAGCACCCAACGAAGCCAGAACCTCGGGCGAATTCTCCTGGTCGACAGATAGCACCGTAGCAATAACCTGGACTTCATTGGAGAAACCCTTGGGAAACAGAGGCCGGAGCAGACGGTCCGTTAGGCGGCCCGATAGAATCGCCGCCTGGCCCGGTCTTCCTTCCCGACGGAAAAAACTGCCGGGGATCTTCCCGACAGCATAGAGCCTTTCCTCGTAGTCCACCGTCAGCGGCAGAAAATCGACCCCTTCCCTGGGTTCAGGGGCCATACAAACCGTGACAAGTACAACCGTCTCACCAAGTGAGATCGTTACCGCACTGGATGCCTGGAAAGCCAAGTCCCCGGATTTCAGAGTGATGTTTTTATCCCCGAGGGGATATTCGATGACTAAAGCCATAACTAGGTAGTCCTCCTCCCAAAATACCACAGGTAGTGAAAAACCATGGACCGGGGCAGGGCAGATTATTTGCGCAGGCCAAGTTTGCTGATCAGGTCTCTGTAACGAGCCAAGTCCTCTCGTCGCAGATAGGCCAAGAGCCTTCTCCGCCGTCCTACCAACCTCAAAAGTCCACGTTGCGTGTGGTGATCATGATGATGTTGCTTCATGTGCTCAGTAAGGTCGTTGATTCTCCGGGTTAGCAAGGCTACCTGAAGGTCTGCAGAACCTGTGTCTTTTTCGTGCATTTTATACGCTTCAATAATAGTCCCTTTAGTTTCCTTTTCCAATTTTAGCTCCAGTTAGTATTTATCGTGCTCAACGATTTATTAAAGTCCAATTATAACAATGAGTCAACTGAGGTGCAAACCTCCAGAAACAGACCAAGGTAAAATCACTCAACAAGCCTGTTACCCCGTTTGCACCTAGAGGATTTAGCCAAACGCTATCCGAACACAGCACCTAGTAAGCCTGATTTCGAAACTGCCCTCTTGCAAGTATAGCGCCATTACTCTAATCTGAGACCAAATAGCATCAGGAGGCAAGAAGATCAGTTGTCAATGCTCCGCTCTAATCATAAACTGCATGGATTTCCGTCTTGCCGGACCGATGAAAGCTTATATGGAAAGCAAAGGGTTGCTGGGCGACTGCGACATCATTTCCGTGGCGGGCGCGGTTAAGAACATAATAGGACCTGAAGATTTGCAAAGCAATCACAGTATTTTATCGCAGGTTAAGACGTCTTTCGAGTTACACAAGATCTACAAGGTAATCCTGTCCAACCACGTTGATTGTGGCGCATACGGCGGTAGCGACAATTTCTCTTCCCTTGAAGAAGAGAAGAGCTTTCACCTAACAGAACTGAGAAGAGCCAAGACTGTGATGCGTAGCCTGTTTCCGCAGCTTGAAGTCGAAACAGCCATTGCAATAATCCGGAATGACGTATTCGAGGTGGAAGAGGTTGGTTGACGAAGTATGATCGCCTATCTCATTTACAGGACCAATAGTCACCATTACAAATATCCTGGCTCGATGCAAGCGGCAGGGAAAGACCAGATCGTCGCAGTACCATGGATCGAGCAATTGCATGCGGCCCCGACTGCCTCCTATGCGTGGTCCAGAATCAACACCACCTTGAGACTAAGGTCGCCACTTCCCCATGGCGAAGAGGTCCGGGAATGCCAGTTTCCTTAAAGTCTCGATTATGAATATGGCCAGTCCGGGTATGATGGCTATGCCCCATTCCCTGATGCCGAGGGGAACAGTGCCAAACGCCTCCTGCAAGAATGGAACGTAGACAACGGCTATCTGCAATAGTAAAGCTGCGGATACTGCAATGAGCAACGAGCGATTGCCCAGTATGCCCAATCTGAACATTGTGTACCGATCGGACCGGGCGTTAAAAGCCATGAGCCACTCAAAGACGACAACACTGCAGAAAGCTATGGTCCTCGCTTCTCCCAGCTCGCCGGCCCGTGTCCAATCGAAAAGGACAAGGACTCCGCCACCAAGCATCGTCGCCAGAAAGGCTATGCGTAACATCATGCCGCGGTACAGCAGCCCGACCCTGGGATGACGCGGAGGATACTCCAACTCGTCCCCGGCTTTTGGTTCAAACCCCAGAGGGATGGCCATGATCACGCCGGTGACCAGGTTTATCCAGAGTACCTGCAACGCCAGAAGGGGTGCCTCTCCTAGAATTAGCACACCGAAGACTATCGCCAGTAACTCGCCCATACCGGCGCTCAAAAGGAATAACGTTACATTCCGCAGCCGGGTGAATATGGCCCTGCCCTCCTCAACTGCAGCCACCACCGAAGCGAAGTTGTCATCGGCCAGGACCATCTGTGAGGCCTCCTTGGCCACATCCGTCCCGGTAACGCCCATGGCTATGCCGATATCAGCCTGCTTCAAGGCAGGAGCATCATTTATGCCATCCCCTGTCATGGCCACCGTATGTCCCATGCTCTGGAAGGACTTTACGATCCTTAGCTTGTGTAACGGATCGATCCTGGCGAAAACAGAGACGTCATCGATTTCCGCCTCCAGGGCCTCATCGCTCATTCTCTCCAGTTCCGCTCCCGTCAGCGTCTCGCCTTTCGGCAACTCCAGTTGCTGGGCTATGGCGCTGGCCGTGACCCTGTTATCGCCGGTAACCATTACCACCTTGATACCGGCCCGTTTACAGGCCTTGACGGCCCTTTTTGCCTCCTCACGCGGGGGATCCGCCATACCGATCAGGCCCAAAAACACGATGCAACCTGTTATCTCCTTCTCATGTAACTCGGCCATCTCACCAGGATGGTCCGCATAAGCAATGGCCATCACCCGCATCGCTTGCTCCGCCATCTGGTTACTGGCTTTCTCGATCCTTTCCTTGTCTGCGTCTTCCAGGGGAGCCATATCCCCGTTTCGAAGATAGTGGCAACTCATGGACAGGATTCGTTCCGGCGCCCCCTTGATATAGGCGACACGCTTACCGTCGACATGATGAAGGGTCGCCATATAGCGCCGTTCACTCTGGAAGGGTATTTCATCCAAACGGGGATGGGCGGATTCGAGTTTTTCCTTTTCAATCCCGGCCTTGGCCGCGGCGACCACGATCGCGCCTTCCGTAGGATCACCCATTATGCTCCAGTCGGAGTCCGCTACAAGCAGGGAATCATTGCATAGAACGCCGACTCTGAGCATGGTCTCCAGATCGATGTCGTCATTCGGATCAATTTTGGCGCCATTTTCGCGAAAATCTCCCTCAGGATTGTAGCCGCTACCCGTGATCTCCAACCAGCGATTTCCTGTGAATATCCTTCTAGCGGTCATTTCACCCAGTGTCAGTGTTCCAGTCTTGTCCGAACAAATGACCGTGGCTGAACCGAGCGTCTCCACGGCCACCAGCTTACGGATTATGGCATTCCTTCCCGCCATAAACCGCATTCCCGTCGCCAGAACGACGGTCACCGCAGCCGGTAGGCCTTCGGGGACCGCCGCCACAGCGGCAGCAACTGCCAGCAGGAGGGTCTCCGTCAAGTCCAGACCCCTCCACAAGCCGACACCAATTAACAAGCCCGCGACCAGCAAGACAGCCAGGAGAATGTAGTTGCTCAACTTCGCAATTCCTCTCTGCAGGGGGGTCTTGCCCGCTTCCATCTCACCTATGGCGCCGGCGATCTTGCCTATTTCTGTTTTCATGCCTGTTGCGACAACAGCTATTGTGGCCCGTCCGCGCGTCACAGTAGTGCCGCTGAAGACCATGTTCTTCCGGTCCGCCAGCGGAGTATCTGCTTCGAGAACTGTTTTGTGCTTATCGATGGGTACCGATTCTCCCGTGAGCGAGGCCTCCGTGATCTGCAAATTGGACGATTCGACAAGCCTTCCGTCGGCAGAGACCTTATCCCCGGCCTCGAGAACGAGCACATCACCGGGAACGACCTCTCTTGCCGGTATCATTTGCACGGCCCCATCACGCCTGACCTTTGCCTTGGGGGCAGCCATAAGCATGAGCGCCTCCATGGCTCGTTCGGCCCTCGACTCCTGAACATAGCCGGTCATAGCCATGAATACGAGCACGGCAAGAATAACGCCTGCGTCCAGGTAGGCGCCGATGGCGAACTTGAGTATGGAAGCCGCCAGCAGCACGTAAACCAGGGGGCTTGCGAATTGCCTGACGAATAGGACCCAGGGAGGAGTTTTCTTTTTTTGCTCCAGCTGGTTGGGCCCGTATCCTTCAAACCTGGACCGGGCTTCGGAGGAACTCAAGCCCGAATGAGAAGACTCCAAGGCCGACAAAACTTCGTCAGGGCTTCTACTGTGCCACGGTCTTTCAGCCACGCTTCATTCCTTGTCCTGTCTTCATTCATGACGGCGTTGATGCAGTATGGGCGTTACGAACCCTGTCGCGGTCTCAAACGGTGAGATGAGATTTACGATCTACAGGATGGACTTCGTCAATAGATATTTTAGCCTACCCGGCCAAGTACTCGAGTACCGCTCGCTGATCGGCTCCCATCCATAGCATGGAGCTAACCAATACAGACTCAGTTGTAGATGTGCAAGAGTTAGTCATAAATATTTGATGCTGTCAGGGCTTACCCCGGCATCCGCTAAGCTAGAATATTAGATAGTCTCCCTCTTATTCATGCTCCCCTGCCACCTTCCGGCCGGAGTGAGACTCAACTGTCGTGCGTTTCTGGAGTGAAAAGTGCAAAAACTCGCCTGCAAAATAGCCATGTTCCTCCAGCGCCATCCTTTGCTCTTCATGGCGCTAGTCATCATTCTGGTCCTGGCGGCCATACCTGGTGTCTTCCTGGTGGAAGTGACAACTGACATAGATCTGTTCATTGACCGGGATTCTCCCACCTTTATCACCTACGAGCGTTACCAGGATATATTTGGCGGAGAACCCATTGTTGCCCTGCTGGAGGGGAACGTCGCCGAGGTACTCGCTCAACCCGAAAATCGGGACAACCTGTCCCGATTCGAGGAGGAGATTCTCGCTGATCCCCGGTATGACAACATCCTGGGGCCCATGACCTTTCTCATGTTAGCTGTCGAACAGATGCCACCTCCTTTCCAACCCGAAATGCTTAATAACCCCGACTTTGTCAGGGAACTGATCTTTGACAACCAGGTGGTGGAGCCCGAATTCGCACCGGTCATACCAAGACCCGGCTACATCCTCATTACACTGGTCCCCTCTGGAGATATCACCATCCAGGAGATGGGGAACATGGTGGACGAAATGGAAGAGCGCTTTCAGGAAGAACCGGTCATCGACGCCGAAATAACCGTATCGGGGCAGGCAGCAGCACTACAGGCAGTTAACGAGGAAATTCGCTGGGAAATCGTTACACTCCTGGCCATGGCAGTAGCTGCCATGGTCGTGGTCCTGTATTTGATATTTCGAGTCCGGTGGCGCCTGCTGCCCCTCCTGATGGTGCTCATAGCTGCTTTGTGGACCTTTGGACTGATGGGCTATCTGGGAATACCGCTGTCCATGGCCACGCTGGGAGTTTTGCCCATAATCATCGGCCTCGGCATAGACTATTCCGTACAGTTTCAGAACAGGTATGAGGAGGAACTGAGGCGGAAAGCTTCCATTGCCGAAGCACTGGAAAGCTCCATCGCCGGCATTTCTCAGGCTGTGGGCATAGCCTGGGCAGCCACCACCATCGGCTTTCTGACCCTCATGATATCCGATGTGCCTATGGTGCGGGACTTCGGCATCCTCCTAATACTGGGCATCTTCCTATCGTACCTCGTAGCCTTCTTCCTGCTGAACTCCATCCTGGCCATCCGTGATCGAAAGGCTTCCCTGGAGGATTTGAAAGCTGAGGCAGCGGCGGGAGGGCGGCCGCAGGAGAGGATACTGGCTGGAATCAACAGGCGCGTCGCTCGCCACCCCTTCATTGTCTGGAGCATAGCCATTGCCCTGTTCTTGGCCGGTGCAGGCCTTGACCACACCCTGCAGGTCGAGACCAGCTGGGAGGAACTGGTGCCGGAGGACATAGAAACTTTCCGAGAACTCAGCGAAATACGCCAGATCACGGGGTATGCCGGTGAAGTAATCTTCATGATCGAGGATGAGAACATGCTGGACCCGGAGATACTCGCCTGGATGCTGGACTTCGGCCGGGAGCACGTTGACCAATACGACGAGTTCCTCACCGTATCGAGTCCCGCCTCACTCATCGCTCAGGCGACGGAGGACTTGATCCCCCCCGATGAGCAACAGGCGGAAATGGCACTCACCGCCATGCCGGCGCCCCTGGTGCAGAGGGTGATCAATCCGGAGCAAGATACAGCCGTGGTTTCCTTCCAGGTCGTGCCCATACCCATGGAAGAGCTGTATGATATCATAGAGGAGATCGAGGCTGACGTTGAACCTCCGGCAGGTATTACCGTGACCCCGACCGGGAACATGGTCATGGGGAGCGAAACCATAGATGCGGTCCTGGGTACCAGGCTGCCCATGATCATAGCCGGCGTTCTCGGGGTCTTTGTCGCACTTCTGCTCATATACCGGAGCTTCAGGCGGGCCATCTTCGTCGTTCTGCCCATGGTCCTGGTCATCGGCTGGTCGTCGGCTGCGATGCGCCTCTTTGGTATCCCAATCAATCCCCTGACCGCCGTGCTGGCAGCCATCATCATCGGCATCGCGACTGAATACGCGGTACTGCTCATGGAGCGCTATCAGGAGGAGCTGGACAAGGATAGACCGCCCCGCGAGTCCATGATAACCGCCTCCTCCAATCTTGGCCGGGCTATCGTGGTCTCCGCGCTTACCACACTTGCCGGCTTTGTCGTATTGATTGCCTCGACCTTCCCCATGGTCCGGGACTTCGGCATCGTCACTATAACGATCGTTTTCATGGCACTGGTGGCGGTCATCATCGTGCTGCCCCCACTGGTAGTATGGTTTGATGACCGGCGAGCCAAGAAGACAGAGCGGTAGCTACCATGGCAGATATGCTCCAAACAGACTGAGCAAAGCTCTGCTCTAGCCGGAACCCCATGACCAGTCATTCAGTTGCTCCGGTTCTAATGTGGCTTTCGTCATTGCTTGTCTTGGCAAACCACACCTCGAATTGCCAAATGTCAAGGTGGATTCTAATTACTTGGTAAGGTACAATGCTTGATAGATGCCGGACCCTTCCTCTTTCCTTCCTGATCCGGCCGGGGGACTGAAGTAGAATTTCAAGCTTGATATAGAATGCAGAAAATTGCCTGGAAGGTTGCACTCTTTCTCCAGCGGTACCCCCTGCTCTTCCTGCTGCTGGTTACCGCCCTCGTAGTTGGAGCAGTACCGGGTGTATTCATGATAGAAATATCATCCGGGCTCGACCTCTTTTTGGACAGGGATTCTCGCACCTTCAAGACCTACGATAGATATCATGACATTTTCGGGGGAGAACCGATTCTGGTGTTGCTGGAAGGCAACGTGCCTCAGATACTGGCCAGCCCCCAGAACCGGCAGACCCTGGCCCAACTGGAAGAGGATATCGCCCGGGATCCCCGCTACGTGAACGTTCTGAGCCCCGCAACCTTTCTGACGTTCGCCCTGGAGCAAATCACGCCGCCATTGGACCCCGGCATGCTTGATAACCCCGAGGTTATCAGGGCAATCGTGTTCGAGGACATGAAGGTGAGGCCCGAGTTAAACCCAGTAATACCTAAGCCTGACCATATCCTCATCACCCTGGTACCATCCAGCGACGTTACGGACGAGGACTTGGCTGGTATGCTGGAGGAAGTCGAGGAGCGCTTCAAAGTAGAACGCATCCAAGGTGCGGAGTCGACCATATCGGGCGAGGTTGCGGCCCTTCAGGCCATCAATGACAATATACGCCAGAATTTCGTCATACTGTTTGGCTTAGCCATCGTAGTCATGTTCTTCCTTCTTTACGCAATCTTTCGCGTCCGGTGGCGGCTGTTGCCTCTTCTCATGGTCTTGATAGCCACACTATGGACTTTTGGGCTTATGGGATATTTTGGCATATCGCTATCGATGGCCACCCTCGGCGTCTTGCCCATAATTATCGGGCTGGGAATAGACTATTCAGTGCAGTTCCAGAACAGGTACGAGGAGGAATTGCGGCGGCGAAACTCCATTCCCGAAGCCCTGTCCAACTCCATCGCCGGCATGTCCACCGCGGTGGGCATAGCCTGGGCAGCCACCACAATCGGCTTTCTCACCCTCATGATTTCGAACGTGCCCATGGTAAGGGACTTCGGGATCCTCCTCATACTGGGCATCTTTCTATCGTACCTGGTGGCCTACTTCCTGCTAAACGCCATTCTGGCCATCCGTGATCGGAAGGCATTACTGACTGAGCTCAAGTTTGAGGCAAGAGAGGGCAGCCACCGCGAGGAAAGAGTCCTGGGAACTATCAACCGGCGTGTCGTCGGGCACGTCCTGGTGGTATGGTGTGTTGCGCTCGTTCTATTCTTCGCCGGCGCAGGCTTGGACCATACCTTGCCGGT
This sequence comes from Chloroflexota bacterium, assembly GCA_003551705.1. Classification (GTDB taxonomy): domain Bacteria; phylum Chloroflexota; class Dehalococcoidia; order UBA2247; family RBG-13-53-26; genus PUNJ01. Next base: position 27,485 of record PUNJ01000104.1, on the reverse strand, counting down.
GACAACTGATTGGGAAGCACTGATGCCTCAGGACGTTGAGGAGCTTCAAGACCTTCAAACGATTCGGAACGCGACCGGCTATGCAGGCGAACTCACTTTCCTGATCGAGAACGACAACGTGCTGCATCCCGAGGTCCTGGCCTGGATGCTTACCTTCGGGCAGGAACAGGTAACCCAGCATGAGGAGCTTACAACAGTTTCCAGCCCAGCAGCATATATTGTCCAGGTCACCGGGGGTGTACTCCCCACAGACGAACAGCAAGCAGAACAGGTACTGAACGCTATCCCTTCTCCACTGAGCCAGAGGGTGATCAACCCGGAGAGGAGTGCTGCAGCTGTCTCCTTCCCGGTACGACCGATGCCTCTCGAGAGTATCAACGACCTCGTACAGCAGATATCGGCCGAAATCGAGTCTCCACCGGATGTCAGCGTTAGCCCTACGGGCAGCCTTGTAATGGGCAGTCAGACGGTAGAAGCCGTAGTAGGTACTCGACTCCCTATGATCGTGGCCGGTGTCCTGGGGGTATTCGGGGCGGTCTTACTCATATACAGAAGTCTCAGGCGGGCCCTGTTTGTGATACTACCCATGGTCTTGATCATCGGATGGTCCTCACTGGCCATGCGAATATTCAACATTCCAATCAATCCCCTGACTGCCATACTTGCCGCTATCATAATCGGCATCGCTACAGAGTTCGCAGTGCTTTTGACGGAGCGTTATCAGGAAGAGCTGAACAAGGGAAGGTCGCCTCGTGATTCCATGCTAACCGCCTCCTCCAATCTGGGTCGGGCCATAGTAGCCTCCGCCATCACGACACTGGGAGGATTTGCCGTTCTGATAGCCTCAGGCTTTGTAATGCTCCGGGACTTCGGCCTGGTCACCGTCATGATAGTTTTTCTTTCGCTCGTCGCCGTTATCATCGTTCTGCCGCCGCTGGTGGTATGGTTCGACAACCGCTGGTTGAGAAATACCTGACCAAACTCATAGACCGTGCTGCATTGCTTGACGCAGTGCAGATACTTTGTCACAGCACCAATAAGTACAAATTGGCTCCGGCCAAGGTCATCGCTTTCATCGGTTCACGGGGCGGCCTTGGTACAAGCACAGTCGTGACCAAATTGCCGTCTTGCTGGCACGGGACGGGCGGCACCCGGAAAGCACCAAATTGACTTTCAATATCCCCTTTGATATATTCAAGGACTAAATAGCATCCCCGGAGAGAACAGTATGCCCGCATTTAGACCTAGAGAATTACGACGTTCCTATGGATTTGATGAAGTAGCCATCGTGCCAGGCGATGCGACTATCAACCCGGACCAGACAAACATAGACCTCAAAATAGCCGGATTGACCTTTTCCACCCCCATTGTAGCCGCTTCAATGGATGCGGTTGTGGACCCGGATTTCGCCGCCCTCTTCAGCAAACTTGGGGGCCTGGCGGTACTGAACCTCGAAGGCGTCCAAGCCCGATACGAGAACCCGGCGGAAGTCATCAATGAGATCATCCAGGCACCAGAGGACAAGGTCACGACCTTGCTGCAGAAGATATATACGCAACCCATAAAAAAGAACCTGATCGGTGACCGGGTGCGTGCAGTTAAGGACAGGGGGGGAGTGTGTGCTGCTTCGGTTACCCCTGCCAATACGAAAGGTTTCGCCCCCATCATAGCTGAGGCAGGGGCCGATATACTGGTCGTACAGTCCACCGTCACCAGCGCCCGCCACTTTTCCAAGAGCCTTAAAGGGCTCATATTCTCCGAACTGATTGAGTCATTGCCAATCCCGGTTGTGGTAGGCAACTGCGTAACTTACACAGCCGCATTGGAACTCATGAGAACGGGTATTTCAGGGATATTCGTCGGCGTCGGTCCAGGCGCCACCTGCACCACTAGACAGGTACTCGGCATAGGCGTGCCCCAGATTACGGCCACTATGGACTGCGCCGCAGCACGTGACGACTACTTCGACGAATCGGGCCGGTACGTCGCCGTCATCACCGATGGTGGAATGCGCTATGGCAGCGACATGTGCAAGGCATTCGCCGCTGGCGCCGACGGCGTGATGCTTGGCGCCATCCTGGCCCAGGCAGAAGAAGCACCCGGAAACGGCTACCAATGGGGTATGGCCAGCCCGCACCCGGCTTTGCCCAGGGGCAAGCGCATCAGGGTGGGCACCAGGGCATCTCTGGAGACCATTCTTTTCGGCCCCTCTACAGTGGCCGACGGCAGTCAGAATCTGGTGGGGGCGTTGCGTACCGCCATGGGCGTATGCGGGGCTGCTAACATGGCCCAGATGCACCAGGTCGAAATGGTAATCGCCCCTGCTATAAGGACAGAAGGCAAGTCTTGGCAGCTTCAAGATACCTACTTTCAATAGGAGACCTGACCAGTGACGATGTCCGGAATCTCATCGACAACGCCCTGAAAATGAAGCGAGGGGCGATTGCCCCTGAGTTCGCCGGCAAAACCCTTGCCCTTTTATTTGAGAAACCGTCTTTGCGCACCCGCGTCAGCTTCGAGGTGGCAATGCGGCAACTGGGTGGTTTTTCCCTGTACCTCTCGCCTGAGGAAGTCGGCTTGGGCAAACGGGAAAGAATATCAGATGTGGCCAGGGTTCTCAGCAGGTACGCGGACGTGATCGCCGCCCGTACATTCTCCCATCAGACCGTCCGAGAGCTGGCACGGCATGCCGGCATACCCTTAATCAATGCCCTTTCAGACGAAGAACATCCTTGTCAGGCACTGGGCGATCTCCTAACCATTCAGGAGAAAAAGGGAACCCTCAAGGGCCTCAAGTTAGCCTATATAGGCGATGGAAATAACGTCGCCAGGAGCCTTCTCCTCGCCGCCTCATTGATGGGAACGAGCTTCATCATTGCTTCCCCAGCCAATTACGGTATTCCAGAAAGCACGTGGCAGACCGCCAGAAAAAACGCAGCCAGAAACAATTGCGAGGTCACCGCCACTCTCCATGCGAAATCAGCAGTAGAAAAGGCCGATGTGGTATATACTGATGTATGGACGAGTATGGGACAGGAGCCGGAAGCAGACATTCGCCGCAGGATATTCGCCCCTTATCAAGTCAATAAGGACCTGTTAGGCGCGGCCAGAACGGACGCCCTGTTCATGCATCCTCTCCCTGCTCATCACGGTGAAGAATTAGCCGAAGGCATTCTGGAAGACCCGCGATCTGTGGTTTTCGATCAGGCGGAGAACAGATTACATATCCAGAAGGCCATATTGCAGAAAGTGCTCAGCTAGCCGCCTTGGGATTACCATGAACAAAGCCAGAGTAGCCATTGTTGGCAGGCCCAATGTGGGCAAGTCCACACTCTTTAACCGGATGCTTGGTACCAGACAAGCAATAGTCGAGGACCTGCCTGGTACTACACGGGACAGAATCCGGGCAGACGTGACCTGGGAGGGGCGAGAGTTTGTTGTGGTGGACGCGGGAGGGCTGGAAACCGAGGGCAGGCTGGCCGGTTTGAGACAGAAGATCAGAGAGCAGGTAGAAAGGTCCATCGCTGAAGCGGACCTGGTCTTGTTCCTGGTCGACGCCAGGGACGGACTTCTTCCGGGAGACCTGGATGTCGCCGACCTGCTGAGACGCACGGAAAAGCCCCTTATACTTGTCGCCAACAAGGTTGAAACGGCCGCCCAGCGTCGAGAACTCCACCAGTTCCATGAATTGGGACTCGGCGAACCGGAGACCATAAGCGCCTACCATGGCAAGGGTATCGATGATTTACTCGACACCATAGTCGAAAACTTACCCCCGGCCGTTGAGGAAGTCCCTGAACCCGAAGCAATAAAGATTGCCATTGTAGGCAGGCCTAATGTGGGCAAGTCTTTGCTCACCAACACGTTGCTTGGTGAAGAACGGCAGATAGTCCATGAAATACCGGGTACAACAAGAGACACCGTGGACTCGGTCTTGATGTACAATGGTGAAACGATAACACTGATCGATACTGCCGGCATCAGGCGACGGGGCAAGATCGAACCGGGAGTGGAGAAATACAGCTGGGCTCGCACCGAGCAGGCTATTGAGCGTGCCGACATCGGACTTCTCCTGATTGACGCCGTAGAAGGGCTCACCTCCCAAGACTTGCACATTCTAGGGTACATACAGAAGGCCCATAAAGGAGCCATCCTGGGAGTGAACAAATGGGACCTGGCTGAATACCCCGATACCACTGCATGGGCAAGCCTCATCCGGCAAAAGGTGAAGTTCATGCCCTACATGGAAATCGTCTTTGTATCGGCCATGACGGGATACGGTGTGGACAGTATCCTGACAACGGCCAAGAGAGTGTACGCCCAGCGGCAGAGACGTATTTCCGATACAGCACTGGACCGCGTATTCCGAGAAGCCCTGGCAGCCCACCCTCCTCCCAGCAGAGGCCATTTGAGATTGAAGTTTTTCAAAGCCATACAGACAGACGTCAATCCACCAACCTTCACGTTCATAGTCAACAGGGCAAGCCTGGTACATTTCACCTATCGCCGTTATCTGGAGAACATGTTGAGAAAGTCCTTTGGTTTTCAGGGTACGGCTATCAGGCTCGTATTCAAGAGCAAGGGAGAAGACGATAACAAAAGGAAACGATAGACCCGACACGGCGTGTTTCAACAAACCGAATAGACCAAGATGCTCATTATCCAATACTTAGGGATCATCTTAGCGGGATATTGTATCGGCGCCATCCCGGTGGGCTTGATCCTGGGACGCCTAATTAGAGGCATAGATGTCAGGGAATATGGCAGCGGCAAGACAGGGGCAACCAATGTGCTCCGCTCTGCAGGCAAGGTGGCTGGATTGTCTACCCTCCTGCTGGATTTTGGTAAAGGTGCCTTGGCCGTATATCTTGGCTGGATTGTGATAGGCACCGAGATGGCACAAGTCGCCGGCGGACTGGCCGGGATAGCAGGCCATACGTGGCCTGTATTTACGAAGTTTAGAGGTGGACGCGGAGTCGGCACCTATGTAGGAGGACTGCTGACTATTTACTGGCCTATAGGACTGCTGTTTGGTCTCTGCATGGGTGTGGGAATGATCGCGTTAACCCGGTATGTCTCACTAGCCTCGATATTGATAGCCGTTAGCTCATTTCTGGCTATGCTAACAGTGATACTTTTGGGTATACAACCGGCTGTATATTTGCTTTATACGGGAGTGGGAGGAAGCTTGCTTTTATACCATCACCGTGATAATATACAGCGACTTCGTTCCGGGACGGAACGCCGGCTTGGTGAGAAGGGAGCAAAACAAGATCCTTCTCGAATCGGGATAAGGAGCAAGAATGCCTAAGGCGGCCGTGATCGGCAGCGCCAGTTGGGGTACTGCCCTGGCTATGGTTCTGGCGCGAAACGGTATACAAGTTAAACTCTGGACACGGGACCAAGAGACAGCAGACAAGTTCAACCAGGCAAAGGAAAACTCCGTCTTCCTTCCTGGATGTCGGTTTCCTCCTCGATTGACCGCCACCGCTTCCGTGGAGCAAGCAATGGAGAAGGTGGACTTGGTCATTTTGGCTGTGCCTTCAGAGAGCATGCGACGCAATGCGAGAATCATAAGAGACTACTTACCTGATTCCGCTCTGGTGATAAGCGCATCCAAAGGCCTCGAGGTGGGTACAGGCAAACGCATGTCCCAAGTGATCTCTGAGGAACTCGATCCTCGCCAGCATGGCAACATATGTATCCTGTCCGGTCCGAACATGGCCAAGGAAGCCGCTCAAGGCCTGCTGTCCGTAACCGTGGTTGCCGCTCGAGATGTTTCGATCGCCGAGAAAGCACAGCAGTTTATCAACTCAAACAACTTCTATGTCTTTACCAGCACAGATGTGATCGGTGTTGAGTTGGGCGGTTCCCTCAAGAACGTGATCACGCTCGGCGTAGGCATGATCGATGGACTGGGCAACGGCAACAACGCCAAGGCAGCTCTGATCATCAGGGGGTTGAGTGAAATAATCGTGCTGGGTACCACCTTTGGTGCCAATCCACTTACCTTCATAGGACTGAGCGGCCTCGGAGACCTGGTGGTTACCAGCTTCAGTCCGCTCAGCCGCAACCTCTACGTTGGCAGACAGCTTGCCGGCGGCAAGACCATAAGTGAGATAAGGGATTCCATGCCTAATGTGGCCGAGGGGGTCACCACCGTATTCGCCGCCCGACAACTAGGCCAGGAAGCCGGCCTGAGCCTGCCCATAATTGAACAGATCTACAAGGTCATTTACGAGGGTTCGGACGTGAGAAAAGCTGCCGGAGAGCTTGTCGAATATCCCGTTGATGGCAAGTCGCTTGAAATCACCAAACTGCTGCGCTTCATGCTGGACTATGTGCGGACCAGGTGGAACCAGCCTCCAAGCTGGCTCGCAGGGCTGGATAACCTGCAGATCAAATAGGACCGCGATCAGTCCTTACCACCCCGCCGCATCCGTTCAAAGAAACCCTTGCCACCCTGTTCGGGCATCTTGGTCTTACCCAGTTTCCTGGACAATTCTTGGAAAAGCCGGCGCTGTTCCTCATCCAGCTTGTCAGGTGTAACCACGCGTACAGTGACAAGTTGGTCTCCTTTGCTTGAGGACTGCTGCAAGCTTGGTAGACCCTTGCCCTTCAGATGGAAGACCTTACCCGTTTGGGTACCCGACGGCACCTTGATCTTGGCGGTCCCTTCCAATGTAGGCACCTCAACCTCATCGCCCAGGGCAGCTTGCGCGAAATTGATGGGCAGATCATAGAGAACATCGTTGCCATCCCGCTTGAACAGGCTGTGCTCCTCAACCGCCAGTGTCACGTAAAGGTCTCCTGCCGGCCCACCCCATGTACCTGCCTCTCCCTCTCCTCTCAAGCGTATGCGGGCCCCATTATCGACCCCCGCCGGTACTTTGACATTTATCTTGCGGCGTTTTCGTTCCCTGCCGGTACCTTTGCATTGATGACAGGACTCCGTGACTACGCTACCCTCTCCATAACAACGTTCACACACTACCCGGTTAACGAAACGTCCGAACAGGCTCTGTTGAACGCGTCGTACCTCGCCCGCTCCATTGCAATCAGGGCACCTTACCAGTTGACTGCCTGGTTCACCACCCTGTCCTCGGCAGTGGGAGCAGTACTCCGTCCGAGATATCTCTATGTCCTTTTCACAGCCAAAGGCCGCTTCCTCGAAAGCTATGGTGATCTTATAGTGAAGGGCCGCGCCCTGCTGAGGTACCCGGCTTCTCACCCGGCTCGTGCCGGCAAAAAAGGCATCGAAGACATCTCCGAGCCCGCTGACGAAGTCATCAAATCCCACGAAGCCACGACCATTGTGCTCCCACCTGTCGTATTGGGCCTTCTTGTCCGAATCGCCCAGGACCTGATAAGCCTCGTTGATCTCTTTGAACCGTTCAGCAGCCCCGTCTTCATAATTGCGATCAGGATGCCATTCAAAAGCCAGCTTCCTGAAAGCTTTCTTTATGTCCTCATTGGAAGCATCCCTCGAAACTCCAAGTATTCGGTAGTAGTCTTTCTTAGCAACCATATTCCCGCCAATCGTCTATTCTATCATAGTTTCGGTATCCAGAGCGGTCAATATGGTGGACGGGCGATGCAAAAGTCGATCGATCAACCAGTTGCGTGAACCTTTTGTCTCATGGACAGTTCCAAGCGAGAAGGAGTCCACATTCTCTTGGAACAACTGTAAAGACATTCTTAGATGATATTTTTCCGATTTTCGTATCACGCACACGAAGTTGATGAACTTTCGGGCTTCTTGCGGACTCCCTGCACACCTGATATAATGCGCTCATATTTTGACATCAAGGGAGGGCGACTTTATGAGGAAGGTTCTGTTGGTGATGCTGCCGGCGCTACTGGCGCTGGCCATGGTAATCCCAGCGCTGGGATGCGCCTCGGAGGAAATGTGGGATGAAGAGTCATACGTCATAGGCGCCATATTCTCGACTACTGGCGCATTTTCCAATCTGGGCGTGCCGGAAAGAAATACGGTCATGATGATGCGAGACCAGATAAATGCCAACGGGGGCATCAATGACCGTCCCCTCGAGATCGTTTTCTACAACGATGAGAGCGAAACCTCAAGATGTGCCACGCTCGCCACAAGGCTGATTGAGCAGGACAAGGTGCTGGCTATCGTCGGTCCCAGTGCCACCGGCCCCACGCTGGGCATCAAAGACATCGTGACACAGGCAGAGATTCCTTTGATTTCCTGCGCGGCCCACAAAGGCATCATTACTCCAATCGAGGAAAGCTACTGGGTATTCAAGACACCCCAAAATGATCAGGATGCCATACACGAAATCTATAGCTACCTGGAAGCCGAAGGCATAACCAAGATCGCCCTGCTTACTGATACTTCCGGCTTCGGGGCCTCCGGCAGGGGATACCTGATATCCGAGGCCGACCTGTTTGGCCTGACCATAGTCGAAGATGAGACCTTCTCCACCGGTGATCCTTCCATGGAAGCACAGGTAACCAAGATCAGGGGCAGCGATGCCCAGGCCGTTGTATCCTGGGCCACGGACAAAGAGTCCGCCCAGGTCGCCAGGGACATGAAGGCCCAGGACATGACCATCCCGCTGTTCTGCAGTCATGGGGTTGCCAATAGAGCGTTCCTGGAGAGTGCCGGCGATGCTGCCAACGGCGTCATGTTCCCGGCTGGCAAGCTTCTCGTTTGCGATCAGTTGCCTGACACCGACCCCCAAAAAGAGGTCCTGGTCACCTACAGAGATGCTTATGAAGCACTCCACGGGACTGGATCGTCCAGCACCTTCGGCGGGCATGCCTACGACGCCCTGATGATGATCATCATGGCTCTCGAGCGACTCGGCGATGACATGGATGGGAAGAGCCTGGCAGAGGCCCGTCAAATGCTAAGAGATGAAATAGAGAAGACGGAGAACTTCGCCGGCACAGGCGGAATCTTCACCATGTCGCCTACGGACCATCTCGGGATGGCTCCCGACCCCTTCGTAATGATCAAAGTCGTCGAAGGGGAATGGACCTGGTACCAGTACTAGGAGAGTAGAATAAAACACAAATGACTATGCTAATAAGGGGAAAGGCAACTTTCCCCTTATTGCTGTTTTGGACAATCAGAATAGGATAGGATGGCTTCAGACCAGTTACTCCAATACCTCTTCTCGGGGCTAACCCATGGCAGCATCTACGCCCTGGTGGGGGTTGGGTTTACCATCATCTATGCTGTAACCAGCATAATCAACTTCGCCCAGGGCGAATTTGTGATGCTGGGCGGCATGCTATCCTTCTTCCTTTTCGCCAGCATGGGCGTGCCACTCCCCATGGCCGTCATCCTCGCCATAATCGTCGCCGCCGTCGTAGGCGCCCTCCTGTATTTGCTCGCCATTCGCTCGGCTAGACAAGCCTCCGTTGTCAGCCTGATCATTATCACCATAGGAGCATCCATTTTCATACGCGGTATTGCCGCCGAAGTCTGGGGAGTGGATGCTGTCAGGCCGCCTGCTTTCACGGGCACCACATCATGGTTGGTAGCAGGCGCATATATCCAACCTCAAGCAGTCTGGCTCATCGGCATCACCCTGGTCCTGACCCTGTTGCTGCACCTGTTTTTCAACTTCACCATGATGGGAAAAGCCCTCAAGGCCTGTGCCATCAACCGGTCTGCCGCCGGCATGGTGGGCATCGATGCCAGGGCCATGGCCTTGACCGCTTTCGTGATGGCGGGGGCATTGGGCGCTATCGGCGGGACAGTTATGTCGCCCTTGACATCCATCACCTATGGTATGGGGGCCATGATAGGCCTCAAGGGCTTCGTAGCCGCCTCAATCGGCGGCTTCAAGAGTCCGGTAGCGGCGGTTATAGGTGGGCTCACCCTGGGTATAGTTGAGGCCATGGCCGTAGCTATCGGCTGGGGTCCCTTCAGTTCCGCCTATAAGGACGCCATAGCCCTCATAGTTCTGCTGGCCATCCTTCTCCTGAGAGCGGGCCAGTTGGCTGCGCAAGAGAGGCCCAGTTGATGATGAACGTTGAAAGGCTGCAGCGATTCAATTGGAGGCCAGTCGCTATTGGGTTCCTGCTGGTCCTGCTGCTTCTGATGCCCTTTAACTGGTTTATGGGCCAGTATACCACCCTGCTGGTCTTTATCGGGTTGCATACCATGGTCACCGTCGGCCTGTGCCTGTTGCTTGGGTATACCGGGCAGGTCTCGTTGGGCCAAGCAGCTTTTTACGGCCTGGGGGCCTATTTCTCAGCGGTACTCAGTAAGACATACGGCGTCAATCCCTGGCTTGCCATGATCATAGGCGCCATTGCTACCGGGACTTTTGCCTATGTCATTGCCTACCCCATTTTCCGGCTGAAGGGCAACTATCTGGCCATGGCCACCCTGGGCCTGGGTATCATCATGTACGTCCTGTTCCGGCAGATGGCGCAATACACCGGCGGACCCGACGGTATGGGAGGCATACCACAACTGGCTATAGGCAGCTTTGTCTTCGATACGCCCTTCAAACGTTATTACCTGGTATGGTTCTTCTGCCTGTCCATATTGCTGCTGTCTCAAAACATCGTGAACTCCAGGACAGGTCGCGCCTTGCGGGCCATCCACGGCAGTGAAGCGGCCTCTGCATCCCTGGGCATTAACGTGGCCCAGTTCAAGATGAAGATTTTCGTTCTGGCCGCCGTCTACGCCTCCCTCGCGGGCAGCCTCTTTGTCCATCACCTTAGCTTCGTTAACCCCCAACCCTTCGGCTTCCTCGGATCGGTAATGATCGTAGTTATGGCTGTGGTGGGAGGCTTGGCCAGTATCTGGGGTGCCATCTTCGGCGCCGCCATGGTACGAATACTGAGCGATGAGCTGCTGCTAAGGTTCGGCGAATTGGACATCGTTATATACGGCCTCATACTGATGCTGGTCATGATATTCACTCCAGAGGGACTGTTCGTCCGCTTGAAGAGCTATTATCGCCGATGGCAAACGGGACGGCTCGGCGAGGTGGAACTGTGACCAACACCGCGCTTCAGGTCACCGGGGTCACCAAATATTTCGGCGGGCTGGCCGCTCTCGACGGGGTCGAGGCTGCCATTGATGCAGGCAAGATTTCCGCCATAATCGGGCCCAACGGAGCAGGTAAGACAACCCTTTTCAACCTGATTACCGGAGTATACCCCTTCACAGTAGGAGAGATATCTTACCAGGGCACATCTCTGAAGAAACTGCCTGCTCATAAGAGAACACAGATGGGTATAGCCCGCACATTCCAGAATATCCTCCTCTTTCCCCACATGACATGCCTGGAGAATGTCATGGTGGGCCAGCACACCCGCAGCCGCTACGGCTTCTTTGAGGCTGCCCTGAGACTTCCCAAGTCACGCAAGGAAGAGGAGGCCGTAAACTTGAAGGCCATGAAGTACCTCAACCTGGCAGGACTGGGAATGAAAGCTGAACAGGATGCCATGAGCCTGCCCCTCGGACAGCAGAAGCTGCTGGCCGTAGCGAGAGCTCTGGCCAGCGAGCCTTCCCTCCTGCTCTTGGACGAACCCGGCGCCGGGCTTAACAAGCTCGAGAAGATGGAACTCAGTGACTTGATACGGCGCATCCGGGAGATGGGCATAACCGTACTGCTGGTGGAGCACGACATGGAACTGGTAATGGGCCTGGCCGAGTGGATATTCGTTCTGGACTCCGGAAAGAAGATAGCCGAGGGAACGGCTTCACAGATACAGAGAGACCCCAAGGTGATATCCGCGTACCTGGGTGAGGAAGTCGAGTATGTTGAGAGTTGAGAATGTCTCGGTCGCCTACGGGCGGGCCACGGCCGTGAGAGAAGTCTCTCTGACAGTGAATGACGGTGAAATCGTCACCCTGATCGGCTCCAACGGAGCCGGCAAGACTTCCCTATTGAATGCTGTTGCCGGTCTGGTGCCCGTCAAGAGCGGCGCAGTCTGGCTGGACGACATCCTACTTTCCGGCCTGTCCTTGCATCAAACTGCCAGATTGGGTTTCGGGTACGTACCCGAAGGGCGGCAATTGTTCGGGGACATGCCTGTAATTGACAACCTTATTTTGGGGGCATATCCTAAGTCTGCACGAAATCGTCTGAGCCTGCTCGGATACGTCGGTTGGTTCACGCGCCGTGCCGACATACGCACTAATCTGGAATCAGTGTACCGTCTTTTCCCGAAACTCCATGAGAGACAGTCGCAAAAGGCTGGAAGCCTGAGCGGCGGAGAACAGCAGATGCTGGCGATCGGCCGGGCCATGATGTGTTCACCAAAGATCTTGGTCCTGGACGAGCCCTCTCTGGGGCTGGCGCCCAACCTGGTCAAGGAAATTTTGCAGCTACTGGGCAGGCTGAGAGAAGAAGGACTGACCATATTGTTGATCGAACAGGACGCCGTGGCTGCCCTCAAGATCGCCGATCGCGGCTACGTGATGGAAAGGGGACGCATTGTTCTGGAAGGCACGGCCGGAGAACTGCTTGGCAATGATGAAGTAAAACATGCCTACCTCGGCAGAGCGCTGACTTGAACAATACATGCACATGAAGAAACTACTGTCAGGCAACGAAGCAATGGCCCTGGGTGCATATCATGCCGGCCTGAGCGTTGCTGCCGCCTATCCTGGTACACCCAGTACGGAGATACTCGAGAACCTGGCCAGGATGGATGGTATTTACGTAGAATGGTCCACCAACGAGAAGGTGGCCATGGAGGTGGGCCTCGGGGCTTCTTATGGCGGCGTCAGAACCCTGGTATCCATGAAGCACGTGGGACTGAACGTCGCCTCCGATGCCTTCTTCGCCGCCTCCGTGACCGGTATCCGGGGCGGACTCGTCGTCATATGCTGCGACGACCCCGGCATGCACAGTTCGCAAAACGAACAGGACAACCGGCATTACGCCAGGTTCGCCAAGGTGCCCATTCTGGAACCCAGTGACAGCCAGGAAGCCTACAGTCTAATGTCCTTGGCTTTCGACATAAGCGAAGAATTCGACACCCCCGTAATCTTCCGCAGCACCACCCGAATATCGCATTGTAAGACCGTCGCCGATGTCGAAGACAACCCTGATATCAAGCGCCGGAAAGCGCATTTTGTCAGAGACCCGTACAAGTTTGTAATGGTCCCCTCCAATGCACGCCCCAGGCATCCGCTTATGGAGGAGAGGATCAGCAAGCTTGCATCCTATGTCGAGACCTTCCCCTTCAATGAAATTATTCTGGAGGACCGTAATCTGGGAATAGTCTCCTCCGGGGCTGCATACCAGTATGCTCGAGAGGTCTTCCCCGGAGCAAGTTTTCTGAAGCTGGTGACTACTTACCCGCTGCCCAGGGAACTGGTTTGCCACTTCGCCGGTGAGGTAAGGAAGCTCGTCGTGATTGAGGAACTGGACCCATTCATCGAGGAACAGCTGCGTGCCTGGGGATTGGAGGTCCTGGGCAAGGCCCTTGTGCCCATAGTAGGCGAACTCAGTCCGGAACTACTGCAGGAGCAGGCAGTGAAACTGGAACTGATTTCTCGCCCGGCAATAGCCGAGAGTTCGCCTAAGGTGCCACCCCCGCTACCGGTGCGTCCTCCCCTGCTGTGCCCGGGATGCCCTCACGCGGGCACATCCTACGCGCTGCGACGGCTGGGTTTCTACCATACCCCTCCCGTTGACGACGAGTCCGAAAAACGGGCTGGGCAGCTGGCGCGCCAGGGAATCATAGTTACCAGCGACATCGGTTGCTATACCTTGGCCGTGTACCCCCCTCTCCTCGCCCTCGACACCTGTGCCTGCATGGGCGCCAGCATCGGGCAGGCTCACGGGCTGGAGAAAGCCGGTGTTAGAACGAAGACTGTGAGTGTGATTGGGGACTCGACTTTCCTGCATTCCGGCATCACGAGTCTTGTAGATATGGTCTATAACAAAGGCCAGGGTACCGTGATCATCCTGGACAACGAAACAACCGCCATGACGGGGCACCAGGGACACCCCGGTACTGGTTTCTCGGCCAGGGGTGACGACGCTCCCAAAGTGGTCTTGGAAGACCTTGCCCGGGGCTGCGGCGTACGAGATGTGAACGTAGTCAGTGCCTTCGATCTGGAGGAGATAGAGTCCACCCTCAAACGGTGTCTAGAAACAGACCAAACTTCTGTCATGATCGTGCGCGGTAACTGCCCGCTCCGGGTCCGTTCCAAGGGCAGGCCCATGATGGTCGACAAAGAAGCCTGCGATCAGTGTTACAACTGCCTCAGGGTCGGTTGTGCGGCCATAAACAGGAACGACGATTCCATAACCATCGACAATAACGCTTGCGTTGGTGACAAGTGCTCCGTCTGCCTGCAGGTCTGTCACCGGCAGGCAATCAAGGTGAACGCGCAATGACGACTAATATACTCATGACCGGGGTCGGCGGACAGGGGGTGGTCCTGGCCAGCGATGCCCTGGCCGAGATCGCCGTCAAGGGCGGCTACGATGTCAAGAAGTCTGATTCCCTCGGCATGTCTCAGAGAGGCGGCAGCGTGGTAAGCCACCTGCGCTTCGGACATCAAATCCATTCCCCGGTCATTAAGAAGGGCGAGGTAGATTTCCTGCTGGCCTTTGAGCGGCTTGAGGGAGCCCGGTGGGCAGGTTATCTGAAACAGGGCGGCATAGCCATAATCAATGATCACGCTATACCACCTCTCTCAACCATGGGAGGTGCTTATGGCTACCCTACTGTAGAGGAAACCGTCGCCATTCTAAAAGAAAGAACGGACCAGATCCATCTTATCCCTGCCACGAGCCTGGCCAACCAATTGGGAAACCCCCAGGTACTCAATGTCTTGCTTGTTGGCTTCCTGTCATCCTTCTTGGCCATCGAGGAAAAGAGCTATGTTGAGGACCTTTCCCAGCGTGTCCCCGCCAAGTTCCTGGACTTGAACCTGGATGCGTTTGCCAGGGGAAGAGAAGAGGCGAGGACCAGACAGGCAAAAGACCACGATCGGGAGGCATAGACCATGATATGGAGCCCTGAATATGAGACCATGCCCAGAGAGAGCCTGGAACAGCTTCAGGTCGAGCGATTGAAATCGCTTGTAGCCCGTGTCTACGAAAAGGTACCTTTCTATCGAAACGCCTTCAAGGAACGCGGAGTTACAGCGGACAGCATAAAGTCTGTCGCTGACATAGGCAGGCTACCCTTCACCAGCAAGCAAGACTTCCGTGATAACTATCCCCTCGGCCTGGTGGCCACCCCCATGGAACAGGTGTGCCGTATCCATGCCTCAAGTGGCACAACCGGCAAGCCAGTCATAGCGCCATATACCGCAAACGACTTGCGATTATGGACGGATATGATGGCCAGGACCCTGACTTGTGCCGGCATGGGCAAGAATGACGTTATGCAGAACGCCTATGGCTACGGTCTGTTCACCGGCGGACTGGGTTTCCACTACGGCGGGGAGAAGGTAGGGGCGACCGTCATACCTTCCTCTACGGGCAACAGCAAACGACAACTCATGCTGATCCAGGACTTGGGCACTACGGTCATAACCTGTACCCCTTCCTACGCCTTGATACTCGCTGAAGCGGCAACCGAGATTGGCCTTGACCTGGGGCTTACCAGACTTAGACTGGGCGTCTTGGGCGCCGAACCATGGTCGGAACAAATGAGAAACGAGATCGAGATCAAGCTCCCCATCAAAGCGGTGGACATCTATGGCCTCACGGAGATACTCGGGCCCGGCGTATCCGTGGAATGCTCTCACAGGTGCGGCCTGCACATTTTTGAAGACAATTTCCTACCTGAAATCATCAATCCAGAGACAGGGGAGAGACTTCCCTATGGCCAGGTCGGCGAACTGGTATTCACGACCCTCACCAAAGAAGCAATGCCTGTAATCCGCTTTTGCACCAAGGACATAACCTCGCTCAATGCCGAACCATGCCAGTGCGGGCGCACCCTGGTCAGAATGGGCAAGGTCCTGGGCCGGACCGACGATATGCTGATAATCCGGGGAGTAAACGTGTTTCCATCCCAGATTGAGAGCGTGCTCCTGGACGTAGAAGGAGTGGAGCCTCATTATCAGATCATCGTCGATCGTGAACGCCACCTTGACGATTTGGAAATCTGGGTGGAGGTCTCGGAGGCCGTATTCTCGGATGAAATGCGCAAGATGGAAGCGTTGCAGAAGAAGGTCAAGGACGAAATGGAGGGGACTCTGGGAATCGGTGCTCGCATCAAACTGGTGGAGCCCAAGTCCCTGGCTCGTACGGAGGGCAAAGCCAAACGGGTCATTGACCGGAGGGAGCTTTAGACTCTATACAGGGAGGGCAATGGCATGAAGATAAAACAGGTATCCGTCTTCGTGGAGAACCAGCCCGGGAGGCTTGTGGCCATGCTGCAAGCATTGAAGGACAGAGAAATCAGCATCCAAGCGCTGTCCATAGCCGAGGGTTCGGACTTCGGTATTGCTCGCATGATTCTCTCGGACGTCCCCAAGGCCGTCGAAGCACTGAGGACAGCAGGTTTTACCATTAGAGAGACCACGGTCTTACAAAGAGACATGCCGGACAGGCCGGGCGGGCTTCTGGAAATCATCGAACCCCTGGCCAAGGCAGGAATAAACGTAGAGTATTTCTACGCTTTTGTTGACCCGACGCCGGGCACAGCCAGCATAGTTTTCAAGGTAAGCGATCCCGACCGTGCTGAGCAAATACTAGGCGCTTGATGACCATCATGAGATTGCACACAGGAGAGGCAATTGTATTCTTATAGAGGCCGGTACCTCGTCATAGACCTTACAACGCGCACAGCGGAGGTCGCAGAACTCGGCCATAGTCTGCTAAAGGACTACCTCGGTGGTGTCGGCCTCGGCACCCGGCTGCTCTATGAAAGGTGCCCGGAAGGGACAGATCCCCTGGATCCCGGCAACCCGCTCATCTTCGCCTCCAGTAGTTTGACGGGGACCATGTCCCCTGCCTCGGCGGCACATGCGGTGGTGACAAAATCCCCTCTGACCGGCTTGCTGGGTGATTCACTCTCCTTCGGCAACTGGTCGCTGTCTCTCAAATCGGCCGGTTATGATGCACTGGTCATCACCGGCCGGTCAGATACTCCGGTCTATCTTTGGATAGATGACGATTATGTACACTTCCGCCAGGCAGACGGTCTATGGGGCAAAGGGGCCTCGGAAACTTCAAAGTCTATCCGCAGCCAGGCGGGCGACGGCCGCGTTCAGGTAGCAGCCATCGGACCCGGAGGAGAGAACCTGGTCCGTTACGCCTGCATAAGCAACGATGGCTACCGCCAGGCAGGCCGCACCGGTTGCGGCGCTGTAATGGGCTCCAAGCGACTCAAGGCCATAGCCATAAGAGGAACCCAACCCGTATCCGTTTTTGATGGGGACGAGATGCGCCGGACATGCGCCGGTCTATATTCCAGATCTCAGGCCGCCAGGAAGCAGAACTTCCGGGGACTTGGTACCCCTTACAATGTCATGCTACTTAACCGCATTGCCGCTCTTCCCACCTGGAACTTCCAGGAGGGCGCCTTCCCGGGCGCAGAAGACGTCAGCGGCGAGAAACTGGCCGACACCTGCCTTGCCAGGGTGGTCGCCTGTCCCACCTGTCCTTTGGGATGTGAGCATCTCTACAGTGCCAGTCACAGAGACAGAGACAACTCCAATATTGAAACGGCGTTGGACTACGGGAGTCTATCCGCTTTGGGTCCCATGTGCGGAATCAATGATATCTCAACCATTCTCAAGGCCGCCCTCCTGTGTCACTCTCATGGCATCGATACAATCAGTACAGGCAACGCCATCGCGTGGGCCATGGAATCCTTCCAAAAAGGTATCCTGGACAGGAATGATACCGACGGCGTCGACCTAGCTTTTGGAAACGGCGAGGCCCTGCTACAGATGATCGATTTGATAGGGCGGCGAGCCGGGCTGGGCAGCCTCCTGGCTGAAGGAGTCATGCGCGCAGCAACAGTCACCGGCCGGGACTCCGATCAATGGGCCATGCACACCAAGGGCCTTGAACTGCCTGGCTACGATCCCAGGACCATGAAGACGCAAGCCCTGGCTCTGGCCGTGGGGTTGCGTGGGGGTTATTACAACCGGTCTTCTTCATATGAGCTTGACATGGTCCACATCCTGGACAGGATGGAATCGCAGACAGGCTGGGGCAAGCTCAACATGGAACAGGAGGACCTCGCAGCCATCTTCGATTCGCTCATCACCTGCAAGGCCATGCGCGACAGTTTCACCAACTTCCTTCCCGAGGCCGCCGGCCTCTATACAGTGGCCACAGGAATCGAGATGAGCGCCGGCGATTTGAGACTTGCTGGTGAGCGTATCAACAACCTCAAGAAAGTCTTCAACATCAAGCATGGATGGAAGAAGGCAGACGATTGGCTGCCGCCGCGCCTGCTCCAAGACCCCGTCACATTCCGGGAATCGCAGAGCGTTGTCCTGTCCCCCGAAGTCTTACGTGCCTTGATTGAAGACTATTATACTGCCAGGGGATGGACTTCTGAAGGCCTGGTGCCCGTAACAAAAATGCGGGAACTGGGAATGGCTGACATACTGGAGGAAGGAAACAGCTGACCATGGAGCGACGCCGTATCGTTTGTGACGCAAAACTCTGCACCGGATGCCGTCTCTGTGAGTTCGCCTGTTCCCTGACCAAGGAACGGCAATTCGCCCTGGAATTATCCAGGATCAGGATAGTCCAGGCGGGTCTTGGCCAAACAACAGCCACGTTATGCCGCTTTTGCAGGAACCTGTCCTGCGTGAACGCATGCCCAAGGCAGGCCCTGACCTATAGTGCGGACACCGCGACAATCGAACTCGATAAGGGGCGCTGTGCGGGCTGTGGGTGGTGCATCGAGGCCTGTCCCTTCGGTGCCATGGTGCTGGACGGCCGCACCAAGACGGTGGCTGTTTGCGACGTCTGCTACGGCTTGAGCGAGCCCGCCTGTGTTGAACTCTGCCCGCAGAAGGCATTGACCGTTCAAGCACTGAATAAGGCCTAGCTCCGTCCGGTCCCATCCAGATTTCCGTCGTGTGAATCCATTGTCACTGGAAGCACGCTTTCTGTAACCAATGCCCAGATGAAGAGGTCGTGCTCTTTCCGCCATTGACGCATATCTCTGCCACGGTTAGTATATTCGAAGCCACCCGGCCACGTATTGGCTTGGTGTCATGTTCGCGAGAAAAGGGGGTCCAATCGAAATGAAGGTCATCGGCTTTAACGGCAGCCCGCGCAAAGACAGTAATACTGCAATGCTGATACGGCATGTTTTCGAAGAACTGGAAAAGGAAGAAATCGAAACGGAGTTGGTCCAGCTAGCCGCATCCGGAACGCTGGCCGGTTGCCGTGCCTGCTATCAGTGCTGGGTCAATGCCGACCAAAAATGCGTCCAGAAAGGTGACGATCTGAACCTTTATGTGGAGAAGATGCTTGCGGCCGATGGCATAGTCCTGGGTTCGCCCACCTTTTACGCAGATGTGACCGCCGGTATGAAAGCCCTCATGGAGCGATCGGCTTTCGTGGCCAAAGCCAACGGGAATATGCTCCGCCGCAAGGTCGGTGCGGGAGTAGTAGCTGTACGCCGTGGCGGTCAACTGCACACTTTCGAGACCCTCAACAATTTCTTCCTCATCAATGAGATGATTGTACCCGGCTCTTCCTACTGGAACTTCGCCTTCGGCCTGGAGAAGGGCGACGTTGAGAAGGACGACGAGGGAATGCAGACCATGGCCACACTTGGTCGGAATATGGCCTGGCTTATGAATAAGCTTCGCTAATCGGAACCGGCCCGACCTCGGCGAGAAGGCCGATCATCCCGGCATCCTGCAAGCCCCGGGAGCCTATTTCTTCTTGATGAGTTTTCTGACTCCGTCATTGAGGCCATCCAGAGTCATTTCATACATCGGGAAGATCTGGCCGATCATCTGGACGGTAGGATGGTTCCAGTAGCGCTCTCCCTCGGGGTTCAGCCAGATGCAATGCGTAAAATGGTCCGCCAGCTTCTTCAACCACACGATACCGGGAATCTCATTGCGGTGGTAGTAGTATATGGCGCCGTAACGTGCCGTCAACTCGGACATGGCCATCCTTGCATCGCCGACAAACACTACCTTATAGTCCTTGTCCAAGTTGTGTAAAAGAGAGTCGGTGCTCACCAGGACCTGGCCTTCCATGTCCTCGTATACATTTTCATAAATGCAGTTATGGAAGTAGTAGTATTTGAAGTCCTTGAAATGGGCGCTGGAATGGGCTGCGGAGAAGAGCTGGTTGCATACATCCGCAAAGGGTTCCATGGAGCCACCCGAGTCCATCAATAGCAGGACCTTAACGGCGTTCCTGCGACTGCGCATCCAGCGCATCTCTATGTCTCCGGCATTCTTGGCTGTGGCATCTATGGTACCGTCCAGGTCCAACTCATCTTCGGGCCCTATGCGGTTGAGCTTTCTCAACGGCTTCAGGGCCACCTTGATCTGGCGAACATCAAGGGTCAGGTCGTTGCGATAGTTTTTGAAGTGTCTCTCATGGGCTATCTGGATAGCTCCCCGCCCCTTGGATTGCCCGCCTATCCTGATTCCGGCAGGATGAGTGCCCGAATGGCCAAAGGGGCTGGTCCCGCCTCGGCCTATCCAGTAACCACCTCCATCGTGTTGCTCGTTCTGCTCGGCCATCCTCTTCTCAAACTCACGCATCATCTCTTCGAGTTCCCACATATCAAACTCACCTGGATGCGTCATGATCTCTTCAAGCTTCTTGCCATCGCTGAGCCATTTCATGAACTTGTCGTCCAGATCAACCGGCATTTCCAGGCCGGTGAAGAACTCCTGAAAAGCCAGATCATAGTCGTCGAAGAAGACCTCGTTCTTGACCAGGATGGCCCTGGCCAGCACGTAGAAATCGTCCAAGTTGGAAATAAGCCCTTTGGAGAGGGCCTCCATCAAGGTCATCCACTCCGTGATGGAAACAGGCACTTTCCTTTTCTTCAGAATGTAGAAAAAGTCAGTGAACATGCGAAAATCCTAATACAGCATCCGGTAGAGATCGCCCTGGCGTCCGGGCCGTCTCCTGCCCAGGTGCTGGACCAGAAACAGGTCGTGGTCGGATTCCTTCTTCAGGAGACTGCCCAGGTAAGGTACTTCCTTGAATACCCTGTCGTGAGCTATTCCTCCCATTATGAGCGCCCTCAGCCAGTCCAATAGCTCGGAGGTGGAGGGTTTCTTTTTGAGGTCTTCAAACTCTCTCAGCCGATAGAAGGTTTTCAGTGCTTCACGCAACAGGTTATCCTGCACTTCCGGGAAGTGCACCTTGACAATCTGCTCCATAAGGCTCGGGTCCGGAAAAGCAATATAGTGAAAGACACACCGTCTCAGGAAGGCATCCGGCAGTTCCTTCTCAGCGTTGCTGGTGATGATGACTATGGGCCGTTGTATAGCTTTGATCGTCTCGTGAGTTTCGGGAATGAAGAAGCTCATCTCGTCCAGCTCATTGAGCAGGTCGTTGGGAAACTCAAGGTCCGCTTTGTCAACCTCGTCGATCAGCAGGACCACCTGCTCCGGTGAGGCGAACGCCTGCCCAAGTTTCCCCAGTTTGATATATTGCTTGATATCCGAGATGTCCCTATCGCCAAAGCGGCTGTCATTCAACCTTTGTACGGTATCATAAACGTAACAGCCTTCCTGCGCCTTGGTGGTGGACTTGATGTTCCAGATAAGAAGGGACTTGTCTAATCCCTTGGCGATGCTATGGGCCAGCATGGTCTTGCCCGTACCCGGTTCGCCCCTGACCAATAATGGCCTCTTGAGAGCTATGCAGACATTTACAGCATTCCTCAGCATTTCGTCGGAAACATACTCATTCGAGCCTTGGAATTGGTCAAAACCCTTGCTTGTCAATTTGGACCTCCTGGTGCGATGTCTAAAGAGTTTCATAGGGGGATTTATGTAGACCTGGCGTGCTCAGGCCGGCTTGTACACCGTGATCACAGGTTATTATAGCATCCTAAACACCCGACCGCACGCCGCCGTATTCGGGAGGACTCAGGGCCTGGGTCCCGCTCCCACCTGAGTAACCAAATATCATCTGCGCGAGAGCCCGGCACTGGAGCTCACGGTCGAGCAAGAAAAGCAATTAAATGCTCCCGCTGGTCGTCCCTTACCTAAAACAAGCCACTGTATATCGCACCCCATGCAAGGAACGCCCCGCAAAGGGTGTTTACGAAAGACCGAGGAAGCAATAACGACGATAACCCGGAGCCCGCTGGCCCTATCCCGGACTCTGTCTGTGGGAATTGAAAGCTTGTTGGACCTTGTAGTTCAGGTAGGGCCGGAACGTCGACTCCGCAGTCACAGCTTCTTCGTTCTTCAGCATGCGATTCAATTCCAGAAACGCCTTCCGAGAACTGAGGAAATCCCTGGGGCTTCTGAACGTGTACCGCAACTCACGCAATAAGGCCTCAGGCGTGAAAGCCGTTTCTATTGCCAGCCTGATCTCCTGATGGTCCGTAATGCCCTTCTCCGCCAGGGTCTCAGTTACCCTGCGCGCCTTCTGTGCAAGAGCGTCGAAGAACTTGTCCATTCGCTCCAGATAGCCCTTGGCCCGCGGATGGACCTCGTCCATAGCCGATTCAAAGTCCAGCAGGCGCATGGCGGAATCCATGGAGTCCACTTCTTCGTTCAACTGATTGACGATCTCAGTATACCCTTCAGGTTTTTCGCCGGAAAGAATCTCCTGCTTCACGCTGTCGTATGTATAACGACGGAAAAGTCCCAGCGCCGACAGTGCCCTGCTTCGTTCCTCTTGGCCATCCTGGTAGAACTGCTGGATCTCGTTCTCTTCACGTTCAGCGATATACTTGAACATGAACCTGGTGCCAGCCTGGTGGATCAATACCCTTCGATACCGGGTAATTTGGTTGAAGATTCTCCGTCGCTCTTCGGTCTGAAGAGCCGCGGTGAGACTCTTGACAGCCTCCAAGTCCTCCAGGAGTCTGCCAAGTTCCGGCCATGGGTCTTCCTGAAGCCGTTCCTGGAAGGTGTCTACGGCCTCTTCGATAGAAGCAAGCATTGCCCTGACCCTGTCCCGTGTCTCCTGGGTAACCATCAGGTAAAAGTTCTGCGCTTCCAGATTGAAAACGCGTCCGAACTTCACCTTGCCGGCTTCCTGCATGATCGTGAATTTCACTCTCTTACCCGGCTCGATCTTTGCACCACCCAAGACTACGACAGCCCCATCCGGTGCCTTAACCAAAGAATCACCCTTCTTGCCGGCTCCGAAGACTTCGCCCTCCAGCACGCCATTGCTTTGCATGCCTTTTTCTAGCTGGCGCCGGATCTGGTCCCAGAGAGGCAACATTCGGACCCTGGCTTGATCAAAGGCCTTCTGAAATTTCTCGCGGTGATCTCTGATGTTCCGGACGGGGAGGTTTTCGATGCCTTCCTCTATCTTGGTTTTGCCCTCTTGGAGTTCCGCCTCGATTAGAGCATAGGCCTCGAACATGGACTTGTAGTCGTTCTGCTCGATAGACGAAGTTAACTGCGTGTATGCTTCCCCGGTGGCTATGTCTTTGATTACCTTGCTTGTCTGACTCATACCTGGCTAAGTTTACTGTCCGATCTAATGCTTCATTAATTCGTCAGGGTATAGTATACCACGTCTGTGAGCTAAGGTCTCGTCCAAAAAGGCGCCATCGACGCCTGAATCAAAAAAAACATCTTCTCTTTTTTCTTTTCTTTCTAAAACTCGCACGGACAGCCCCTGGTTACATCCGGCAAATACATGATCGGGTCGGGTGCCGGGACATGCCTGAGGCGCCCTCCCATACCACGGAGGAAGCTTTGGCCTCACCTTTCAAGTTCCCGGTCCAGCCGGACAGATGTAGGTCGATAATCACGCGTGCAATTCCTTCCTGGCAATCCACCTGGCACCGTTTGCAGTCAACAACAGGATATCGATTGGGCCGCCCACGTTCTTGGGCCGAGCCTGGAACCGCATCGTATCGATCGTGGTCCTGATGGCGTAAACGGAGAAATCTATGGCATCCTGGATGGTCATGGCATTCCACAGGATGGGTGCTGGAGCCCGCAGTACCTTCTCGGCGCCGGATGCATCCTTGGCCATGACCGGGTTGACTATGGACGTGATGATGTCGATCTGTCCGGACCAAAGGGCTCCATAAGCGATGGCCCCGTCCGGCTTCACGTTCTTTCTCTCTACTATGTTCTTGCTTACGTGGCAGTGATAGACGTGGGGCACACTGACCTTGCCCGTCTTCATATAGCCGCACACGTGAAAACCCACGTCGGCATTGGGAAAGGATCTGCGCAGGTAGGCAATCAGATTCTCAGGCATGGACGCCACAGACTCCAGATTGCTCCACTCCTCTTCAAGAAATCTCTCTATGTGACTGGACATGGGCGCACCCTCCAGCAAATCGACCCCGAAGGTTGATATACCTATGCCATGCTGCTCCACCAGAAAGGTCTTCATTACATTATCGGAGTTCACCGTCTCAACCTTGAAGCCCTTGTCGGCCTGGCCCTTCCTTTCGACGGTGATCGACTGGCGGCTATCCGAGGCCAATACTATTCCCTCGGGCACGTAACTCGTGACTACCAGAGACATTCTCTCCTCCTTCTCCTGACAACTGGTCAGGCCATGGCGGCGCAAGCTTCAGGGAACCGTTCCAGCCCGCAAGCACTGCACGTTTCATAACATCCCGCCGTCATCTGGCCCTTGAAGGTGTTCTTGTACTCCTGTTTGAGAAACTCGGCGCACATTCCGGTATCAATGTGCGACCAGGGAAGCACCTCTTCCAGGGGGCGTTCGCGGGCGCCGTAGAAGGCCGGGTCCAAGCCCGCCTTGTCGAAGGCGCGCATCCAGTTGTCGTGTCTGTATCTTTCATCCCAGGCATCGAAAGTGCTGCCCTGCTTCCAGGCCTCGTGGATGACCGCGCCCAGGCGGCGATCGCCCCTGGATAGTACCGTCTCCAAAAGGCTGGTCTCCGGGTTCTGCCACGACAGCTTGGTCTTGGCCTGGCGCAAGCCCCTCCTGAGCACATCCTGCTTGGCATTGAGTTCCTCGGCACCGGCTTGGGCGACCCACTGGAAGGGGGTATGGGCCTTCGGGATGAAGGTGGCCGCCGTGATCCTGATCCTCAACTGCCCGCCTTTCCCCAGGCGGCGCAGTTTGTTGACAAGTATAACAATGCCCTCTACATCCTCCAGCGTCTCTGTGGGCAGTCCCACCATGAAGTATAGCTTGATATTGGACCAGCCCTTGCTCACGGCGTTGGCTACGGTCGCCATGATCTCCTCGTCAGGGACTGCCTTGTTGATGGCCTGTCTCAGCCGTTCGGTGCCCGCCTCAGGGGCAAAGGTGAGCCCGGGTTTCTTGGCGAAGTGCAGGCTGTCCATGAGTTCCACCGAGAACTTGTCAATGCGCAGGCTGGGCAGGGACAGGGTGAGAGACTGGTCGCTGTACCGCCTGGCCAGACTGTCCACCAGCTTCTCTATGCCGGGATAGTCCGTGGTGCTAAGAGAGACCAGGGCTATTTCGTTATAGCCGCAGTTCCTGATCAGTCCGTCCACGGCGTTCATGACCTCTTCGGGCGGGCGGTACCGGGCGGGCCTGTAGATGACGCCGGCCTGGCAGAAGCGGCAACCCCTGGTGCAGCCTCGCTGTATTTCGACCGCGCCCCGGTCGTGGACGGCCTCGATAAAGGGCACCACCGGCCTGGTCACTGGTTCGAGCAATTGGGCCATGATGCGTCGGCGGACGGTGGGGCCGGCGGCCGGGTCAACGGGACGCGCTGCAGCCACCTGGCCGGCGGGGGTGTAATCAACGTTGTAGAAGCTGGGCACGTAGACACCGGGAATCCTGGACAGGGCTGCCAGCAGGTCATGCCTGCTGCCTCCTTCACGTTTCCACCGGAGGGAAGTCTGCGCGAGATCGACGGTCACCTGTTCGCCTTCGCCGATAACAAAGGCATCGATGAAAGCCGACATCGGTTCCGGGTTGAGCGCACAGCCGCCGCCGGCGATGACAAGAGGGTGGCCGCCATTTCTGTCCTCTGAAAGGACCGGGATGCCTGCCATATCCAGCATGTTGAGGACATTTGTATAGGTGAGTTCGTAGCCGAGGGAGAAGCCGATGATATCGAATTCACTGAGGGGCCGCTTTGATTCCAGGCTGAGCAGGGGGATGCCGGCATGTCTCAAGGCGGCACCCATGTCCACCCAGGGGGCGAAGACGCGTTCCGCCAGGACACCATCCATGTGATTGAGCAGGTCGTAGAGGATAGGTATGGCCATGTTGGACATGCCAATCTCGTAGACGTCGGGATAGGACAGAGCAATCCTGAGTTCGGTGGTGTCCCAGTCTTTGTGGATGGCGTTCCACTCGCCGCCCGTATAGCGGGCGGGGCGCGTCACTTTGTGCAGAATGCTGTCAGGATAAGACATCAAACCCCCAGAAGGTACCATTATAACTGCTGGGGGGTTGGCAGGGCTAATGGAATGCCATACGTAGTAGTGCAGCCGCCCAAAGGCTTGGGCTGGGCTGCATTGTCGCCTCTGAACGAGAACCACAGGAATCAAAGCGTTTCTGCGACGGAGTGCAATCTAACGTGGCAAACATATCCGAAGGGATAGGAGGATTACGCGAGGCCATGATTCCAAATGGGCGAGCGGGTTCTTCAGATAGTCGGCCGTCGAGGAAAGAAGGGAGAGCATTTACTCTCCATCATCATCGACCTTGTAATGCACAGACGGTTCATGGACTGCGGGATAGTGATCCATCCACGAAAGCTCCCTACCAATAACCAGTTCCTCCATGGTCGCATGATGAGTGTTCTTCATAGGCATTATGCGCATTTGGAATCCATGCTTGCGTGCTAAGGCCTTAACCTCATCCGCGTCGTCGTAGGTCATCAGGAAGTCGCCCTTCACCGATTGACACACCTTGAACAGGTATTCATGATCTATCGCAAAATGTGTGTAGAGTCGCCTTCCCGCTTTCTTGCCACCTGCAGTATAAGGAGGGTCCAGGAAGAAGACAGCGTTTTCACATGCCGAGTATTCCCTGATGAGGGCCAATCCATCTCCTTTGCGAAATGCCATCCGACCGGCAATAGCGTTAAGATCAAGAAATCTCTGTGCAATGGTCTCCGGATACCAACGAGACGCAATTCCTTTCCCGTTTTCGCCCCTTCTAATGAAACCTGACCCACTCGCCAGGATGCCTCCATGCAACGTTCTATTCCTCAGGATGGTTTGGAAGGCTCTCTCTCTGTTGCTGACACTCTCCCTTGATAGCTCATCTATTACCTTCTGCTCGGTGAGATCAAAGTCAAGAATCCTCTTCGCGAGCCAATCCGCATCTCCATCGATCACGGCTTGCCATACTGCCGCAACATTCTCATCGATCTCGGCCATGACAACACGCGTTACAAGGTCTTCTGCTAAGGCTGTAATGCTGATGATCCCTCCACCGGCAAACGGTTCT
>PUNJ01000003.1 GCA_003551705.1 Chloroflexota bacterium | reverse complement strand
TCAAGTGTTCAGAGCATGATGGCGGACCTGTCACTTTGCAGCCATAGGGAGGAGCCATGAACGAAAGTGAGACCAGGAGAATCGTGAAGCTGGCATATGCAAAACTAGCCAAGCAACAAAGATCCTGTTGCTCGAGCGCCACGGGGGCGGCCCCCTGTCCGGGCCAAGAATGCTATTCATCGCAGGAACTGGCCGGCATCCCAGCCGAGGCCCAGGCTGGACTGGGGTGCGGTAACCCCGTGGCCATCGCCAGCCTCCAGGAAGGCGAGACGGTTGTTGACTTGGGGCCCGGACTTGGCATGGACGCCTTCCTGGCGGCTACCAAGGTAGGTCCCCAGGGCAGGGTGATCGGGGTGGACATGACGGCCGAAATGGTGACCGGAGCCCGCCGGATAGCCGAGGACAATGGGCTCAACAACGTCGAATTCAGACTTGGCCAGATCGAGGCCCTCCCCTTGGAAGACAACACCGCAGACGCCGTTATCAGCAACTGCGTGATCAACCTTTCCACAGACAAGGACAGGGTCTTCAGCGAGGCTTACAGGGTTCTCAAACCCGGTGGCAGGCTGTGTATATCGGACACGGTCACGGATAAGCCATTACCGCGGGAGCTACAAGAAGACCTCAACGCTTGGGCATCTTGCATCGGCGGCGCCCTGCCCCGTCATGAATATGTGGCGGCCATGCAGAGGGCGGGGTTCTGCGACATCCGGGTGACTTCCGAAACGGTGTTCATGGTGCAGAAAGACCGCTTGGGCCAGGACATAGAAATACTGAGTATATCGATAACAGCCACCAGACCCTGCTCGAACAGGGTTGAATAGTCTGCCCATGGAACAACAAGAAAGAAGACTGGGACTTTGGGAGAAATACCTCACCCTGTGGGTGGCGCTGTGCATCGGTGCAGGCATCGGGCTGGGCCGCATGTGGCCCGGAGCAGCGGAGGCCCTGGGAAACTTCACAGTGGCCGAGATATCCATACCGGTCGCCATACTTCTCTTCCTGATGATCTATCCCATCATGGTGCAGATACCCTTCACGGACATAGTCAAGGCCGCCAAGAGTCCAAAACCTATCCTGACCACCCTCATGGTGAACTGGGCCATAAAACCCTTCACCATGGCCTTCTTTGCCTGGTTGTTCCTGGGCGTGGTGTTCTCCGGTCATCTTACGCCCGAAGCCGCCGAACAGTACAGGGCCGGCATGATCCTCCTGGGCGTAGCGCCATGCACGGCCATGGTCCTCATGTGGAGCTATCTGGCCAGGGGAAATATGGGGCATACCCTGGTCATGACCGCCATTAACTCCCTGTCCATGGTTCTTCTTTACGCTCCTCTGGCAGGCGTGCTACTGGGTCTATCCGGTATCTCGATTCCCTGGGGTACTGTAGCCTTCTCGGTTGCCGTCTACATCGGCTTGCCCCTCGTTCTCGGCTACTTTACCAGAAAGCTGGTCATCCAGAGAAAAGGCCTTGCGTGGTTCCAGGACAGGCTCATACCCAGCTTGAGGTCGGTGTCAATTCTGGCACTGCTGACAACACTGATCGTACTCTTCAGCCTCCAGGGAGATGTTATCACACAGCTTCCGGCAGCGGTAGGCATGATCTCTGTGGGCATTTTTGTGAACATACTCTTCGTATTCGCCCTGACATACCTTATAGCCAGACGCATCAAGCTATCGTACGAGGATGCCTCCCCGACAGCTATCATAGCAGGCAGCAACCACTTTGAGGTGGCGGTGGCGGTGGCCGTTACGGTCTTTGGCGTCGGTTCGGGAGCAGTCCTGGCGACCGTGGTGGGCATTCTGACTGAAGTGCCGTTCATGTTGCTGCTCGTATGGCTGTGCAAGAAAACCAGGCGGTTCTTCCCTGCGGCAAATCCCACCAGACTGGCAGAGCCGGCCCGCAGAAGCTGAGGCCCTGAAAGCGTAGCCCCTGATCAATCAGGCCCGAACAGCGTTCTTATCTTTGTAGATATTTGAGGGTCAGTAAACTCGGAAATGGAGTGCACTTCCCGAAAGGGGGGCCAATTCGCTAGGCGACAAAGTGGTGTCACTCACACTTCAAAGTGACGTAGGGTTTCTCCGTTTACAGTTCCTTATGCAACTCTTCAATCCGGGCTTTGACCTTGTCCCTGATCTGTCTTACTTGCTCTAGCGATTTCCCCTCGGGGTCGTCAAGCTGCCAGTCTTCGGTAGGGACAAAGCTGGCCGGACATACTCCCTCAACGCCACAGCCCATGGTTATAATCTTGTCAACGCCCTCCAGCATCTCCAGCGTCAAAGGGCTTGGTTTTCTATTACTGATATCTATGCCGACCTCATGCATCGCTTCAACCACAACAGGATTAAGCTTGTCCGATGGCTGAGTTCCGGCTGAAAAGCCCTCAGCTTTCCCCTTTGCCAACTGGTTAAAGAAGGCTTCCGCCATCTGGCTCCGGCCAGCGTTGTGTACGCAGACAAAGAGGACCTTTCTCATTATTTTCCTCCAGGGATTTCCGGGTGTTAATACACTGTTCGTTCAAGCATTTATCCGGATATTTTCACACTTCATGCACGGCATGGCGACTACCCAGTTCATTTATCATGAGTATCATCTGGTTGAGGCGTCCCGCGCTCTTCCTGGTATTCGAGAAGGCAATTCTCGGTTTGCAAAGCAGGCTTGGTTCGTCCTTCTCTTCCGGCAACGCCGAAGTCTTGTAAATCCTGCCTGACCTCAGCAGGTCGGAGAATCCATTATTCAACAACATGATTTGACCGTCTGTCATCTCTTTTTCCAGCCTGATGACGAGAGTGTCTCTGACCTGGCGCATTGAATGGTAAGTCGAGTAATATGATTGAATCCAGGCATCTCCTTCCTCCGGAGAATGCACGATCTTATAGAAAGAAAGGTCTTCCGGGCTAATGTAACCCCGCGCAAGTAACTGTTGCCTGATGAACTGGTCCCAGGCTTCCCAGTATCGTTCTCCGGGGAGCTCCAACAGCACAACCGGCATGGGTGGAGTCTTGCCTGTCTGCAAAAGCGTCAGCACTTCAAAGCCTTCATCATGCGTCCCGAATCCACCTGGGAACAAGGCAACCGCATCGGCCTCCATAACGAAGAATATCTTTCTGGTAAAAAAATACTTGAAAGTGACCAGTTTGGGATCATCTTGAATTATTCTGGCAGCCCTTTGCTCGAATGGCAGCAGGATACTCACACCGAAACTGTTTTCGGAGCCTGCTCCCTCAATGCCAGCTTTCATTATTCCTTCGGCTGCTCCGGTAATCACCATGAGCCCATTCTTCGTAACCAGGCGGCCGAACTCCACCGCTAGTTGGTAATATGGGCTTCCCTCTTCCGTTCTGGCCGATCCGAAGATAGATACCTTACGAAGTGACCGGTAAGGCTGGAAAACGCAGGCAGCGTGCTGGAATTCGGCTACCGCCCGGTCTATGATTTTCAGGTCCAGAATATCCAGTCCCTGGCATCTTATAGAATTCAACAATATGTTTTTGTAAAGATATGCTCGTAGGCTTTTGTCATCTGAATGCATGATCTTCCGAATCGTTTCGAGAGCGTTTTCCGAGTTACCCGTTCTATCTGCGGTCATAATCCTCCAGTTACCAGAAGAAACAGCCTTAAACGGTATCTGGCCTATCTATACTGAGAATAAGAGTGAGGCTTTAAGCCCGGTTTAAGGCTTTGTTAAAGATTTGTTAAACTATGGTGGGATTCATTTTGAAAGTAAGGCTGAAGTTGAAGGTTGAACCTTTGCCTTCTTCGGTTTGCGCCCGGATATTCCCGCCGTACACCCTAACTGTGGCAGGGTCCACAGGAGTCAGGCGCTCTGCGCACACATAGTCGAGGCTCTCCCATACGACTCGCACAACGTCGGCTATCGCACCTCCGTAGCGCCTTCGACGCAATCGTGGCCGCTTGGGCGCTCGGTCGAGGCTACGTCCGTGTAACAGCCGCACCAAGCTCTTTCTGTACAGCCCCCGTCACGGCCTCCATCTCGATCGACAACTCGGTGCGCTCTCCCCTCCCTGCCTTAGCATACCGGAGGGCCACCATCTTGAGGTACCTCCTTCGTTTATTTATCGTCATCCTGTCTTCACTGGGCATGGTCCTCCTCAGTAACATTTCTAGCTGAGTGAACCGTGTCCGTCCAGTACATTTTAACTGAGTAATACGAGGACTTGTAGCCGGGGCCGTTTGGTCTTACAATAAGGCACTAAAAGGACATTACTCAAAGGGCTGTACAGGGGGGGAATAAGGGCACTCTACATAATCCGGCACCTGTTAAGCCTTCGCTGAGGATTCAGGAGTCTCTAGGAATCATGGCAAAGGGTTACATTGAGATCGATCGTGAACTTTGCAAGGGGTGCGAAGTATGCATCTTCTTCTGCCCGAAGAGATTGATTCAGCAATCGGACAAGCTCAATGCGAATGGATACCTGCCCGCCAGTTACGGGGATGGCGATGAGTGTACCGGCTGCGCCATATGTGCGCTTGTTTGCCCCGAGGTGGCCATAGAGGTGTATCGTGACTAGGGTACTGATGGATGGCAATAGTGCTGCAGGAGAAGGAGCTATCAGGGCCGGTTGCCAGTGCTATTTCGGATACCCCATAACCCCACAAAACGAGTTGACCGAGTACATGGCGGCAAATATGAGCAGGCGAAAAGGCTGCGCTTTCATCCAGGCGGAAAGCGAAGTCGCTGCTATCAACATGGTTTACGGCGCAAGCCTGGCGGGGACTCGGGCGATGACTTCCTCCTCGAGTCCAGGCATGAGCCTCAAGCAGGAAGGCATCTCCTACCTGGCCGGTTCAGAACTCCCGGCCGTAATTGTGAACATATCCAGGGGTGGTCCCGGCTTGGGCAGCATTGCCGCCGCTCAATCCGATTACTTCCAGGCTACCCGCGGGGGCGGGCATGGCGATTACCGGACCATTGTGCTGGCGCCTGCTTCGGTGCAGGAAATCGTGGACCATACCCACATGGCCTTTGACCTGGCGGATAAGTGGCTGATGCCAGTCATCGTTTTGGCCGACGGCATGCTGGGCCAGATGAAGGAGCCGGTGCAGTTTCACCATGAGGCCCCGGAAGTGCTGCCTATCAGGGCCAATGCTTTGAGAGGCGCCAAAGGCAGACCAAGCAGGTTCATCCGGACCTGCACCTCGAATGTCTCCGAGGTGGAAGACTTGAATTGGAGCCTCTTCCGCCGTTATCAGCTTATCCAAAAGGAGGAGACGGCCTTCGATGCCTTCGAGGTGGAGGATGCCGAGATGATTGTGGTAGCCTTTGGCATAGCTGCCCGTATGGCCAAGGGAGCAGTCAAGAATGCCCGCAAAGACGGCCTCAGGGTGGGGCTGCTCAGACCGGTAACGCTATGGCCGTTTCCTTACGACGTGATCGGGGAACTGGGGGACCGTGTGAAGCAGTTCCTTGTCTTTGAAATGAGCATGGGTCAGATGCTGGAAGATGTACAACTGGCCCTGAAGAACAAGGCGGAGGTTTCATTCTATGGTAGACCCGGCGGGGTCATTCCAACATCCAGTGAAGTACACAGGGTAATCTCCCGTTTGTATTTCCAGAAAGGTCTGGGGAGGCTGTGAAGAAGGTTTTCGGGCGCCCACGGTTCCTGAAAAAGACGCCCTTTCACTATTGTGCCGGCTGTGGCCATTCCATCATCCATCGAATAATAACCGAGGTGATAGAGGAGATGGAGATACAGGAAAGGGTGATCGGCATACCACCGGCAGGTTGCTCGGTATTCGCCTATTACTACTTCGACGTGGATATGGCTGAATCAGCTCATGGCCGGGGTGCGGCGGTAGCCACCGGTTACAAGAGGGCCTATCCGGAAGCCGTGGTCTTTACCTACCAGGGAGATGGAGACCTGGCAGCTATCGGTACGGCAGAGGTGATCCATACTGCCAACCGCGGGGAGAACATAACGGGCTTCTTTGTTAACAATGCCGTCTATGGCATGACCGGGGGGCAGATGGCTCCCACAACACTCTGTGACCAGACAACGACAACCTCGCCTTTTGGGCGTGACCCAAGGATGGAGGGCTATCCGCTTAAGATCAGTGAGATGATCGCTCCGCTCAATGGTGTGGCTTACATTGAACGTACAGCAGTGACCACTCCGGCCGGGATAAGGAAGACCAAGAAGGCTGTGCGCAAGGCGTTTGAGACCCAGATCAGGGGACTTGGCTTTTCTCTGGTCGAGATGCTTTCGCCCTGTCCCGTCAACTGGAAGATGAGCCCGCTGGAGTCCTGGCAGTGGGTGGAACAGGTAATGACCAAGGAATACCCTTTGGGCGTGATCAAGGACGCTACGGGAGCGGGTAATGCTGGTTAAGATCATCTTCGCTGGTTTTGGGGGTCAGGGTGTGCTCTCCATGGGGCTGAACCTTGCGCAGGCAGCGATGGATGAAGGTAAGAACGTGACCTTCCTGCCCTCATACGGTGTGGAAGTCCGTGGCGGCACAGCCAACTGTACCGTGGCCATTTCCGATGACGAAATAGCATCCCCGGTTGCCTCTTCCCCCGACTATATCGTGGTCATGAACCAGCCATCCCTGGTCAGGTTTCAGAACCAACTCCACTCGGGTGGGGTCATGTTCTACAACTCGTCTCTGATTGAAACGGGTATAACCCGAGGAGACATAAGCCTGGTCGCTGTACCGGCGAGCGAGATGGCCGAGAGCATGGGAAGTGCCAGGTCTGCCAACATGGTGATGCTTGGAGCCTTCACGCGCAAGACGAATGTGGTCAGTCTGGACACCCTCATTAAGGGGATGATGGAGACCCTGAAGTCCAAGCCCAAACTCATTGCCATTAACAAGCAGGCATTAACGGCCGGATACGATCTTGCCCAGCAAAAGGCACACGCCCGCAACGTACCGGGCAGCTTCTGAATCAGAGACCCTGAGAGGTGGCTATGTTTGTCAAGCAGATATCGATAAGCCTGGAGAACGTTCCCGGAAAACTGTTGGAAGTCAGTGAGTTCCTGGCTTCAGAAGGCATCAACATCAGGGCAATCTCTGTGGCTGACACATCAGATATCAGTACTATACGCTTTGTTGCCGATGAACCCGAAAAGACCGTGAATGCGCTCAAGAGCCATGGTGTGGCCGTCAAGGAGACCGACGTAATTGCCCTGGAGGTGCCTGATCATCCAGGCGGCCTGAGAGCCGTCCTGAAACCCCTGAGGTCGAATGGCATCAATGTACTCTTTCTATACCCCTATCTGGGACGTGGCGAGACCAACCAGGCCATTGTCATAATGGGAGTGGACAAGACTGAACAGGCCATTGAGGTCTTGAATAAGAACTGGGTCCGCACCTTCGGTAAGGAAATCTATAGCCTCTAGCCCATTCCGCCAAATACCACATCCCCGTACTCCCTACCCTTTCAGCCGCCTGCTCCTATAATTCTAACTAGGACCTGCACAGCTCTGCAGGCAGCTTGGCTATAGGCCACATCCGGGAAAGGACGCTGGTCATGGAGGCTATGGATGAACCCCGGCGATGACGGGACTCTGGTAAGGCGCCTGGGGCTGGCGCAAGCCACCATAAGCGGGCTGGGCGTGATAGTGGGGGCCGGGATCTATGTGCTGATTGGACTTGCGGCCCAGCAGGCGGGAAATGCCGTATGGTTGTCCTTCGTAGTAGCCGCCTTCGGCGCGACCCTGACCGGCCTGTCATATGCCCGTCTAATCAGACTTCGCCCCAAGAACGCTCCCGAGATGCAATTTGTGACCCTCGCCTTCGGCCGGACGTCCGGGTTTCTAGCCGGATGGTTCATGTTGGGGGCCACCATCGTCTCTGCGGCCACCGTTGCACTCGGCTTTGCCGGGTACCTGGACCATCTCCTGGATATTCCTGCACTTCCTGCGGCAGTAGGCCTGATCCTTGTCTGTTCCTTCATAGCCTTCTGGGGTATTGGCCAGTCGGTATTCATAACAGCCCTTCTGATCGTACCCACCCTGATCGGGTTACTTATCATTGCAGGCATAGGCATTCCTTATCTGGACGATGCAGCACCTTTAGACGTTACTTTTGGGTTTACTGGGGTGGTCGGGGCCGCTTCTCTGGTCTTCTTCGCCTATATCGGTTTTCAGAGCATAGCCAATCTCTCTGAGGAGATGCGGAATCCGGAGCGGGACCTGCCCAAGGCCATCATTCTTGCCCTGGCCCTGAGTACCATCTTGTATGTGCTCGTATCTCTGGCAGCGGTGAGTATTCTGGGATGGGAGGAACTGGGTGCGGCAACGGCCCCGCTATCAATCGTCGCCGGCGAGGCTCTGGGTGAATATGGTGATCTGGTCATATCGCTCATGTCTTTAACGGCCACAGCCAGCACAGTCCTTGTTCTGCTGGTAGCTGCTTCAAGAGCGATGTGGGCCATGTCCTGTGCAGGCGTGCTTCCCATGACGTTTTGTATAGTAGGCAAACGGCGCCGGACTCCCTGGCCCACTATATTGTTGGTGGCGGTTTTGGCCAGTCTGCTGGTCACCATGAGTGGCATACAGGATGTTGCTGAGTACACGAATTTCGCCATCCTGCTTACATTTGCCGCAGTTAACCTGGCCGCGGTCAAGCTGCTTCGAGGCCACTCCAGTGGGCGGCTGCGGGCCCTGTTTTTGAACACATTGGTGCCGGGCTTGGGTATGGCCATATCCATTGGTCTGGCCGCTCTGGCGGGCTGGCAAGCGGCCCTGTTTGGAGCCATTCTTCTGGGTGCCGGCGTGTTGCTATACCTGGGCATGCATCTTTGGCGCATGGTGGCCAAGAACAGATAATGGCTGTTCTGCCACCCTTGTCAACTGTCCTCCTTTGTCCTCTGGAGGACCGTGGCCCTGGACCATCTGCGGCACTTGGGGCACTTCAGAAACTTCCAGCCGCCGTTGCCCAAACCATGAGGAGTGATAAAGTCCTTCAAAACAGACAAATGGAATTCGCAGCCGCACTTTCGGCAGCGATAACCAAAGCTGCCGGCATGCCATCTGACCAGTAGATATATGCCGACTATGATGAGCGCCAGCCATATAGCCAGACCCCAGGTGCTGTCCATTCCCAGCAGGCCCATGGCACCACCTGATATTGCAAGAACTAAGACCGCCGCCAGCAGGAAAGTCATCCTCCGGTTATTCTCACAGGGATTTGTTTCGGGAATATCAGCCTGCCCGGACGAAGGTGCGGCCGGCAGGTGCTCCGGAAACAGGACCGAAGCCATATTTGATGGGGTGAATGCGGGCACGATTTAGCTGCGCCCGGAATATGCACCCCAGAGAACAGCTCCGAGACCGAAGTAGGTCCGCACCTAGTCCATTATAGTTAGCTGCCGCAAAGGGCGGGCTAGTGCTTGAAGTGCCTGACCTCAGTGAAGACCATGGCCATATTATACTTGTCGGCCATATCGATTGCTTCCTGGTCTCTCAGGGAGCCACCTGGTTCGATAATGGCGGTACAGCCTCCCTGGGCAGCAAGCTCGACGCCGTCAGCGAAGGGAAAGAAGGCATCGGAGCCTACCACTGCTCCTTTAGCGAAGGCTCCCGCACGCCTGAGAGCAAGATGCACACTGGTGACACGATTTGGCTGGCCCGCGCCCATACCCAGCAGGGTCTTGTCCTTCACGATGACGATGGCGTTGGACCTGATATTCTTGACTACCCGCCAGGCAAAAAAGAGATCATCCATCTCTGTGCTGGTGGGGGCGCGTTTTGTCATCGTCTGCGGACGGAAGTCCTTGTCCGTAAAGAAGTCCGTAGTTTGGGCCAGAATGCCGCCGCCCGAGGCCCTGATCTCCCACGTCTGTGGTTTGTCTCCGGGTGATATCTTTTCCACTCCCAGTTCAATAATACGAAGGTCCTTCTTGCGTTGCAGCACTTGCATGGCTTCGGGATCGTAGCTTGGTGCGACGATGGCATCGTAGTGGGTACGTTCTATTTCCCTGGCTGTGTTCAGGTCGATGGTGCGGTTAGACGATACTATGCCTCCGAATGCCGAGACAGGGTCACCAGCCAGGGCGCGGCGGTAGGCTTCGGCCAGATTGCTATTAGCGCAGAGTCCGCACGCATTATTGTGCTTGATTATGGCCACGGCGGGTTCCTCGAACTCCAAGACCGCGTTCAATGCTCCATCCAGGTCAAGAATGTTGTTATATGAGAGGTCCTTGCCGCCCAGTTGCCTGGAGTTGATCACACTTGGGCCGGATTTGCCCGGCCTCTCGATTACATAGAAGGCTGCCTTCTGATGGGGGTTTTCCCCATAGCTGAGGTCTGAGCGCTTGCGTAAAGCCAGCGTCATTTCGGGCGGAAAGCTTTCCTGATCTTGCCTGAGGTACTGGGCGATAGCTGTGTCATAGTAGGCTACGTGCTGGAAAGCCTTCTGGGCCAGCTTCTTGCGGAAATCGAGGTCGACCCCGCCATCCCTCAACTTGCCCAGAAGCATAACGTAGTCATCCGGGTCCACCACTACGAGGACATCGGGAAAGTTCTTGGCGGCGGCCCGGATCATGGTAGGGCCCCCTACATCTATGTTTTCCAAGGCGTCCTCGAGAGCCACACCCTCTTTGGCCACGGTCTGTATGAAAGGGTAAAGGTTGACCACTATAAGGTCAATGGTCCCAATGCCCTTCTCGTTCAACTGCGTCATGTGATCACTCATGTTGCGCCTGGCCAGTATACCGCCGTGAACAGCTGGGTGCAGCGTCTTGACCCGGCCATCGAGAATCTCCGGGAAACCGGTGATGTCAGAAACGCTCTTGACGGTAAGGCCGGCTTCTTGCAGCGCCTGTTTAGTCCCTCCGGTACTGAACATCTCGACTCGCAACGATGCCAGTCCAGCGGCGAAGTCTACCAGGCCCTGTTTATTCGATACGCTTAGAATAGCTCGCATATGATGCCCCTTTCGCTATCAGGATAGAGTCAATCTTTCCTCGCCGTACTGCTCGATTATTGCTCCGATGGGTCTGCTCTGAGGTACCAGCCGGCGGACCTCGTCCCAATTCTGTGGGGAGCAGAAGATCACCATTCCTATACCCATGTTGAATACGCGGTACATCTCCTCTTTGGAAACACTGCCCCGGTCCTGAATGATGGAGAAGATGGGAGGAACTTCCCATGAGCCAGTATCTAGTTGGGCTGCCAGCCCCTGAGGTAGAGACCTTGGAATGTTACCGGGCAGCCCGCCACCAGTTATATGGGCCATGCCTTTGATCAGGTGCATAGCGGGCTTTAGGACCGGGTAGTAGGACTTGTGAGGTTCCAGGAGTTCCTCGCCCAGGCTTCGTCCCAGCTCTGGATAATAGGCGTTCAATGCTGCAGTAGCACTGCCGAAGATGTGCCGGACGAGGGAATAACCATTGGTGTGCAGTCCCACGGAGGGCAGGCCCAGTACCAGGTCTCCGGCCTTGATGGAACGCACATCGAGTCTCTGGTCCTTTTCCACGGCTCCGACAATGAAGCCTGCCAGATCGTAATCGCTTGCCGCATACATGCCAGGCATTTCTGCCGTCTCTCCGCCGATCAGGGTGCAACCGGCTGCCCGGCAGGCCGTGGCCAAGCCTTCAACGATACCATCGACTGTATCCGGGTCCAGCTTGGCCATGGCTATGTAGTCAAGAAAGAAGAGGGGATCAGCTCCGCTTGTAAATATATCATTGATGCAGTGATTGACCAGGTCTATGCCTACGGTATTGTGCTTTCCCAGGGCTGAGGCTATCTTCAATTTGGTTCCTACGCCATCAGCGCTGGAAACCAGCACAGGCTCTTTGTATCCCTTAAGCTCGAAGAGGCCGCCGAAGAAACCGACGTCCCGGAGGACTTCCTGGCGGAGCGTGGTACGGGCATGTCTCTTAATGAGTTCCTTGACCCTGTCAGCCGCGCTGATATCTACACCAGCTGCAGCATACTTGTCTGCTGAACTGTCCAAATCTCCTCCTGAACTGCGCCTATGCCGGGCTCCTGTTTCAGCCTGATGGATTTGCCGTGGCAATGGTCGAGACCATTTTAGCATCCAATGGGGTCATTCGGATACAGGGGCCAGACTCGATAGAGGCACGGGGAAGCAACGAGAACGCACCGAGGGAGGTCCTCTGAGGCGTTTACCGGCTAGGTGCGCCGTACGCCATTGGGCGGGATAGCCTCCAGGGCCAGCTTATCCATTTCAAGCTGAACAGGTATCGGGTAATCTCCTGTTAAACAGGCCTGGCACAGGGTTTCCCTGGGTAATCCTACGGCCTTCACCAAGCCATCCAGGCTCAGATATCCCAGCGTATCGGCATTGATGAACTCTCTTATTTCCGGGACTGTCTTACGGGCGGCGAGCAGTTCCCATCTGGTGGCCATGTCTACGCCAAAGAAGCAGGGATACGAAATCGGTGGAGCGCAGACCCGCATATGTACCTCGCTAGCGCCTGCTTTTCTCAATAAACTTATAAGGCGGGGGGTAGTGGTGCCGCGCACGATACTGTCATCCACCAGTACCAGGCGTTTTCCTTCCAGGATCTCCCGCAACGGGTTGAATTTCAATCCTACACCGAGTTCCCTTATACGCTGATCCGGCTGAATAAAGGTGCGACCCACATACCTGTTTTTTAGGAGGCCGTCTGTAAAGGGGATACCCGATTCCAGAGCATAGCTGATGCCAGCTACTGTTGCCGAATCTGGTACGCCGATAACGAGGTCAGCCTCAACTGGATACTCCCTGGCCAGTCCACGGCCCATCTCTTGTCTGGCCCAGTACAGGAGACGATTACTGATGGTACTGTCAGGTCGGGCGAAGTAGATATATTCAAAGATGCAAAGCGCTTTCCTGTGTGAGGGCATGCCTTGATGGCTGGAAACACCGTTGGAGTCAACAACAAGAATCTCCCCGGCATCCAACTCCCTGAGAAGCGTTGTGCCAATATGGTCAAGGGCGCAACTCTCTGAAGCGAGTACCCATCCATTGTCGAGTTTGCCCAGGCAAAGTGGCCTTACACCGAAGGGATCGCGAACGCCGATAAGGGTATCTTGGGTGAGTATGACCAGGGAGTAGGCGCCTTGCAGGCGGCGCATCGTATAACTGATTCTTTCCACCCAGTTCTTGCCCGGTGCGTTGGTAATGAGATGGGCAATGATTTCTGAGTCGGTTGTGGTCACGAACTCATAACCCGACTCCTCCAGCTCTATGCGCAAGGCGTCGGCGTTGACCAGGTTGCCGTTATGGGCAACGGCGATCTGCCCAGCGGCGCCTTCTGTCAAAATGGGTTGTGCATTGGTTAAATGGCTTGATCCCATGGTGGAGTAGCGGTTATGCCCGATGGCGATGTTACCGGTCAGCCGGCTGAGCGATTCCTCGTCGAAAACGTGAGAGACCAGACCCATGCCCGTGTGCAACCAAATACCATTACCGTTTGTGGTTGCTATGCCGCTGCTTTCTTGACCACGGTGTTGCAGAGCAAAGAGGGCAAAGAAGGTGAACCTGGCTACATCTGCCGTCTCAGAGTGTATACCAAAGATGCCGCAAGATTCATGTAAGGACATTATTTTTTGGCCAAGGACCTCACCCAGAAATTCTATTACTTTCTTAATGCCGAGGTCAATCAGACATTGCTACTTGTCTCAGCCATATCAGGGCGGACTCCATGGCTTCATCACTGAGCCTGAGCTTGTGCCCCGCTCCCGGGATGATCACCAGGTCCTTCGGTTGCTCTGCTCTGGTGAATAGCCGTTCAACTTGGCTCACGTCTATCAACTCGTCTTCGCTTCCGTGCAAGAATAGCACAGGCCGGGGTGAAATGCGGTCGACCCATTTGATAGGTGCTATCTCAGCGAAGCCTCTGACCCAGCTTCCAGTGTCAAAGGACTCCGCCGCGGCTTTGATGATACCAATGTGTCGAAAATGTTCCACTGCCGGTTCCCATTGATCCGGATTCTCGGTCAAAGCGAATTCGACCGGGCAAGCACACAGAATGACCCCCTTGAACCTGGGATCATGGGCGGCCACGTATGTTGAAACGGCTGCCCCGCCGCTGAAACCCATCAGATAAAGCCGGTCCGGGTCTATCTCGGGACAGGCCCAGAGATAGTCGAGAGCCGCATAAAGGTCATCGACCCAACCTAGCATATCGAAGCTGCCGCCGCTCTCCCCTGTGCCCCTGAAGGCGAACACCATAGTAGCCAGGCCAGCCTTGCAGAATCTCTCTGCCAATGCCGGGTATCCACCGTCTGCCGGATCGCCGGGTTCCCCGGAAGGAATACCATGACAAATGCACAGGGCCGGGGTGCTATCCTGGTCGGGAAGATACAAGGCCCCGGAGATGGGCACTCCATTACCGTCAATTATCGTTCGTCTAATCTGCATCACACATTCAACCCCGGTCTAAGTTCCATCAATCTTAGAAGGTTTTCTCTGTAGACGACCCCCAGTACATCACCATTCTTGATAATCGGCAGCTGGCCGACTTCTTGCTCCTCCATGATCTCGAGCAGATGTATGGCTTCATCGTCGGGTCCGGCAAACTGCATCTTTTTCAGGGGTACCATGATATCGATAACCGTGGTCATGTCCCAACTGGTCGGGGGCAGGGCCCGGATATCAGCGTGGTTCACCGAACCGAGGACTTTGCCATCATCGTAGACCAGGATGTAGTGTAGCCCACCCATGAATGACCAGTCTTGAAGCAGGTTTCTTATGGTCAGATGGGGGGGTACGGTCAGAAAACCGCGATGCATCACTGATCTGGCCGTAAATCCCTGCAGGGCACTTCGCATTTCGGACTGGCGGTGACTTGATATTGCTGCCCATCGCAGGAACCAGCCTACAAACATCATCCATAAACCGTGAAAAGGGTCTGCGACGCCGTCAAGGAAACTGGCAGCTAAGATTGTGATACCTACGCCAATCAGGAGATAGGCGAAAACCAGGCCGCTTAAATAAGCGATACGGGAAGCCTTCCTGTAACTCCTGGTCTTATGCCAGATGAGAGAGCGGAGTACCCTGCCTCCATCGAGAGGAAAGCCGGGTATGAGATTGAAGGCGGCAAGGGCCAGATTGATCCATGCCAGCCAGAAGATCGGATTATCAAAGGCATCGGCCAGGCTGACGCCGGTCCTTCCCCAGACCATGTACCATACCAGGCTCAGGGTCGCTGCCATGACCAGGCTGCACAACGGTCCGGCGATTGCTATAAGGAACTCAGTCCGGGGTTTTGAAGCCTCGCGAGAGATGCGAGCCATACCTCCCAGGATGAAGAGGGTAATGTTCTTAACCGGAATCCCAAAACGTATGGCTACTATGCTATGGGCTAATTCATGGGCCAGGACGGAAAGGAACAACAGGGCGCTGGTGAAGATGCCGGTACCCACCCGGAGCCACACCGGCTCGTGTTCGGGCGCGTTCATGGCGAAGACATACGTGAATATGGCGAAGACAATGAACAGGGAGTAATGTAACTGGATGCTGATGCCCAGAATCCTGCCGATTTTAAGCGAGCTACCCACTTTCCTCCCTGCAAAGGCGGAAGGTATTGATCATTCTAGTTCTTAACAAGACATCCCTCAGTCTTCACCCATCATCTTATTGTACAGACTTCTGGGGAGGAAAGCGTGACGGTGGACATCTTCGGAATAATAGCGGGTAGGCACATCGTGGCTTCTTGCCAAATCACGTGGATCATGGGTCTTCGAAGCGATGGAGAATGTCCACCAATTACCCGCGTATGTAGCCAAGGGCACGGTATACAGGTCGACCGTCTTGAAGATCTCTCCCAGTTTCTGCTGGACACCGCAAATGAAGTCCCGGTGAAAGTGGAGAGATTCGGTCTGGATGACGAGAATCCCCTCGGTCCGGAGGGCTGTTGCCGCTTTGGCAAAGAACTCCTTGCTGAACAGCACCTCGGCAGGACCCACGGGATCCGTCGAGTCTACAATTATAACGTCGAAGTCCTCTCCTGATTCGGCCAGGAATTCAGCCCCGTCCATCTCAAGTATCCTAGCTCTGGGATCGGCAAAACTCGAAGAGAGGGTGGGAAAGAACTCCTTGGAGACAGCTATTACCTCACTATCCAGTTCCACCAGCGAGGCTCTCTTGACGTTCTGATGTTTCAGGACCTCGCGCAAGGTACCCCCATCACCACCCCCGATGATCAATACCTCCTGCGGACTGGGATGGGCGTGCATTGCCACCTGAGAAATCATCTCGTGGTAGTAGTATTCGTCATTTTCTGTGAGCTGCAATACGTTATCCAGGGCCAGGACTCGTCCCCATTGAGGACTTTCGAAGACCAGAAGTTCCTGGTACTTGGTACGGCGGGCACAAAGGACCCGGTCCACCTCATATTCATACCTTATTGGAGAGAAGGGGTCATCTTCGCGAAAACTGAAGTGTTTCAATTGTTCACCCTCGCCTAACCCACCATATAAATCTTTGGAAGGGGAAAACCATCAAACTGGGAAGCGTAAGCTGTAGTATAAGCCCCAGCGGAGAGGATGTATACCTTATCGCCCGTCTCGAGCAAAGGGAGGTCGGTTTCCTGAGCGATAACATCAAAGCTGTCACAAGATGGTCCAGCCAGGACCCATCTGCGGTTCACACCCGTCTTGTCCGTGACCATATTA
The DNA here is from genome assembly GCA_003551705.1 of Chloroflexota bacterium. Taxonomy (GTDB): domain Bacteria; phylum Chloroflexota; class Dehalococcoidia; order UBA2247; family RBG-13-53-26; genus PUNJ01. Next base: position 4,995 of record PUNJ01000003.1, on the reverse strand, counting down.
TACTTCATGCCGCCTACCGCTTCCATCAAGCCGTTGAACACACCGATATCCAGGTACAGCCAGTTCTCTTCTTCCCTGGCCGCCACCGCGACCACGGAAGCGGCCAATATGCCGGCTTCGCCTACCAAGGCCCTGCCGGGAGCTGCGATGGTCTCAACGCCTTCAGGAAAGTATTCTGACAGGGCTTCATGAACAGCCTGGCTGATTTCGGCTACGGAAGGCACGGCCCTGGTGTATTCGATGGGAAAGCCGCCGCCGATGTTGAGGGCTCGCAGCCTAACGCCCCGGCTCGCAGCCGAATCCCATACTGTCCTGCACTTTTCTATGGCCAGCTTCCAAGTGGAGGCCAAGGTGCACTGGGAACCTACATGAAAGGTTATACCTTCAGTGTCGAGGCCTTCTTCCTGGGCCTTTTCCAAGAGAGAGACGGCCTGATTCACCTCCACCCCGTATTTGCGGGTTAAGGGCCATTCGCTGCCCTCGTTTGGTACGGCGAGACGCAGGTATACCTTTCTGCCAGGGGCCAGTCTTGATAGTTTGTCTACTTCCGCTGGGGAATCAAAGGCAAATACATCTATTCCATTGCGGCAAGCCGTTTCGATGAAGGCCGGGTCCTTGACGGGGTTTCCCGATATTATCCGTCCAGTGGGTATGCCAAGCTCCAAAAGTTGCTCGAGTTCGCCCAGTGAGGATATTTCGAAGTCGCAACCGGCCTCATGAAGGACCTCAATCACACCCTGTGCCGGGTTGGACTTGAGGGCGAAGCACAACCGGGCCCGGGGGAACTCTCTCCGGAACTCGGCGTATTTGTCTCGTATTAAACTCCTGTCGAGGACGAGGAGTGGGGTATTCTCCCTCTCCAGGACCCTCTCTGCCGTCTTCTTCAAGGAGAAGTCTTGTCGCGTCATCATGATGTCCTCCTAAACCGGTATGCACCTACCGGGACAATTCCTCCAGTATTACTTTGGCCGCTACCTTATCGAGTGGATGGTTATTGTTGCCACATTTGGGCGACTGAATGCAACTGGGACAGCCGTCTTCACAAGGGCACTCCGCAACCGCCTGCAGGGTCGCCCGCCAAAGCTGCTGAATAAGCTCGAAACCCTTCTCAGCTATGCCTGTTCCGCCGGGGTAGGCATCGTAGATGAATACTTGTGCCCGGCCGGTGTCACTGTGCAAGAGGGTGGATACGCCGCCAATATCGTTACGGTCGCATAGGGCGAACAAGGGCAACATGGCGATAGCTGCATGCTCCGCGGCATGAAGTCCTCCCGCCAAGTCCAGCTTCATTTCACTCACTCTATCAAAGGCACTGACCGGGATGTCAAACCAAAGCGCCACGGTCCGGAAGGACTGTGAAGGCATTTCCAGCGCTTCTTCATTGATCACCTCTTCGGTGAATTGCATTTTCCTCTTGAAGCCCAGCACCATGCTGGTAACTTCCACTTCGCCCAAATGGCAGTACGCGAAGGGCGTCCTCTTGGTTTGGAAAGCATTGAGTACTTGCAGGTCGGATACTTCCCTGGCTTGGGTGTAATATGGCACTTCTGCAGCTTCAACGTGTGCCATACGGCTTATGAGGTCCAGCTTGGTGACGAGATATGACTTGCCCTGGTGCAAGTAGATGGCGCCTGGATGTGCCTGAGATAGCGCCTGGCTGGATTCAATGGTCTCCAGAAGACGGTTTCCTTCGGTGATATCGACAATGGCGAAGTGCGAAGAGGAACTGGACCTGATGTTCACCGTTTCTGCCGGATAGGCGATAGATGGGGCCGGAAAGAGCCTGCTCGTTTGTCCTATGAGCAGGTTCTCATGCTTGAGTTCGTCCTTGATCTGGTTAAATGCGGCGTTATCGTCCCAGTAGCCGGCATCCCGCTCGGACAGAGGCGATTCCCAGGCTGCGCAAAGCAGGTGTGCCTTCAATATGTACCGGTTGAACGGATCCGTCAGAGCGTTTTCAAATCTCCTGCTGAAGAGGACATCCGGGTGGCGCATGATATACTGGTCGAGCGGATTATCCAGGCCGATCAGGAAACTTAGGGACTCCTCCGCCCGCCGGCCGCTTCTGCCCGCCTGCTGCCAGGTCCCCGAAATGCTGCCGGGATAGCCTGTCAGCACTGCAGCATCCAAGTCCCCGATATCGATGCCCAGTTCCAGGGCGGTAGTGGCCACCACTCCCATCAATTGTCCCTGGAATAGTTCCTGTTCTATGCGTCGCCGGTCCTTAGCCAGGTAGCCGGCCCGATAGGGTCTGATCAAGTCATGAAGGCCGGAGCCTTCAAGTTGCTGCCGGGCGTAGGTATAGATCAATTCGGTCAGTTTGCGTGTTCGCGCGAAGGTGATAGTGCGAATCTGCTTGCGGACCAGTTCGGCCAGCAGAAAGGCTGATTCACTGTTGGCGCTTCGCCGTCTTGACTTGGTGATGTCTATCACCGGAGGATTCCACAATATGAATTGTTTTCGTCCGTGGGGAGAGCCGTCTTCGTCTATCATCTCAAAGGGCAGACCGGTCAGCGTTTCCGCATGCGCTTTGGGGTTGGCTATGGTGGCAGAGGAGCAGATGAAGCAGGGGTCAGCCCTGTAGAGATCAAGCAGGCGCCTCAGCCTGCGCATTACATTGCCTACATTGGCCCCGAATATTCCCCGGTAGATATGGGCTTCGTCGACGATAACGTATTTCAGGTGTCTGAGAAAGGTCGTCCAGGCACTGTGGTTGGGCAGCATTCCCAGGTGAAGCATGTCGGGATTGGTGATTATGATCTGTGCCCGCCTTCTTATGCCGGCGCGCTCATGCTGTGGGGTGTCGCCGTCGTAGGTGGCCATCTTGGTCTTTATGGGCAACAGGGAAGCCAGATTGGACAGATTCCGCAACTGGTCCTGGGCCAGCGCCTTGGTGGGAAACATGTACAGAGCCCGGGATAATTTGCCGTCCAGCAGCGACTGTAGAACGGGCACATTGTAACAGAGGCTCTTACCGGAGGCGGCAGGTGTGGCTATAATGACGTTCTTGCCGGAGCGGGCCATTTCCACAGCTGCGGCCTGATGTTTATAGAGAGGGAGCATGCCGGCTTGCTGCAAGGCCCTCTCAAGATGGGGATGCAGGGGTTGGCCCAGTTCGGCATATCCGGCTGTCTTGGCCGGTAGCTGCTGCAAATGGGCTATTTGGTCCTGGTATTCTGCCAGGTTGCTCAGATGATCTACAAAAGATGAAACTTCCATATGTAACCACCCACAGGTTTCACCCGTTCCCGTCTATAACGGCCTTTGGCCGGAACATGGACAGGCTGGGATTTGAGGTGGGACTTGTAGGAGGCCTGAGGCACCGGTGTCAGGGATAGGCCATTATTTCTATCTCGTAGTCGAGGACCTCAATGTCCAGCCTGCTTCTCGAGATGTAATCGACCACGTTGGACAGGATGCTGTTGGCCTGTTTGGAATCGTTGCTCAAGCATGCGACGCCAAGAGTGGCCAGTTGCCAGAGGTCCTGATTGTCCATTTCGGCGATTGCGACGTTGAACTGCCCGTGCACGCGGGAGATTATGGACTTCAGGGTCTTCCTTTTGTCTTTAAGTGATCCGTTCTCAGGCAAACGTAATTCTATTCTACAAACACCTAAACTCATGGGAAAAAGAGCGTCCGCGTTGGTATTAATTGTATCACTACCATCCGGACGAAGGCCAATTTATACTGTCCATACCTCTCTACGGGCGTAAAAACGGTCTCAAGCTCCTTGCTGGAGTCACAGGCGTCGACTGCGGATGATTGGTACATCTGCGACCTGCCGGGCGGACTCCCGGGCGCTGCGGGTGTTGAGTCCCGGTCTTCAGTTAGGAAACCCGGTAGTCAATCGGCCTTAAACAGCCCAAGGGAAAGTCACCTCCTGCGTTTATCCATGAGCACCCAGTCGTCCGTGAATCACCTGACCGGGGAGACTACGTCCTGTTTGCAGGTTTTTGTGCATGCTATTAATGGGTCTGATATAATACCTATGGTGTAAAGGTAAATTAACAGGTGAAAAACGAAAACGACAACCCGAAAACCAAATCTAAGAGACAACAACTGCTAGTTTATATGCTTATATTGGCCGCCGTAGCGGTCCTGGTAATGGCTTTCTTACCACGAGGCGAAACTGTGCCTGAGGGCAGCATGAATGATGTGGTTGATCTGGCCCGGGAGGGAAATGTAATCCTTGTTCTGAAGGAAGACTATAACCTGATTGTTCTTGACCAGGATGAAAACGAGATACTGAAGGCGGCCTTTCCCCATGGCAACCCCTTGGATCTCCGAAACTACCTCATCGACGAAGGGGTAGATGTGACACAGATACAGATCAGACCCGAGGCAAGCAGCGGTTTCAACTGGGGTACGGCATTACTTACCATTCTTCCCTTCGCATTGATCATCGGACTGTTCTGGTTCATACTGCGGGGCGCAAGAGGTGCCAGCAACCAGGCATTTAACTTCAGCAAGAGCAAGGCCCGCATGCTGACCGGTACCAGGCCGAATGTGACTTTTGCCGACGTGGCTGGTGTTGACGAGGCTAAGCAGGAGCTGCAAGAGATCGTTGAGTTTCTCAAGACGCCTGATAAGTTCATCTCGCTTGGTGCTCGTATACCGACGGGTGTATTACTGGTAGGCCCGCCCGGCACTGGGAAGACTTTGATTGCCCGGGCAGTGGCAGGCGAGGCTGACGTACCCTACTTCTCCATAAGCGGCTCCGAATTCGTAGAGATGTTTGTAGGTGTGGGCGCTTCCAGGGTCAGAGACTTGTTTGAACAGGCAAAAAGGAATTCTCCTTGCATCGTTTTTGTCGACGAGATAGACGCCGTGGGCCGCCAGCGTGGCGCTGGGCTTGGCGGTGGACATGACGAAAGAGAGCAGACGCTTAACCAGATACTCGTGGAGATGGACGGTTTCGACACCACCACCAACATCATCGTTCTTGCGGCCACAAACCGGCCCGATATCCTGGACCCGGCGTTGCTCAGGCCGGGG
>PUNJ01000195.1 GCA_003551705.1 Chloroflexota bacterium | reverse complement strand
GTACATACCCCCTCTCGTCCTCCTCCATCTCCCTGACCAGCGTCTTCGGTACCTTATTCGCCAGAAAGTCTCTTGCCGACTTCCATAGCATTTCCTGTTCTTCGCTGAATGAAAGGTCCATTCTCATAACCCCCTTTTAGATTTACTTCTTGGGTGCCGGTTTCGGTTCTCTGGGCAGTCCCAGCCCGCCGGCGATGGCGTTACGTGCTACTTCTGTGGTCCCGGCTGCAATGGTATTGCAGACCGTGCTTAGATACAGGTGCTTCGTACGGCCACCAAGTTTGGTCCACTTGTCCTTGTTCGGGTCCATCTGTCGCCAGTTACCGCCCACGGGACCCAGTTGGCCGTAGAGGCCCATTATCTGCATGCCGAGAGCGGCTACCCTCTGGGTCATGACTCCGCCCAACACTTTGATCTGGTTGGCGGTTTGCGTGACATCACCGCCGGTCAATGCCAGGTAGTTCATCTTGAAGCCCATATTCCTGGCTACTTCAAGCTGGGATGCCATGTCAGCGAGTTTGTTGCGGACCTTTGTATCGTTTGATAGGGGTTCACCATTGACAACAGTCTCTCTGCAGTATTTGACGAGATTATCCAAGTCACGCCTGATATTCATGATCAGCATGATGCCATAACTGCGCTCATGGCTGAGCGCGGCCATCATGACCTTCCAGCCGCCGTTCAACTCCCCAAGCAGGTTCTCCTTGGGAATTTTGACATTGTCATAGAAGACCTCACAGAATGCCTCAAGCCCGCTCATCATAACCAGCGGGCTTATGGTGATACCCGGCGTTCTGTAGTCGACAAGGACAATGCTGATGCCCCTGTGCTTGTAGGCTTCAGGATCGGTCCTGACGTAAACAGGAGCCAGTTGGGCGCGGTGTGCTGCGCTCTGCCAGGTCTTCTGCCCGTTGAGAATGAAATAGTCGCCCTGCAAATCAGCCCTTAGTTGCAGATTGGCCAGGTCAGATCCGGCATTGGGTTCGCTCATGCCGGTAGCACACTTGATCTCACCTCTGACCATCATGGGAAGATATTTTTCTTTCTGCTCCTCAGTGCCAAACTGGAGCAGCAGATCGCCCAGTCCGCCGATAAACTGATAGGCATCGACACCAGGCGCACCCCGGTAGGTCACCTCTTGCTCAAGGATCATTTGTTTCCAGAGAGGCTGTTCCTGGCCTCCGTACTTCTTGGGCCAGGTCAAGCCCAGCCAGCCCTTGGCAGCAAACTTCTTTTGCGTCTCCATGCTGACTTCATGGATGTGGTCAAAAGCGTCTTCATGGTACATGTCCGGGTCAACGCCCGGCCAGTCAGAAGGCAATTCCTTTTCGAGGAAAGCTCTTACCTCTTTCCGAAATGCCTCCTCCTCGTCTGTGAAGCGAAAGTCCATATCTCTCCTTTCCGGCTGCTCGACTCTAGAGCCCCAGTTCCCTGGCTATTACTTCACCGTGATAGCCATTGTCTCCAAAGGCCACCTCGCCCACCTTGGCCTGTTTAAAATACAAGTGCATATCATGGTCCTGCTGGAATGCAATCGCACCATGAATCTGATGACCAAGCCATGCCACGCGCCTGCATGCTTCGTTTACTACGCATTTGGCTACCGAGACTTCCCTGGCACAGGGCAATCCCTCACTGATCATCCAGATCGCGCGGGAGGTAACCGACCTGCACTCATCCAGGTCATTCAACATGTTGGCAAGGTGGTGTTGTATTGACTGCTGCGAGCCGATTGCACGCCCGAACTGTACTCGTTCCTTGGCATAAGTTACGCTCATCTCCATAACTTGTCCGGCACCGCCTACCATTTCCGCGCATTTGGCAGCAGCGGCTTGATTAATCATCTTCTCTATGTACGTGCCTGCTTTGTTCAGGCCGCCAAGTATGTTCGCCTTGGAAACCCTTACGTCCCCGAATGTAACTTCACACTGCCGTTCTGCCCCAAGAGACGGCAGCAGTTTACTCTTCACGCCTGGAGCCCTCGCATCTACCAGGAACAGGGTGGCACGCCGGCCGGTCTTGGCCGCGCATATTATGTAGTCCGCTACATGGGCATCCGGTACAAAGAGCTTGGTCCCATTAATTACATAGGCGTCCCCTGCTTTAACGGCCTCCGCCTGGTAGCTGGCTGTGTCGTACAGCGCCTGCGCTTCCGCAAAAGCTACCGTCAAAATGATCTCACCCCTGGCAACCCGGGGAAGGATGCTCTTCTTCTGCGCTGCATTGCCGGCATCCAGGACCAACGGTGCACCAAGGACAACGGTGGAGAAAAAGGGCCCCGGCATGCAGGCACGGCCCATCTCCTCAATCAATATACCCAGGTCAGCGAAGTTGGCCTCAGAGCCGCCATACTCTTCCGGGAGTATCAAGCCCATCCAGCCAAGCTCTGCCATATCCTTCCATAAATCGGCGGGATATCCCTTCTCTGTACCTGTAACCTCTTTTACCAGCGTCTTGGGCAACTTGTCAGCAAAGAAGTCTCTGGCTATCTTCCTGAGCATTTCTTGCGATTCACTGAGTCCGAAATCCATTCCCTACTCCTTTTCGTTTGAACCGGAGGCCTATTTCCTCGGCAGTCCCAGGCCGGCAGTGGCCATGGTGTTTCTGGCTATCTCAGAGGTCCCGCCAGCAAGACTGTCACCGGCCGTCCACAGGTACCACCTTCTCAGGTTCTCGCGTAGCTTGGCCCATTTATCAGCCTCACCGGACTGAGCATAAGGACCCATTACCTGCATACCCCTGTTGAAGAAACGCTGGCCCATGTCGTCCGCCAGCACCTTCGCTGCTGATGCCTCATATGTCAAGTTAAGCCCGTTATTGATCTTCCAACCAACATTCCAGAAGGCCAGGCGGCAGGCCTCGATATCTACAACGCTGTCTACCAGCTTGTTCCGTATAGCAGGGTTTTTTGCCAGCAACACTCCATCCACACTGGTTTCCCTGGCATATTCCGCCAGGTCGTCTGTGATCCTTAGACAGAAAGCGGGTTTAGGGAAACGTGCCCAGAACCTGTCGAACTCCAGAGTCCTCGAGAGATGTATGACCGCCTGGTTCTTCTGGCCAAGAAGATGCCTCTTCGGAATGCGGACATTGTCCAGGAAGACCTCCGTGTGAAAAGTATCGCCCAGCATGCTGGTCATGGGTTGTATGGTAACGCCGGGGAGAGTCTTGTCCAACAAAAACAGGCTTATCGCCATGTATTTTGGCACATTCGGGTCGGTCTCACTTCTGGCAAAGAGGAAACCATAGTCCGAGAGGTCCGCCAGGGAACTCCACACCTTCTGTCCGTTTGCCAGAAAGCAGTCTTCTTGCTCGACCGCCGTTGTCCGTAATGATAGCAAGTCCGACCCGGCGTCCGGTTCACTCATGGCCAACCACAGTATGGTCTCGCCCCGTCCGATTCCCGGTAGAAACTCTCTCTTGATTTCCTCGTTGCCAAGCTCGAGAATAGTCATGCTCATGGACCAGCTGATTGCGGCCGCCGCCCACGGAACCCTGGACTTGGCCAGTTCTTCGAAGAGTATCATCAGGTCCATCCAAGGCCGTTCCTGGCCCCCATACTCCTTCGGCCACGTCAGAGATAACCACCCCTTCTGGCCCAGCAAACGAACGAACTCGTACGAAAAGGCGCCATGTCCCCAGGAATCTTCACCGCTTTGGATTGGGAATTTTTCGGGAGGGTTGTCCTTTAGGAAGTCCTGGATCTCCCGGCGCCATGCTTCTTGCTCTGGTGTAAAAACAAAACGCATCTGCCCTCCTTAGGGACTATCTAGAAGTAACTTCAACCTGAGTATGGGCAGGCTAAGCCTGCCCATACGTAAAGTACTGCCTTATGCGGGGCATGAACCCCTTACAGGTTACCTGTCAAGCGACTAATTCTTCGGGCCCACGATAGTGACAGATGCCTGGAACATGCCCGGTGTGCCACCCTGCGAATGGGCAAGCCCGTATTTTGGATTCTGCAGCTGCCGGTCGCCAGCTCTGCCCAGCTGCTGATTGTAGAGTTCGTAGACCATCCTAAGTCCGCTGGCGCCAACCGGATGCCCAAACGACTTCAGGCCGCCATCCGTGTTGACCGGAAGATCGCCCTTCAGGGTAAAGGCATCAGCATCTACCTCAGCCGGGCCGGAACCACGAGGACAGAACCCCAGCGACTCGTAAATGATCAGCTCGGTGATGGTGAAGCAGTCATGGACCTCCGCAGAACCAATCTCTTTCCTCGGGTCCTTGATGCCGACCTGATCGTATGCCTGCTGAGCTGCTACCCAGGTCTCATCCCAGAAAGTGATGTCCGTATCGGAGCGGAACTTGCCCTTGAACGGGTCAATGCGCCCGACCGCCAGTCCCAGACCCTTGATCAGTACGTAGTCCGGTGTATAGCTCTGGGCCTTGTCCGCCCGGGTTATGATGGCGCAGGAGGCACCATCCGTTACCGGACAGCAGTCAAACAAGCCAAGAGGCCACGCAATCATGGGTGCGTTCATAGCAGTTTCCAGGGTTATTGCGCGCTTGAAGTGGGCCTTCGGGTGCATGGCACCGTTAAAGTGGTTCTTCACGGCTATCTTGGCCAGCGCTTCCTTGCCCTTGTCGTATGGGATTTTGTATTTTTCGAAGTACTGCACCGCTGACTTGGCAAAGGAAGCCGGTGCGGAACCCACCACGGAGATGGGGTGAAGCGAGCCTGGCATTTCCAGCGCACCGCTACCGTAGTCCTTCAGTTTCTCGAAGCCAACGCAGAGAACGGTCTCGTACATCCCCGAAGCAACGGAGAAGGCACCTAGCCTCAGGGCCTCCGCAGCGGTGGCACAGTTATTCTCCACCCTGGTTGCCGGAATCCTGTCTAGCTGAAGAGCCTCGGTGACGGTAGCACCCGTCCACATGCTGGAGGAGACATTGCCTACGAAAACCGCTTCGATGTCCTTGGGCCCTACTTTGGCGTCCTCATACGCCTCGTATGCGCTTTCGATTATGAGGTCGGGTACCCCCATCTTCCAGAGGTCCCCAAACGGTGTACAGCCCATACCTATAATGGCGACTTTGTCTTTTATATTACCCATTTTCTCCTCCTTCTTATCGCACCGGTTTGCACTTCCAGGCGTAGGCAGCAACGTCTCCCTGACGCTCCAACCTGCGGAAGGTCATCTCCATGGGCTGGCCGACCTTCATGTTCTGGATGTCCCCAAAGTCGGTCATTTCAAGTTCCATCCGGGCGCCGCCTGAGAAGTCTATAATCGCCCTGCCGAGGGGCGGATCGGTAACTTCAGGGATAGTTGGTATGGTGTCAGTGCTGAAACTGTATACGGTCACCTTCTGGTCAAGGAGCCTGTCCTGGGAGTAATCGTCCTTTGAATGACACTTCGGACAGATCCGGCGTATGGGAAATTCGATCCAGTCGCACTGGTTGCATCTGCTGGCATGCAGCTTGAACATGGAATCGCGTTCTCTCCACAACTGGGCAAGTCCTGGCGTGATGGGTGTCATTCGCGTTGATTCCATGTAGAAGAGGTGACGCAGCCTCAGGTATTTCACGTAGGACGGGAGCATCTTCTTCGACTGCAGATAGCCCAGCACGCCATGCCGGTCCCTGATCTTCTCGATCTGATCAGTTACCTTCAGCAGCATGACATCAACGCCGTCCCCATAGGAAGCCACCAGCAGAGTGTCGCCCGGCTTGGCCTGTTCCAAAGCTGCTATCAGAAGCATCACCGGAAATGCGGCGCCGGTATTGCCCATTTCGTTGAACAAGGGATACTGTACCTGTGTCTTAGCATCGAACTTTAGCGCTCCGGCAACCGCACCATGCGCCCTGGCATCCTGGGCATTATAGACCAGCTTCGTGATATCAGCCGGCGTCACACCAAAGGCCTTCATGGCTGCCGAGATGGCCTTTGTCATCATCGGCTGATAGCCCTCGGCTATGGAGAAACGATCGTTCCAGACGTGCACGAACTGGTCATTCGCCGGCCGCCAGGTATCAGTGAAGTCACAAGTGTAGGTGTAGTAGCCCTCGATGCTGGCTGCAACCCCATTATCACCGATCAGGAGTGCAGCGGCACCGTCGCCAGAAGTCGACTCTACGGCGGACAGCGGGGTGCCAAGCCGGGAGTCGGTGGCCGCTACCATGACACTCTTGGCCGAACCTGCCTTGACAGCATCCGCAGCCATCTTCACGGCGGTCAACCCAGACCTCAATGAGTTATTGAAGTCCAGACTGAGCACGTTTTCTTTGAAGTCCAGTGCGGATGCAGCCATAGCTGCCAACTGCTTCTCCGCAAAAGGTGCGGTAGTGGTTGCAGTGAAAAGGCCATCGATAGAAGTCCTGTCGATGCCTTTCGTGCAGTCCAGGATGGCATCAATAGCCATCGTCAGGCTGTCTTCGTCAGCACCGCGCACTGAACGTTCGCCTGCACCCCCCTTGCCTTCCAAGACCATGGCCTCTCGGGCAAGCCTATAAAGGGGTACATACGCACCATATGAACAGATACCTACCATTTTCCCTCCTTTATAATCGTCTAGTTCGCCTAAATGTGGGCTTAGTGTGTGATTCCTGCGCTGATTTCCTTCATCGCCTCTTTATAGGCGTCACCTTTAAGAAAGTCCAGTCTCCGCATACCCAGCGGATCGATCACCTCCCTGATGAGACGCAATTCCTCGTCAGTGGGTGCCGCAGTTTCCGGTACCGGGTCCGGCATCACCAGCTCAAACCCGGTATTTTCCACAACCTGCTCAACGGAAATCCCGGTATGGACCGATTCCAACCGGATCCGGCCAATACTCTGTTCGAATCCCATAATGCCCAGGTTCGTGAACACCTTTTCCGGTCCGCCGTACCTGATGGTACCCTCCCGTCTCAAAGGCCCCCAACCGTAGCCGCAGACGAAGTCTACCTCCTCAACAAATACCCGTTTGCTGTGGTTGTTGACCACGTAGAAAACACGCTTGCCATTGGTTGTGTTGTCGGGTACTCCGCGGGCCAGAGCCAGCACAGCAGCCGGCTTCTTCCAGTCGCCGATCGCTGAGATATTCATGTTGCCCGTGCGGTCAAGCTGGGCCGGGCCCATCAGCACATTCAGCTTCCCTGCCTGCTGCAGGTAGAATATCTCTTCTGTGTAGAAGGGGAGTTCCGTTGAATCTGCCGGGGGCTGGTTGGGAGCAAATGGAAATCGCAGATTGGACAGCCACACCCAGCCTTTTTGCCCCTTGACTTGTTGGGCTACGGCCAGGTTGGGAGCGTGCAGTCTTTGTGCAAGCGACACCCCCACAAGAGAACAGTTGGTTATCGCCATTACAGCTACTGCATCGTCGGGCCGAAACGCCCTGGCTATCTGGCAGGATAACTGCTCTTCGAGGGTATAGCTACTTGCCTTTATCGCTCGCCTCCTGCATCCACCTATTTGCCAATCAACTTCACATAGGCAGCCTGGTCGGACGTGCCATGAACATACTTGGCCAGGTAATCTTTGAACGAGGTCTCATCGGACGCAGCCTGGGAATACTCACCCAGATGCTTGGCGTCCCAGTCATAATCAGGGTAACAGTCCCCAGGATGGGCCCCGAGAGGTAATTCAACAATCCCGCTCACCCAGAGCCTGCCTATATGAGCGCAGTCGGGACCTACCTTTAGCTCCTCCATTGGCACGATCCTCTCGGCCGATAGAAAGGTCTTATCTGCGGCCATGGCAATGTACTGATCGAAATACGGTTCGCCCAATATCTGCCCATAGCCACTCGAGGTAGCCGCATTTACATGTATCAGGGCCACATCAGCCCGCAATGCAGGCATGGCCACCAGCGTTTCCCCAGTATATGGCGCTGCAAAGGTCTCCAACCCCGGGTTCACCTTTAGCAGGTCGGTACCCAGACCGCACCGTGTCGGATAGAAGGGAAGCCGCTCCGCAGCCGCCTTGATGCCCAGGCGTTGCAATTGCTCCGATAACTCCATGGTCTGAATGGCGCCGTTCTGCCTGGCTCTGCGGTAGTTGCCCGGAGTACCAGGAGCGCCCTCAAAGGAAATCATGGGAGTGATCAGTTTCTTGACCTTGCCCGCACCGATAAGCAGATCAGCGTCGATGCCGGCAAACGAGATAATGGTAAGATCACGTAAGCTGGAACGGGCAATCTCTCTGACCAGGGCCATTGGCCGTCTCGAACCGCCCCACCCACCTATAAGGATGCTGTCCCCATCATTGATCGTCGAAATTACTTCCTTGGGACGCATAAACTTACTTGCAGGGTTCTCCCGTAGTTGTCCACCACTAGAGGTCATTTAGCCGCGATTATACCGTATCCACAGAGACATTTCAAACCGACGGGGTCCCCCCTGCCTCCTTCCAGCCTCATCTCCCGTCCTTCATGGGCCATGTACAATAACTTATGCACGGCGCCAAAGGAAGTCCGAGACCGGGCATCAAAGAGTTTTGGCCCATGTTGCAGACCTTCGCTGGACCCACTCAGTTGAAGTAGGAAAAACCAAGAAAGAAAGCAAAGATGGCCAGCATCACCATAACCATTACGCTCAAGGACAGGCGATAATGGTCAGGATTGAAGGGCGACGCTATGGATGCTGGCCTCTTGCCGCTGGAGAAAAAATAACCGATACTCCGTACGGCTTCTGCCATTGCATGGGGAGGATTGGCACTTTGTCTGGCTACAAAACGGGCCACCCTGAGTGACAGCCTGTCAACTTCTTCGAACGGCCGCGACAGCCAGACACTGAATACGGTGTAAGCCAGGCGCGAAGTTCTCCGGTAAAACCAGTCCACATCCAGCGTTATGGTGTCCTTTCCTCCCAGTATACCCCTGAGTAACCAGAAGCCAATGCCGCTGAATACCAGTAGTTGCGTGGTCGCTATCAGCTTGGCGAACGTAAAGGGCGCATAGTCAACTGGAAACGGCATGACATTATACAACAGGGCCGGGTAGACGCCGATTGCCACATTCGCTGCCGCAAGTAGCCCCATACCGATGTACATGCCGGCCGGCAGAGGCGACGGCTTGATACCGCGGTCCGGCCCAAACCAGGTGTAATAGGGTAGCTTGAGAGCAATACTGAAAAAGGTGCCGATTGAAGCAAGCTGCAGCAGCAGGACAACCGGTTCCATAAGGCTGCGCTCGGCAGCGTACACTGCCATTGACTTGCTGACGAACCCGCTGAAAAGCGGGAACCCCGAAATCGAAAAGGCGCCGATCATGAACAGCATCAATACCAGGGGCATGGTCCGCCCCAGTCCACCAAGCTCGGACAGCTTGCTCCGGCCTGTGGCATACAGGACCGCTCCCGCTCCCATGAACAAAAGGGCTTTGTATAGAATGTGCGCGAAGGCATGCGCAGTAGCACCGTTTATTGCCAGTTCTGTACCTATTCCTATCGCGGCCACCATGAAGCCAACCTGGCTGATGATATGGTAGGCAAGCAGGCGCCTGATATCATTCTCCAGGATGGCAAAAACCACACCATACACTGCCATGATAGCGCCCGCCCACATCAGAAGGTCCAGTCCTGCGAAACCGCGAGCCAGGACATACACAGCCGTCTTGGTCGTAAAAGCGCTCAGGAACACCGCGCCGGTAACCGTAGCTCTGGGATAGGCGTCTGACAGCCATGCATGAAGCGGGGGTATAGCCGCGTTTATGGCAAACGCCACCAGTATCAAATAGGAAGCCGGACTTCCGTCAAAGCTGTCAAATGCCATCGACCCGGTCTGGTGCAGATGCAGCAGAATGCCGGCCATCAGCAGGCTCCCGCCCAGTGCATGCACCAGCAAATAGCGAAGTCCCGCCCGATTTGCATCCGGTGTGCGCCGGGCAAGGATCAGGCACATGGAGGCTATCGCCATTACCTCCCAGAAGACAAACAACGTAAAGAGGTCGCCGGCAAAAACAACTCCCAATGCTCCTCCGGCATAGAGCAACGCGGACGTCTGCTGCAGAGCGTCCTTTACGTGAAAACTGTATACACCGCCCACTAAACTGATAATTACAAACACATAGCCAAACGCCAGACTCAGGCTGTCTACCCTGGCCAGTACCAACTCATATTCGAGAAAACCTAGTGCCAGGCTGGCGCCGGCCTCCAGTTGCAGCAACAAGTAGAAAGAAACGGCTGTCACCGCCAGAAACGCTGCCGGTCTCAACCGGCGGGGCAATGCCAGAAGCAGGACCGCACCCATTATGTAGCCGAAAGCCAGCGGAAAACTACTCATCGCCATTCCTGTCATAATAGTCTTCGTAACGCCGTATCCAGCGCCCTAGACCCTTCGAGATAACGACCAGGACCAGAAAGCCCACAATGCCGAACAACGCAAAGAACCCTGGAACCTGCCATACAAAGCCATCTCCAGTTCCTACGAGGACAGCCTCCAGCGCAACCAGGATACCCAACAGAGCAATTATCAGCGCAGCCCAAACAAACTTCACATCCCACCTCCGCTGCCAATGCTGGTGGCAACCCACGAGGCCAGTTGATAGAAATACGGGACCTGGTGCTGGAAGAGGCCCAGTACGACCGAAAGCACCGCAGTAATGATCAACGGCACCACCAGCAAGGGCGATGCCTCGGCAAACTTCATTGGCTTATCCGACGGTGCAAAGAAGGCCCGCACTACGATGCTGAAAAGGTACCCGGCATTCAGCAAGCCGCTGATCAGGAATGCGCCGGCAAAGACCCACTGGCCGGTTTCGAGCGTACCGCTCACCAGAAACCACTTGCTGATGAATCCGACGATGGGGGGGAAACCCGCCAACCCCAGTGATGCCACCGCAAAGGCGCCCATGGTCAGCGGCATCTGCCGGCCGATACCGTTAAGATCGCTGACGTTCTGCAGATGCACCTTCACATAGATGGCCCCGGCACAGAAAAACAGCGTGATCTTCATGACTGCATGATTGACCATATGCATCAAGCCGCCTGTCCATGCATCGACTGATAGAATCGACATGCCCAGCACAATGTAGGAGAGATGCCCAACAGTAGAATAGGCCAGACGTGCCTTCAGATTATCCTGCCGCAAAGCAATAAGAGAGGCAATGACTATGGTGGCTGCAGCCAAGCCTGCCAGAATATCCATGGCACCGCTCTGATGCATCGCCAGAGGCCCGATGATAAACCCGATGGCGCGGGCAAGACCGAAGATGCCGGCCTTCACCACGGCAACGGCATGCAGCAGAGCGCTGACCGGAGTGGGAGCAACCATGGCCGTAGGTAACCAACTATGCAGCGGCATGACTGCCGACTTGACCCCAAAGCTGACCAGGAACAGCCCGAACAGCATAAGGATGGTGTTGTTGCTTACATCGCCCGCCAGTATCCCACCCGGTACGAATTCAACCGAACCCGACTCATAGTAGGTCAACGCCAGAGCCAGAAGGAGAGTGACTCCAGCGCTCAGGGCATAGACCAGATACTTGCGCCCACCGGCGACCGCTTCGGGCGTCTCTTTGTGCACCACCAGCGGGTAGGTGGCTACCGAGAGTATCTCGTAGAATATCACCAGGGTGAAGAGGTTGGCGGAAAAAGCGATGCCCATGGTTGCCGCCAGGCAAACAGCAAAACTGCCGAAATATCGGGTCTGTTTATGCTCCGATACCCCACGCACATAGCCAATTGAATAGACCGAGGTCAGTATCCAGAGAAAGGAAGCTGAGGCACCAAACATGATACCCAGCCAGTCCACTCGCAACGCCAGCGCAATTCCCGGCGAGATAGTGAACAGCGTTGTTTCCGGAGATCTGCCATCAAGTACGCTGGGCATCATGGAGGCTACCAGAGCGAATTGGGCCAGAGCTGCCATTATTGTCCATGATTCCCGGAGGTTCGGACGCTGGCGGGAAACGATGATCAGCACGACGGCTGCCAGAGGTACCATTACTGCCAGCAGTGGGGTCAAGGAGCTATAGGTTTCCGTCATTGAACTGGCATCTCTCCATGATTCACTATCTTGCACTCGAGCCGGCTCAGACCTGCCGGATCATGAGCGGCAAACAAACATCCAGCCCGGCCACGTGATGGTCCCCCACCATCATGGCCCGCAGGTTTTGCAGCCATGTTGAAGACTTTCTTCATATCGTCTATAGCCTTACCACCCCGGTCTACGGAGACAGCAACGCTGCAACTGGATTCAATACCTGGGTGACTATGAATGCATTTGTCAAACCAAGGATAATAATCCCGCCTGCCAGCAAGGCTATGGGCATCAGTATTCTCGCTGATGGTTCGTTCGCCTGCTCAACGGCCGGCTCGCCCTCAGAGGACTTCGTATAGATCTTTTCGATAGCCCGGAAGAAGTAAACAGCAGAAAGCAAGCTGCTTAACAGAATGACAGCCACAACCGCCCAGTTTTGTGCATCGATGCTGCCCAGGACCAGGTACCACTTGCTAAAGAATCCTGCCGTCGGTGGAATCCCTATCATGGACAACGCCGCCACAGTGAAGCAGGCCATCGTCAAAGGCATTTTGCGGCCAAGCCCCGCGAATCGGGGTATCTGCTGCAGGCCGGTCTGGTGCTTGATGCCGCCGGCGACCAAAAAGAGACAGCTTTTCATGAAGGCATGGTTCAGAATATGCAACAGACCGCCTACCAGGGCTAATGGGTTGGCAAGCCCTATCCCCAAGCCTACAAAGCCTATCTGTGCCACTGTGCTGTAGGCCAGCATCCTTTTGAAGTCGCTCTGGGCGATGGCCATCACAGACCCGAAAACTATGCCGCCAGCAGAGGCAACGACAATCACTGTGGTTACCGGCAGGGTATCGGTAAAATACTCCGGTTGGAACACGGTTAGCATTATCCGCACAATAACGTAGGCTGCTGCCTTGACTTGGATTGCAGCCAGCAGCGCCGCCACTACAGGGGGTGCATAGCTGTGAGCATCGGGCAACCAGACATGCAGCGGGAACAGCGCCAGTTTCACGCCCATACCCACGACGATGAGGGCGACTGCTGCCATTATTGTGGGCGAATCATAGAAAGCGGGCAATAGATTGGCGGCGTCCGCCATATTCAGGGTTCCGACGGTGAAGTAAATGAATCCCACACCCAGGAAATAGAAGCCACCGGCGATGGTGCCCAGTATCAGATAGCGCAGACTGGCCACCATGGCGCGGTCTCCTCCGAGGGAGACAAGGCCGTACGTTGCCACCGAATAGATGGCCAGGAAAACATATAGGGTGAAGAGGTCACCAACCAGCACCGTGCCGTTGAGTCCACCAAGCAGCAACAAGATCAGCGCATAGGTGGGTATTCCCTTTCTGGGGACCTCATATAGGCCGGGGGCTGGCGGGTAAACGACAGCTATAAGACCGATCAGGTTTATTATGACCACCATGAAGGCCGACAAGTGGTCCAATACATACTCCACACCGATGGGCGGCGGCCAACCCCCCATGTAATGGTGCAGCGCCTCTCCGGTTGAAAGGACCTTGGAGAGCCCGACGATGGAAGCGACCAGGGCCATGCCTGTGCCGATAATGCTGATAAAACGCGCCCAACCCGGCCACCATATACCGAAGAGTACTGCCAAGAAGCTGGCCAGCAGCAAAGGCATAATAATCAGGACCGGCAAATTGGACATCAATCAGGTTCTTTCATAAGCCCCATGATAGCCTGATCATCCAAGGTCTTAAACCGGCGATGGATGACTATCAAGAACGCCGCTGCCACCCCGAGAGTTGATATACCAACCACGATGGCAGTCAATATGAGAAGGTGGGGCAGAGGATTAACATACTGGGCGGCAGACATACCAATCTCCTCATCTATGATGGGAACGCTCGACTTAAGCCTGACTGCTCCCTGGATGAAAAAGATGTATATGGCAGTCTGAAACGTGACCATTCCCACCAGCTTCTTGAACAGATTGCGTTTGGTCAACATGGCGTACAAACCGATGGCCATCAGAAGCACGACCATGAAGTACGCGTACTGGGACATGGACAGGTCAAACTCTACCATTTATCACCTGCCAGACTGTCGTATATGAGCACCAGGGTACCAAAGACCGCCAGCGCAATGCCTACCTCTATGATCAAGATGCCAAGGTATCTCAGTTCGGCCCCATGTACCCAGAAAAGCGGCAACCCCTCGTAGTCCAGGAATGACGCCCCAAAAAACATGGGTACTATCCCGACCAGACCGAACAGCAGCATGCCGCCGGCAGCTATCACCGTTGCCCTTGTGGAAGAAAATCTCTCCAGGGACTCAGCACCATTGCTTATCCTGGACAGCACTATGCTCACGGCAAGAAGTGCACCGCCCTGAAAGCCGCCGCCGGCACCGTAGTGTCCATGGACTATGGCATATAGAGCAAATAATTGGATAAACGGGACAAGTAGATTGACTACGGTCCGGACTATGGTGCTTGGCTGCTGTATCATTTAAGTCGCTTCATCAGAATCACGATGCAGGCTAACCCGGCGGTAAAGATCACAATGGTCTCTCCAAAAGTATCAAAACTTCTATAGTCAGCCAGCACCGCCGTGACCACATTGGGAGTAGCCGTCTCCTCCATCGATTTCTCCAGATAATAATGCCAGACGTTCTCATGGCCCGGAGCTTCCGGGTTGCCACGGTCCGGCAGTCCGCCGGTAGCGTACACCATCAGGGCCAGGAACAATGACACGAGTGCAAACCCAAGCAGTCTCAATCCTCTGACCTCCGCTTAGTCAAGAATAAGGCAACAATCAAGAGCACCCCAGATATGCCCGCTCCAAGCACCGCTTCAATAAACGCCACATCGGGCGCCCCCAATTGGGCAAAAAGTACCGCCACTACAAAACTGTATATAGAGATGGCAACCACCGTTGCCAGCAGATCGCGTACGGAAATGGCGATTATGGCCGTAATGACCAGTGTCACCAGGAGCCAGAAGTCTACTTGCCAAAACACCTTCTAAATGCCTTCCCTTCCGTCGCTACCGGCTTCCTTTCGTGTCCATATCGGCAGGCCGGACTTCAGTGCTGCTTTCACTATGGCGTGGGTAGCCGTTGGATTTGCGATCATGATGAAGACCATGACGAAAAGCAGTTTGAGGCTGCTTAGCTCCCAGGAATAGATACCCAATCCAGCCATCAACAAGACCAGTCCGAGAGTGTCCGCCTTTCCCATGGCGTGACTGCGGGTATAAAAATCGGGGAAACGAAGCATGGCTATGGCGCTAACTGCCATGAAGAAAACCCCGCTAACCACCAGAGCAATCACAACAGAGTTCACGGCCATCAGGATTTCTCCGCCTTGCGGTGATCGAAGTACTTGGCAACCGCAATTACGAAAATGAAGTTAAGCAGAGCATAGGCAATAGCTATATCAATGAACATGTCCATCCGGTTGAAAAGAATGCCGACCAGAAGAAGCAACACTATGCCATTGGTACCTACCATATTGCCCGCGATAATCCGGTCAAAAACGGTCTTGCCCACAGCTACACGGTATAGGATGACCAAGGTCAGCAGGACCACGCAGACAGTAATCGCCAGGAAGAAAGAACTCAATCTGACATCTCCTCCAGGGACTGTCGCCACTGGGTCGATGGCGGAGGCTCCTTCTCTTCCAGATATATCCTGGCTATCCTGTTCTCCATCGTACCGTCCTCCAATTCAGAGGCCAGAGACCGCTTCAGTGCATGGACCACGTATACACCATTATCCATGCTCGCCGTTATGGTTCCAGGACAAACCGTTATCGAATTTGCCAGGGTCACTTGCGCCATCCCGGTCTTCATCCCCGTTCGGAACACCAGCAGGCCCGGCGAAATCGGCATTTTGGGGTGAAGTGCGAAGTAGGCTACCTGCACATTGGCTATCATGATGCTCGAGAACAACCAAGGAACAAAGATAGAGAACCGCCAGATTTGCTTTAGTATTGATCCGGTACCCGATTTTCCAAATGCACCCTCGTACAACACAGAGTAGAAGAAACTGTTGCTGAAAAAGGTTACCAGTACTGCAGATAATAGCCCGTAGATGATGAACTCCGCATCATAATGGCCGGAAAGAACGAGCCAGAATGCGAAAAGGACTGCTATTTGGAGGACAATGCTGGCGAGTCGTCCAGGCTGACGGATTCCGGACTTCGATGTTCTAGCCTCTTCCATATGTCTTTGTGCGACCTTCATAATCACACAACAGGAGATACGGTGAACTCTCTTCGTGTTTTCGACACAGTTTAGCACTCAGGCGGACAAGTTGCAAAGCGGGACTGTTCCTGCGGCCTCGGGCAACGGTCTTCACCAGGTGGCATCACCCAGTCCGGACGCTACCATGAAAGGGCGGCAACCTGGTAATTGGGCCCACCCAGTGTGCGAGCTACAACCGGGACGAGCAAACCCCAGGCAAAATGCGGCCCGGCCGACATGCTAACGCAGCGCCATCAGGACCAAGCCGGCTTCAGCTTTGCTGAGAAGGATAGCCTAACCCCCGGGTTATTGACTAAAGTGGCAGCGGAGGCCACTGTGGACAGTCCCAAACAATCTGGCTACGCCTCCCGGTTAGTCCTCTTCTTCCTCTTCCGAACTGGCGGTAATCCTCGGAACAACAGGGCCCCTGCCCGCACTCCTCTTGGACTTAGCAGGAAGTCCAAGCATCGCGTCAGACACACGGCTGAGGACTTTTGGCCCGCTGGAGACGGGTTTAGATACCACTTCCATGACCAGGCCCTTCATGCCTGCTTCCCACAAGGATCTGAGTTCGCTCTCATTCAATTCTCTCTGGGAGTATGCAAGCAAAGGCTTGTTAATCAAATCGGATACCCAGTAAATCTTTATAAGATCATCCACGGTCAGACTTCTATTCTCCTTGTCCATTTCAACAACAGCCATATCGATGTCTATCTCATCTGCCGAACCGATTACGCCCTCAGGCTGGCTGAGGTCCAGCCGTAACAATTTGCCCAAGTCCTCATCCTGCAACAGCTCGACGGGAGTGCTTGCTGCATCGAATATCAAGAAGTCCGCACCCATCTCTTTTGCCCTCTTGAAATCATCCTTGCCTGCCATTGAACCCCATATGCCCCAAGGCATGTCTCCTGCCTCGTGGGTCGCTTGGGACAAGCTATCAAGGTTGTTGACGTCCTTTACCTTGAAAACCACCGCATCGACGTCCAATCCGGCCAGGCCAGCCATGGGCAAACCGTCCTTGTCCGGCAAGCAAGCTATGAGCAACATTTGTCTGCCGTGTTGCGCTTTCACCGACTTGAACCCTAACGATGGACCAGCATTCTCCATCTGGCGGAGCTTCTTGACCAATTTACTCATCTTATTCCTCTCCATACGGTCTTGTTAATACTGAAGTTCAAACCAGGGAATTATATCAGGAATAGGGGATTAATGCTCTTTGAGCACGCGCCATCAAATCAGTGATCTGCCGGCAAGGGACTCCGCGGCATCCTCTCGTCCACATCTCCGAGCATTTCTTCCAGAGTTTTGGAGGTGTCCAAAACCACATGCATTGCCTCAGGGATCCCCCTCACAGGTTCGAAAACTTCCTTCTGGTACTGCAATATCTCAGGGCGGCCGTCGGAAATATCGCCCCTCTCCATGCGTCTTGCCAGCCGCTCCAACAAGACCGCATAGTCCGCCCGGCATTCGAGAACGCGAAAGCCAGCCCCCACGGAGTCGGCCACCTGTACCGCTCTTTCTCTCACAACCGCTTCCATGAAGGAGGCATCGATAATAACCGAATGACCTTCCTCCAGCAAATTGCCGGCCTCCTCAACCATGTGGTCGTAAGTCATCCTCGTGAAGCCGGGGCTATAGATACCCTTATCATACTGCTCAAAGCGGCGTTCCCTTGGAGAGATCCCGGCCAGCTTCTTCCGGACCACATCGGACCTCAGCAGATAAAGTCCATACCTCCGAGCCAGTAGAGATGCGATAGTCGACTTGCCGGAAGCAATCAAGCCCGCGGTTATCAAGAGCACCGGCATTCGGTTCGTATAGAAGTCCGCCAGATCGAAGTAAGCTTGGGCCTCCTTGACCGCCAGACGGCGCTCCTCTACCCCGATATCGAGGTCGCTCAGCTTCATGCTTTCCACTTTCCCTCGTACATAGGCCCGGTAACACTTGTAAAACTTAAGCAGACTTTTCAGGTGTGGGTCGGAGCTTGCCCGGCCGTAAGCCAGGATGAAGCTGCGTGAAAGATCGGCGCGCCCGAAGTGTTCCAGGTCCATTGCCAGAAAGGCCACCTCAGACACCACATCGCCGTACCTGAACCTGTCGTTGAACTCGATGCAATCGTAAATGCAGATACCGTCCGTGAAACAAATATGTTCCGCATGAAGATCACCATGACAGTCCCTGATCTTCCCCATGTTCACCCTTTCTCGAAATAGATGGCCGTGCTCGCGAATGAAATGCAGGGTAAACCTGGAAATGCGGTCATACTTCTCCTGGGACAGGGTGACGCCTGTATAGGCCTTGGTCTGCTCGAAATTCTCGTGAACATTGCCCAGGACCGTGCCCACTCCTCCAAAGGCAGATATGGTGCTATTGGTAGCAGCCTGCGCATGAAAATCGGCCAGCTTGTCGGCCACGTCCACCATCATCTCGGGGGTCGCTTCATCCCTGGCAATTAGTGCATTTAGCATCATCTCCCTGGGTAGACGGCGCATTTTCACCGCAAACTCCACGGTTTGTCCCTCATGGCCCTCCACAAGGAGACGGTTGCCCAGCCGGGTTATGGGTACAACACCCAGGTAGATGTCAGGACACAACCTGCGATTCAGCTCTACTTCGCGCTCGCAGTAATAGAGACGGTCATCGAGGCTGGTATAGTCAAGATAACCAAGATCTACAGGCTTCTTGATCTTGTATACGTGGTCCCCGGTCATGAACACGTAGGAGATGCGGGTCTGTACGACCTCAATGGACCTGGTGTCCTCAGGATAGGCGGACTGCGTGGTCAATTCTTCAATAAGCTTGGGTGGACTGAGCATTGGTTCCCGACCCTTTGCTTCAATCAGCAGTCATGACCTCTTCCCTCAGTTTCTTTGAAAGGTCCAGTATTGCCCTGATCAGGTGGCGATGCAACTCGCCTATTTCCTTGATTAATTCAGGATGCGTATGCCTGGGATCTACCATGGGAGGTCTGGCGGATTCAGCAAGGCTGGCCAGTAGTGCCTGAAATTCGCCGGCTGACAGCCGCGCCGCTACATCTTCAAGTTCCCTTGTTAAGTCACGCCGGGTCTCCGCCATCAAGCGCTCGACCTCTTCCCTGCATATTTCCCGTATGCGCGCTTCCATTTGCTCGCTACTCACCTTGCCCTCCTCAGCGTTTCAATACGACACCCGCAGGATTTCTGGCCATGGGATTCCCAAGCTATGAAGCCGGTAGAAGTATGCTATGCGAGGTTGAGTATCATTGGAATACCAATATAGGGGTATTAATATGGGGGTATAAAGGAAATACCCACCTGGTCTGCTCAGTCAAACCCGCTACATGTCGACTTGCAGACCGTCATATGCCAGCACTACTTCCGGGTGGTCCTCCACAAACCGGGCCTCCAGGCTGATGGTCTCTTTCCCCAGGTGGGTAAAGATGACCCTGGACACGCCGGACCTGCGGCACCAGTTCAATTGGGTGGCGATTCTGGCATGACCTATGACCGTGCCGGCATGTCGCCGCACCAGGTTGGCCTTGATGGACGAGCCATCCCCGATGTACAGGTCGGTCCCCGGCAATATGCTGTCCTTGTCCAAGATGTCGACCAGATCAGGATTGTACACAAAGGACTTCCCCTCAGTTCCGATTTTGTAACCGACAGCCGGGCATCTCGTGGAATGCAAGACCCGGTAAGGCAGCACTTGCAAGGGCCCCAGCCGGAATTCCACACCAGGTTCAATGGTTATGGCGCGCCCGGGCCTGAATTTGCCGCATTCAAGGCTTTCCTGCGTCAAATATACCGGCATTTCCGCGGCCAGGTCTTCGTATAACCAGGCATAGTGGTCAGGGTGCGCGTGGGTGATCAAGACAGCATCCGGGCACAACTCATCAAGGCCATATTTCCTTAGCTTGCCGTAATCGACCACAATCTTGAAGGTACCGCTCTCCACCAGGAGAGAGGAATGGTACATATGCCTTTCAGTAAATTCCTCGATTTCTCCCTTGGTACCCAGAAAGGTAAGCCTAGTCATATCTCTCTGCCAGCTTCTCTATATCCGCCTCAAACCTCTCCCGGATCTTAGGGAACCTCATCGCTGCAGCTGGATGATAGGTCTCCATGTATGCGATCCCTTCCAGGCGAGGAACCTGCCGGGCTACGTTCCCCATGAGGACCACGACCCGGGGACGGAGGGCCTTGATCTGCTCTACCAGCATCGGCATGCACTCACTTATCTCCTGCCTGGTGGGCCTGCGAT
Source organism: Chloroflexota bacterium (assembly GCA_003551705.1). Lineage (GTDB taxonomy): Bacteria > Chloroflexota > Dehalococcoidia > UBA2247 > RBG-13-53-26 > PUNJ01. The sequence goes on along the minus strand of PUNJ01000195.1, from coordinate 1,262 downwards.
TCCCCGGCGTCCTGCACTTGACTACGCTGGTTATGTATACTTTGCTGCGGTCCAGGCCGGCGCGCTCCAGCACCGAGTCCAGATATTTCCCCGCCCTCCCCACAAAGGGCCTTCCCTGTTTTTCCTCTTCGGCCCCCGGGTTCTGTCCAACCAGCATGATTCGGGGATTGGGCGGGCCCTCTCCATATACAGCAATGCCATCCTTGAGCCGGCATTGAGCACATAGGTTCCGTTTGGGAAAAATCATTGAACCTTCCAGGCCGGATTGTTCCCAATTCATCCAGGACCGTGTGCATGACCGAGCCTTTCCCTATCCAGCCCGGCCCGGCACTCAGTCTTCTGCTTACTGGCAGCCCACTGCCTGCATATGACAGGCTTGTGATCATGGATTCGGCACACGTATTCGCCAGTCCCGCCGGGAACCAAAAATACACAGCCGTCCTGACCGTGCCGCAACAGGAAGTATCGTGTCCCTGGCCAGTCGGGGTCAACATAGAGGTCCATGAAGTCCTGATGGCTGATGCCCAGCTTGGCAGCGATCGCATCGACTTCCGCCGGAGTCACCATAGCCTGGTGTCTCCGGCAACACTCGCCACAGCGACGGCAAGGCATGGCGTCGACTACAGTATCGTCCTTGTCTGCTTTCCCAGGCAAACTCGTCAAAGCCTACTCCAATTGCTCCCTGTCAGGGGACTGCACCAAGGCACGCCACACCCGGTCCAGCCGGTCTCCCGGTCATGCACCGGTCTTCACGGGAGATCATAACAGTTTTGAAGAAATGCCCCCGGTCCGGCCATGCAGCCTTACCCTACTGCCCGGCTATAGTGATCGTCTGACCAGCACCGACGCCCTTGAACACCGTGGCATCGCCGTCAATCTTGCCGATGACGTTAACCGGGCCGGCGGGACGTATCTCATCCCCCTTGCTGATTGGAGTGGGTCCGAAAAAGATGCACATGGCCCTGCCCTCCGGCCAGTAGGCGATGTCCCCCATTTCCACGGTTTCTTTTGCATTCTCCAACTCCGCTTCTACGGGAATGGTGAAGTAGACTTCGTCGCCCCATGTGTTCACACTGGCCGTGATGGGCAACGCTTGCCACACCTTCGTTGCTGTGGCCGTCTGGTAGAGGACACCCGACGCCTCCACTGCACCGGCGGAAATCGCTATTCTCCTTTCCAAATCTCCTCCTTTAGCTCAAACGACTCTCATTTATTATAGCCGCCAATGATGCCGCTCGCTCAACCAGGGGTTTCGTGTCCTC
>PUNJ01000111.1 GCA_003551705.1 Chloroflexota bacterium | reverse complement strand
CCCGTATCAGGCGCACGCCACGGGTCCCGAGGCACCCGGCGCAGCACATACACGCACAACACCCCCAAATAGCCCCCCGCCAGCAGCGCACCCCCGAACAACTCCCAGCTTCTCAATAACACGGCTATCACAGCCACCGCCGCCACCGCCAGCAACAGCCTCGTCAACACAAAGGACGGACCCCGCCCCCCGTTGCCGCCCAACCGCACAGGCCATGCCGCCTGACCCGGTCCCTGCAGCGCCGCATACTCGCGCAACACCCTGTCCAGCACAGGAAGCCCGGGCGCGGCGAAGACCAGGGCCGGCACCCCCATTCCCCAGGGATGCCACGTCAGAGGCACCAGCACAAGCGTGGAGAATACCAGCGCCAGGTCCATGCCGGGACGCAACCGGCCGAACATCCCATACAGGTGCAGCCCCAGCAGCGCCAGGGCAAGCAGCGCATAGGGCAGGGTCGATAGCAGAATGGCCGCCAGCAGGATGCCGACGAGATACAGCCTCAGGTCCAGTATCTGCCGCAACAAGGCCATCAGTCCTCCTTGGGTACCGGCACCTCTTGCAATACCTTGTCGACCACCTTGTCGGGCGTTATGTCGTCCATCTCCGCCTCAGGCCTCACTACAATCCGGTGTCCCAGCACAGCCCGGGCCAGGTGCTTGATGTCGTCAGGCAGAACATAGTCCCGCAACTGCAGGAAAGCCGATGCCCTGGCACCCTTGTACAGGCCGATGCTCGCCCGGGGACTGGGGCCGATAAGAACGTCCCGGTCACCGCGGGTGCGCTCCACCAGTTGGACGATGTAGTTCTTCACCTTCTCGGATACGTGGACACCCTTCACCGTGTCCTGAAGGCCCTTGATCTCCCGGCTGTCCACCACGCTGGCCACGTCCGGCTCGTCGAGATAGTCTATCTGCGTCAGGACCTTCTCCTCGTTCGCCTGGCCCGGATAGTCGCTCCAGGCACGGAACATGAACCGGTCGTTCTGTACCTCGGTCAGGGGAAAGGTGCCCTGCGACCCGTAAGGCACCTGGCTGGCGATCACCATGAAGGGCGACGGCAAAGGATGCGTCTCCCCCTCTATCGTCACCTGCCTTTCCTGCATGGCCTCCAGCAGACCGGCCTGGGTCCGCGGAGTCGTCCTGTTCAACTCGTCCGCCAGCACCACGTTGGCGAAGATGGGGCCCGGAACAAACCTGGACGTGCCGGTAGGGGCATAAAGATAGAAGCCGGTCACATCAGCCGGCAGCATGTCGGGCGTGAACTGTATCCGCTTGAAATCGCCGCCGATGATGCGGGCGAAGGTCTTGGCCATGGTGGTCTTTCCCGATCCAGGCAGACCCTCAATGAGTATGTGGCCCCGGCAAAGCAGCGATACCAGGAGCAGGAATTTGACGTCCTCCTTGCCGATGACCACCTTGGACATCTCTTCCCATATCCTGGTGGCAGGCCCGATCATGCTCTGCACATTCAGAGTCATGTTTCCTCCTTATCCAACCGTCCTCTTCGGGACGAAAGCGTCTTATTATACATCAGTCACCCTTTTCCATGTGAGTATGCCCCCTGCGCCAGAAGGGGAGCAGCACCAGCGCCAGGCCGGCAAGGGCCAGTACCGACACGCCAAAGGGCGACGACAGGTGACCATAAACGGCCTGCAACCCGCCCTTGGCCTGGTCCAGCGCAGCCTCCGGCAGATGGGCCCGGTCTATATAGACCACGGGATCGCTACCCCAGTAGTCAACCAGGTTCTGCACGAACACCCTGTTGTCCCCGATGTCCATCATGCTGTTGATCAGCAGGCTGGGATCGGAGACCATGATGACGAAGCCGTCGCCCGCCTCCACAGAGGCTATGACCGGAAACGGGCCCTGCTGCTCATCACCCTCGCCGATCACCAGGTTGCCGTCCATGTCCAGGTAACTGAACCGGGTCGACCATGCCAGGACATCGTCCTCGCTGCCGCCCTCCAGCGCTGTGGCGTGATTCAGATACACCCGGTCGACAACACCGGCCTCCAACATGGCGCTGGTGCGGCCGATGCTGGGGAACAGCTTGTTCCGGGCATTGAAAACAGGGTCAAGCAATATGCCGCCGGAAAAGCGGAAATCCATATCCAGGTGTTCCAGGACCTCGTTCCCGTGACCGAAATCGTCCATGATGATGACCGTACCGCCCCGTTCAACATAGACCGCCAGCCTCTCCAACTCAGCGCCGTCCAGCGGCACATAGGGAATCAGCACCAGCACCGTACCCTCCGAAACCGGCGGCAGACGGTCGTAGGTGTCCAGCACCTCGGCCCCAAACTCGGCGGTAAAAACGCTGAGCCCGTTCCAGAAGGGATTGTCCTGCCGGAAGTCCTCCCTGGAAGGATAGAACCAGATGACGGCCGACGCCAGCACCAGCATGGCCGGCAGCAGGACCATGAGAAACTTCTTCAAGCTCATGATTCCAGGACTCCCCTTATCTCACCGGACAGGCGACCGGCCTCCCCGCTGACATCCTCCACCGACGGCTGCTCCGAATACAGCGCCTGTTCCGCCAGAGAGGTCAGTCCGGTCAGGGGCGCAGCCAGGTCCTGCCTCTGCAGTACCGCGACCTTCAAGAATTCCCTCAAGGTCGTCTCCGGCGTCATGCGGATACCCAGGCGGGACTCGATCAGCCGGACTGTGCGGCCGTATATGTCCAGCACCTGCAGTCCCGGAGCATCGGGGACGGGTGTCGACTCGGAAGGCGGCGGCAGCACGGTGTCCGGCCCGCGCCAGCCCCCCAGATATCCCGCAGACTCCATCTCCCGGCGGCTCCTGCGACGGGTGTAGACCACGATGCCCACCGATATAAAGGCCAGCGTAACAAGGACCAGGTTCACGACGTCCACCACGAACACCGTGGTCTTGAGTTCCGTAACCTCGTGCCAGCTCTCCACGGGCCTGGCCCTTACTTCAATCTCGTGCGAACCCAGCGGCACAGCGTCGAGAGGAAGATCGAATACCGCCTCGAAATGGCCGTCCTCGGCCGACACCGCCAGCATCGTCTCGCCCCGGAATACCACCTCCACCAGGGCACGGTGCAAGGGCAGTTCCGAAACCAGCGTGCCCGTTACACGCAGTTCCCGGGGGGGCGAAGTCACATAGGTGCCCTTCAAATGTATCTCCATGGGTAAACGGGTGATCTCCACCTCCCGGCTGACCGATATGTCGCTGTAGACCCCGGCGGCCTCGACCACGACCTTGACCGTGTGCGGACCCAGGTGCGAGAAGGAGGAGATGTCCAGCTCGGTGTCCAGGCCGTCCCTGCCCGCGAAGGTCAGGGCAAGTTCACCGTCGAGATATACACTGTAGGTGCGTTCGATCACAGGGACGCCGGCCGCATAGGAGACCTCTCCCTGGACGGGCAGAGGCAGCCCGGGATAGCCGGTTCCGGGAACCGTCAGGTCCAGCCCGGTGCTGTAGAAGACCGTCTCGATCTGCACCTGGGCGCTGCTTCCTTCATACCGTTCCTCCAGGCTGCCTTCAGGCACGAACCTGGCTTCGAAGTCCTGGGAACTATGGTAGATGTAGGGGACCGTCACCTCGCCGCTGTAGCCGCCGTCCGGGCCCGTGTCAAAGGCGGCCAGCACGGTCTCGCCGCTGACGATTTCGATCAGGGCGCCGGCCACCCCGGTCCCCTCTTCGGTCGATGTCAGCATGCCGGAGAGGGTGAGTTGCTCCCCCACCCACAGGCGGGACTGCCCCGCCTCAAGCGTCAATTCCGAGGGATAGAGCTTGACCTCCACCCTCCTGGAGGGGCTGGTCGACGGTGCAAACTTGTCCTTGGCATATTCATACCTGGCCTGCAGCGTGCTGTTGCCGCTGCCCGCCATGATTATCTCCCTGTTGAAATTACCGTTTTCGTCCACCGCCGCCGTCGCTACAACGGCGCCGTCCTTAAGTATCTGGACCGTCCTCGACGCCCCGCCGGCAAACAGGTCATCCCCCGATGATAGCTTTCCGGCCACCGTGACGCTGTCGCCGACCCATACCCCGGTGTGGCTGACCAGCAGGGTCAGGCTGGTAGGTTCGAACTGAACGCTAAGGGGTGTTTCGGCGCTCGACGGGCCGTTGATGCCCGCGGCCGGGGCGAATTCCGCCTCCAGCACCGGTGAGGGCTGGTAGACCCTGGGAACGGCCAGCGCCGCCGAGAAGTAGCCGTCAGCCCCAGTGACCACCGTGTCCATCAACACCCCGTCAAGTAGTATGCGGATGTCTTCGCCGGCCAGGCCCGCGGCCGGGTCTGCGGTCAACACCAGGCGGCCTTCAACGGTTATGGTATCGTCCGGCCACGGAGTCGCGTTGTCCACGCCGGCCGAGATTATCTGCGTGGTCTCGTAGAGCACCTCCAGATGGAGAACATCGCTGGCCGAGCCGTCGTAGCGATCGCGGTCCGCCCCTTCCGGCGAATATGTGGCCTGCAACTCCATTACGGGCATATATATGAAAGGGACCGTCCAGGTCGTCGAATAGGTGCCGTCGCTGCCGGTGGTCACGGTCTTCACCTTCTGCCCGTCCCTGCGTATCACCACCTGCTTGCCTGCCAGCGGCGTATCTTCGTCGGCCCACGTCAGGATGCCGCTCAAGGTGAGTTCGCCGCCCACCTCGCGCTGGGGGTGATCGCTCTCCAGGGTGACCGTGGTCGGCTTCTGGACCTCCGCCTCCAATTCCGCCAGGAGGGCGGCCAGCATGGCTTCGAGGTCCTTGATCCGTTGCAGGCTCTCCGAGAGCCGCTCCCCGGTTTCCTCCAGTGAACCCGTGGGCACGGCGCCTGCGAAGGGTCCCAGCCTTCTCATGAACTCCCGGCTGGCCTCGTCCACTTCTTCCAGCAGGGACTTTGCATCGGACGACGATTCCCTTGCCTCGTTCAAAGACGTTCTCGCCTCGTCCACCCTTTCTTCGTCGAGATAAAACCGGATTGCGTCCAGCAGGGCATCGAGGCGGTCCAGCTTGCCGGCCAGTTCCGAAATGAGGTTGTTATAGCGCCGAGCCACAGTCCTGATGTCTTCGGGAATTGCAGCCTTGTCTATATCTAACTCATCCATGAGTTCGCCGGCATCGCGGTACCTGGCGTCAGCCACCAGGGAAAGGACTCCGGAATAGTGCTGCAACATGGGGAGCGCGAAATGATGTTCGCTGTCCGCTGCGCCAGGGTCCTGGTGAGGCACGAACGGCGACCCGGCCATTACCTGTACCAGAGGCAATGCGGAAATCAACAATACCAGCAGGATGGCAAGAGATATCGCCTTTTTCACAGGATCTTTATACCGCTGATTATTTCCACCACCTTAGCCGCCACCAGGAACATGAAACCGCCGAAGAGGACAAAGCCGATACGGCTGAGGCCCCGGCGGGCGTTTGCATTCAAATGTGAAAAGAGAAGGGTCGCCGCAAGACATTCTATTAGATAGACCGAGAAGTATACGTCCAGGCCGGCGTTGGAGGTGGCAAGTATCACCGTGGTCACACAGAAGACGGCCGCCAGCAGTATTATGTACCTGTCGTATATCCTCACAGGATCTCCAACTGGACCCGGGTCTTGTTCTTATCGACCGTCTCGCCGGCGACGCATACCGGCCTGTTCAGGGCCTCCGATGTCAGGGCCGCGGCTATCGAGGCGGCGGGCAGTATTATGTACCTGTCGTATATCCTCACAGGATCTCCAACTGGACCCGGG
>PUNJ01000027.1 GCA_003551705.1 Chloroflexota bacterium | reverse complement strand
GGGGAAACATCCACCCCGCTTATAGCAGCGAGCTGGCCGGCCATCTGCGGCAGCACCACGATGATGAAAAAAGCAAAAACGGCCACGGCGGCGATAACCACCGGCAGGGTTACCGCCCGGTAACACCATGAAGAAAGTTTAACCGGTAGTTTCATCATTTCCCCTCCGGTGCAGTTTCAGATTAATTCGACGCGGTGGGCCCTATCCCTGCCTGAGCGGAAGGCCTGTTTGTTGGGATATTACCAAATTGAAGATCTATACAGGTACACCCGGGCGGCCCTTGATTAGTGGATTGAACACTTGCAGTAATGCCCCATCTATTGGTGCATGAGCCGGGTGCAGGGGCTCTTGATAGAACCGTTTTGGAAAAGACAGGAGAAACCTCCCCCCCGTCTTTGTTCTATTAGGTTTTATAGCTTTGCAAAAGCTTGGAACCCTTGTCGTCAGCGCTACTTTGAATTTTTAACTGTTTCTAAAAATGCATGAAGCCTGGTCTTAATTTGTGCGTCGGACCATAGTCGGGGATCAGCCATGTCACTTTCAAAAATTAGGGAAGGCACATTGAGTTTTGCCAACCTGTTTTTGGAATGAACCTGGCCGAAAGAAACTGCTCTGCAGGAACGGGTCAGGTGCATAACTGCTCCGTCAATACCAAAATCTTCAACTACTTCGTCCAGAAAACTGCTTCCTATAAAACCACCAAATACTGCAGGGTTACAGAGTTCAGGCATAACTTCTGACCCGTAGCAGTGTGCTTTAAGGGCGCGCTGCCAGGTACGCTGGACAATTGCTTCCAAAGGATCGCTCATTTCAACATGAAAATCTTCTCCAACATTATAAGTGGACTCGTAAACGAAAACCGCCCCTAGATCTTCCAGGTAATTAAATATCCCCAAGTTGTACCAGGGTGGTATGCCAAACCAGATCAGCCTTGCTTTTTCATCGGTCACTATGCCCACTTTTCTAGCCACTCGGTCCTTAACTTCATGATACATTTCTTTGTAGAATTCAACCACTTCATCTTCCCCAACCATGTACAACTGGGGGATAATAGCGGAGAAGTAATCGGTTGCACCCATGGGTGTGGGCACAGCCTTGCGCAGGGCCAGGGTATCTCGCCAGTAACCCAAGGCCTGGTGCGACTTAATCATGATTTCACGGAGCAGGTCGAGGTCAAGTTTTTTCCCGGTTTGTGTTTCAAGAAAATCGACCTGACCTTGCAGATCATCGCGTATCAACTCTAAATAGTGGGCTTCAATACGGGGATCATCGATATCTGCGTCCCAGGGGGGCGCCAGTGGATCACTGCTGTAAATCGGAACATTGAAAAAGCGGGTGGCGATAGACTGAAACCATTTCCAGCGTGGTTCGCACAAAAATCCTGACCCAAGCAGCATGTTTGGACTGCCCATGCCACCTGGCAATGGCGATTCTGGTGGCGCTTCACCCAGCTCCAGGAAAAGTTTGCAATAGCCCATTGTGTTGGTAACATAAGAACACAGCTCAGTTGAATAGCCATCACTTTCAGCCACTTCGATAAAACGTGGTGCCACCTGGCGGGAGGCACATAAGGTGCCGAAGTTTTCCGGCCACTCCCACAACAGGTCGAAAGCCTTCAACAATTCCGGTGGGATGCCAGCCATACACCATGCCAGGGGTTCACTGGAGAACTTTCTTTCCATTACGCGAGTGAAAAAGCGCGGCAGCATCTCCTTCATTTTTGCGGTTGTTTCCAGATGCCTGACGGCACGTTTCATTTCACTGCCCAATATTTTAATCCCTCCAATTTGCACAAAATAAGTTAGATGACATAAAAAGTGTGTTTGGGCTAAACTTCAAGTCAATGCTGCGTTGCCAAGCTTGCTTACCAACGCTACCCAATATTCTTTACTATTATACTACAATATGCTATATTTAAATAAAATTTTTTATTGAAAATATTTTTATTTTTAAGGAGGTTAAAAGTAGTGCAATATACCCTGGGAGAAATGCTCAATTCATCGGTAGAAAAATACGGTTCTAAAACCGCTCTTGTGGATGAAAACAACTCAGTTAGTTACCAGGAATTAAAGCAGAGGTCAAATAAAGTTGCCAATGCATTAATTGGCAAAGGCTTAAAAAAAGGTGACCGCTGCGCTATTCTTTTACTTAATTGCTGCGAGTATGTAGAGATCTACTTCGGCTTGGCCAAAGCCGGAATCATCGCTGTGCCGATTAATTTCCGTTTTACTCCTACAGAAATTCTTTATGTGCTGAATAATTCAGAACCTAATGCCCTTATTTTAGGCAAGGAATTTAATGAGTATATCCCGATCCTGCAGGAAAATGTGCCCTCAGTACCGATTGATAATTATATTTGTATGGAGGATCCACCCGAAGGAGCCAATTTGCTTGAAGATCTAATGGCCAATGCTTCGGTCGACCAGGCAAATGTCGAGGTCAACCCGGATGATCCCTTTTTTATTGCTTATACTTCGGGCACTACCGGTTTCCCCAAAGGCGCGGTGGTCCGGCATAACAGCTTATTGGAGCATTATGTTTTACTAACCCGGGAATTCGGCAATATGAATGAAGACGACACAGCTTTATTGATTATGCCACTGTTCCATTCTAACTCTGTTTGGCTGGCACAAGCACTGATCATGATTGGTGGGAGCATATTTATTCACCCTTCTAAGATGTTTGACCCGGAATATATGTTGAGCATTATCGCAAACTACAATATTACCGGGGTTTCGGTAGTTCCTACCATGCTAACCATGTTGTTTGAACTTCCCGAGAAAACCCGCCAAAAATACGATATATCGTCGCTGCGTCTGATTACCAGTTCTTCCGCCCCGATTCTTACCAAAACCAAGGAACAGACAATTGATTATTTTAAAGGCGTGAAGGTTTTTGAGGGTTACGGCTCGACAGAAACAGGTGTTGTGACGGTATTAAAACCGGACGACCAATTAAGGAAAGTTAGGTCGATCGGCCAGGCGTCTTTATTAAAGAAAATCAAGCTGTTGGATGGAAAAGGCGAAACTGTGCCACAAGGAGATGTAGGGGAATTGTTTGTCAAAGGTGGAGGAGTCCTGTTAGATCATTATTGGCGCAATCCCGAAGGCACCGAGCTTGCTATCAGGGAAGAAGGCTGGGTTACGGTTGGTGATATGGCCAAGGTAGACGAAGAGGGCTATTATTACCTTGTAGATCGCAAAAACGACATGATTATCAGTGGTGGTGAAAATATTTATCCCACCGAGGTGGAAGATGTACTGGCCAAGCATCCTGCTGTTTTGGAAGTTGCCGTGGTGGGTATTCCCCACCCCAAATGGGGGGAAACAGTGCTGGCTGAAATAGTTACAAAAGAAGGCCAAAGCTGCAGTACTGATGAGGTAAAAGAGTTTTGTTCCGAAAAACTGGCAAAATATAAGATTCCACGTTACTATGAGTTTGTTGAATCGCTGCCCAAAACTTTGACTGGAAAGATCTTGCGCCGGGAGGTAAGAACCAAGTACTGGGAAGATCACGAAAAGTAAAGCGGTTATAAAGCAGGAAATAAAACCTAAGGGAGCTTTTCGCAGGAAGTGGAGCTCCCTGGTTTTATTTCCATACCTGCTAAGATCCTTTGGATTTCTTCAAACTGCACTTTCTATGGTACTTGAGTTGCCGGTTTTCGCTTAGTCATAAAAGCTCGAATTACGGTCGGTCCAATATTTTTCTCTGACCAACCTCCGCAAAATTTTTCCGGTCAGGGTTTTTGGGAGCTCGTTTGTAAATTCAACTGATTTTGGGCATTTGTAATCAGCTAAATTCTCCCTGCAGTATTTAATCAGTTCTTCCTGATCAGCTTCAGCTCCCGGTTCAAGCACAACCACCGCTTTGATAGATTCACCCCACTTTTCATCCGGCACCCCAATAATAGCCAGTTCGGCAACAGCCGGATGCTTGGACATTACTTCTTCAACTTCTGTTGGGTAAACGTTTTCGCCGCCGCTAATAATCATATCCTGTTTTCGATCAACAAGATACACATAACCCTCTTCATCCATGCGCGCCATGTCCCCCACGGTAAGCCATTCACCCAAAAATGCCTGATCGGTAGCTTCGGGTTGTTTGTAGTATCCTTCAAAAGAAACTCCCCAGGAATATAGTTCGCCAACCTCCCCGGAGGGCAATTCCTCACCGTCAGGGTTAAATATTTTTACGTTCATCCCCATACACGGGCGTCCGACACAGTGTACTTTTTCAGGCGCTTCTCGATGGTGCAAGATGGTAACCAAACCAGCTTCCGAAGAGCCGTAAAATTCGCTTAGCTCGGCCGACTCAAAGAATTGCAGGGTTTTTTCTTTAACTGAAGATAACAGTGGAGAAGATGAACAGATCACCTTGCTAAGGGAACTAACATCATATTCTTTTGTCACCTCTTCAGGAAAACTGAAAATAATATTAAGAATGGTTGGAACCACGGAGACGTAATTCACTTTTTCTTGTTCGATAAGACTTAAAAATTCTACCGGATCAAAGGGTTGGGTTATCACCACTGTGCCACCCATGGTGCACCCCATCAAGCCAAAAACAAGCCCATTTGAGTGAAACAGGGGCATTACCAGCAACTGGATATCAGATGGACCCAGTTGGAATTCCGCAGCGCTGTAGCCCTGCATAAAAAGGCGGGAACGGTGTGAAAACATGGCACCTTTAGGCTTGCCTGTTGTTCCAGAAGTATAGCCTATGTATAAAATATCTGATTCTAAGATCTCTATATCCGGTTCCCAATCGGGATAACTTGCAATAAAGGCCTCATATTCCTGAAACTGCTCCGTAGCATTTTCTCCAACTACAATGTAATTATCCGAAGCAACATGGGTAAAATTTTCTTTGACCGGTTCGATGACCGGTAAAAATTCTTCGCCCACGATAATGAAGCGGCTATCTGAATCATTTACACAGTGCTCCACTTCCTGACCAGTAAACCGAAAATTAATCGGCACCGCGATTACTCCGGTTTTTCCGCAGGCTATGGCAATCTCAATCCACTCTGAACAATTATTAAGCATTATGCTTAACTTGTCACCTTTTTTCAAGCCCAGGTCAAGTAAACCATGAGCCAGTTGGTTAACTCGCTGGTTTAACTCCCGGTATGTCAGTCGCCGATCTTTGAAAACAATTGCTGTTTTATCCGGATATTTATAAAAACTGTGAAGCAAACCATTGCCAACTGTGACTTGATAACCCATTTTAGCAATCATCCCTTCTGATTTTTGTATGGCCCTACCTTATAAATAAATAAGCAGGTTGCTATAGGTAACATGCAGCTGTTAATGCAATTTTCCGGTTTCGCTCACCTCCTAAAAGTTTTCTTTTTAATGAAACAGCTGCAAACTGCAGAACAGGAATTAGGGGAAACAATTTTTGCAAAAGGTTATGCTTGAAGTTAAAAATAAATAATTGTGCTCGGCAATGTTATGAATTTATTAATATGTTGTAATTATAGCAATTATCTAAAATACATGTCAACCAAGCGCAAGTTTCAGATAAAGCTTCAATTTTCAGTTCATATACAGGGGATGCCTGCTACATAGAACCGCTTTGGGAAAGACAGGAGAAGCCTCCCCCACCCGTTTTCCCTTCATCTTCTGAAACAGCAAAGCCCGTTTCGCTCCAGGGGTGTTATAATAGAAATTGAACAAAAAAACGAGAAAGGAATTAAGCAATGGGCAAGAAGCTGGTACTGGCCGAAAAGCCTTCCGTGG
>PUNJ01000116.1 GCA_003551705.1 Chloroflexota bacterium | reverse complement strand
TGCTTCGTAGTAGCTCATATGCTGCAGCTGGGCCAGCCCCTCGTCGCCATGGTCCTGGACTGCGATCTCCTGGTTGCGTCGACGCAGGGCATGGACCAGGGATGACAGGGCAAAGGTGAAGGCCACTCCGGCAAAGGCTCCCACGCAGAAGTAGTAGAACTGTCCCGACCCCTCGAGACCCGTATGGCGCATTATTGTGTTGATCCTGTCGTCACGGATGAAGAAGAACCATAGGCCAGCCACTATCAGCGTTATGGACAGGGCGTAAGTCAGCCAACGGTTCCTGAAGAATAGCATGCCCTGGAGACCGACATGCCACGCTGTAATTTGAAGGACCCCAACCGAGCAGAGGAACACAAAGAACATATAGTCCCGGCGGGCCACCAGTTCCAACAGTGAATCGTCCACGATTACGCTATGCGAGCACCTTGCGGGAAACAGGCGTGCACCAATGAAGGTAGTCGGGGTTCTTACCCTTTATGGCATCGAAATACAGGTCCTGCAACCGCCTGGTTATATCGCCTACTTTTCCATCTCCGATCATTCTATGGTCTATGTCCACGACCGGGGTCACATGGGCAGCCGTCCCGGTCAGGAAACACTCGTCGACCACGTAAAGCTCGTTGCGGTCCACAGACCTTTCCACCGTCTCAATGCCAAGCTCTTGCCTGGCCAGTGTCATGATGGTGTCTCGCGTGATGCCAACAAGAATATTATCCGAGGGCGGTGGTGTAACAAGCTTGCCGTCCACGACAATGAATATATTCTCGCCTGAACCTTCCGAAACATGGCCGTCCATATTCAGAAGTATCGCCTCATCAAAGCCGTTCTCCCAGGCCTCCGTCTTGGCCATGGCGTTGTTAACATAGATCCCGGTTATCTTCGCCCTGGGCGGAATCATGGTGTCATCGATCCTGCGCCAGGAAGATATGCAGCACCGGCAACCCTTCTCCACATCCAGGTAATTGCCAAACGGGACTACGAACATGAGAAAATCGTCTTCCAGGTTATGTAGCCTCACACCTACTGCTTGAGCGCTCTTGTAGACCAGAGGCCGGATGTAAATGTCTTCCGCATAGCCGTTCATCTCCGCCAGTTCCACCGCAAGACGGCATAGTTCATCTGCCGTGTAAGGAAGCCCTATCTTCAAAATGCGGCAATTCTTCAGGAGCCTCTCGAAGTGTTCTTTGACGCGGAAGAGGTACATCTTGCCTTCATCGCCGTTCCAGTTGCCTCTTATGCCTTCAAAGCATGCCGTTCCATAGTGGAGTGCATGGGTCATGATGCCTATCTTGGCTTCCGATACAGGCATGAACTGCTTATTGAAATAGGCATACTCCACCATAGGCATCCTCCTACTTGCAGGCGGTAACACATACCTGCCTGTACGGGTCTGTTAGGTCGCCCACTATTATATGCGATTTTCCATTTTCAAGACAAGACTGGCAGTCAGGGCCCGGCCTCTTCAATGACCCGGTATTCCCCTGCCTGCGGACCCAACCGGTGCTCGAGTGCGGATACTATCTGGGACGATTCCCATGGGTCGGACGGAAGCCTGTTCTCAGCCTTATATGCCAGGATGACCTTCAGCGCCTCGATATCCACGGCCACCATGTCGCCTGACGCCATTATCACGCCCGGCTCCACTACGTCTCCCTTGTCGGGTCCGCCCGTTACAAAAGCCTTCCTGCCGTCCATCAATATCAAGTCAGGCTGGAGGGCCAGGTTGATCTCGGCGATCTTCGATTCAAGATTGCCCATATGCATGCCCCGGCGTTCTCCCGGGTGCATCAGGCCCATTGCCAGCTTCAAAGACAGAGAAAACCGGGCCAGCCTGTGCGTCTTCATGCACGGAAGGTACACAATCTTGCCGGCCTCATATGCAGACAGCGGTACAGTCACCTTCTGCAAATGGTCTCCCGGTACCTTGACCGTCACCCAGTCCCGGGGATGGTCTTCAAATACGATCAGGTCAACTCCTGTTCGGGCTGCCACGTCAGTGACCCCGGCTCTGGCCAGCGTGTTACGTGAAGGCCGCCAGAGCCCGCCCGAGCTTTCACCTACCAGCACCTTTGCTTCGCACTCCTGGAGCAGCCTTATTACGACCTCCAGGAATTCCAGGTCAGTGGATGCCGGGAACGGGTCCGGACTGTTATAGTTGGGCTTGACCATCACGGTCTCTCCCTGATTGATCATCCTCTGAAGCCCTCCGAGCAGGTCCAGGCTCCGAACGACAGCAGCCTTCAGCCCATTGCCCGTGGTAACCTTGCTTACCAGGGGCATGCCATCAGACTGCCAGATATTCGTTGGTCGTGGTCTGGGAGGTGCCTGAGGCAGCCCTCCAGGAACCCTGTCAGCAAGAAAATGGTAGATCCCGCGGACCCTTTCAATCATTGCAACAGCCATGATCCCCTCCACTTCCTACTTTCCTCTCGGGATATTGTAGACGATCGACGCCGGAAATACTTCTTTAGCCGTATATATATACAGCATATTATCAGGGTACACACCCAACCAAAGCAGGGGGAACCCCCCATCATTACCCGGCTAATTCATTATAAGATCGCTACATGTTGCATGAAGGGACCGCCAGTGTTGCGCCGGCAGGAGATTCCCTCGCCCTCCTCTGGTATAATGTAGGGCATCTTCTAAACACCGGTGCATGATCGCTGCAAAACGTATGACTGTAAAGGCCAAGAAATCCTCCAAGAAGAAGAACCAACCTGGAAAGCCCGGTCCTGCTTCCGGGCCGGCAAAGACCGATCAGTCCTCGCAAAAAACGAAGCAGGCGAAGAAGCTCCCTGCGCGTAAGGCCGGGGCCGGTTTTTGGAGTCTTACCAACCCCAGATTCGTACTTCTTGCTCTGGTAGCGATCAGCGGTCTGACCTTTCTTGTCCGCTGTCTTCATCTGATCGGGACGGACCATTACTTCATGATAAGTCCCGACTCCCATGTCTTCCACTGGATGGCCATACAGATCATGGAAGGCCAACCTTTGCCCCATATTCCCACAGGCCTGTCATACCCCCTCGCCTATGGAGCTATGGCCATCAGCTGGATATTCAAGGTCAGTAATGAACAAGCATTGACTTTCCTGTCGAAATTTGTGCCCCCCTTCCTCGGAGTGATCGCAGTCCTCATCGCTTATGTGGCGGTGGCCAGAATGTATGATCGCCGAATGGGACTGGCGGCGGCCTTTGCCATGGCATTATTACCACATGCCTACTTCACACAGGCAGCCGGATACATAGACAGGGACCCCCTTAATGTGCTGCTGCTTATGATAGGCGTATTTGCTTTCTATTTCAGCCGGTACTGGCATGTGGAGGTCAAAGGTTACAACGCCGCCTGGGTACTGGGGGCAGTTGCAGTTATTGCCGTCGAGGTCCTTCTATACCTGCAATGGTCCTGGATGGGCCCGGCCATGTTGCTGGTTGTCATCCTGGCCTACTCCACAGTTGACCTGGTAATCAAATTCGTCCAGCAGCCTGGACGCTCAGACAAAGACCCGTATCAACCATTGTCACGTCAGTTTTTCACCAGGCTCAAAGGAGCTGTTGTTGCCAGCAGGTGGCAGCCGGTCATCTTGATACTGGCAGCCAACCTCATAGGTGGCCTGGCCGCGGCCGGAGTCACCGGCGATACGCTCAGGTTGATCGGGCAGTTGCTGTCGCCCGGCGGTGCGGAGATAGCTGAATTGGCCGGTTTCGGACGGGGAGACCTTCTACTCTTCCAGTTCTTCCTCCTGCTCATACCTATAGGGTTCATCCTGGCACTGATGAGGCGCCGGGATGCTGACGTTCTCTTCGTGAGCTGGTTCACGTCGCTGCTCATCTTGTCCCTGTTCTCCAGGCGGGTTATCCTGCTGGCAATTCCTGCCGCAGCAATACTGGGCGGCATGGTTATCGCCAACCTGTTTGATTTCCGCTTTGCGCGCAGAAATGAACGCCGGATACAGGGGATAGTTGCCGGGATGGTCGTAGTCGTCATGCTGGGCCTGGCCTCCTTCGCGCATGGCCTGGGCAACGAACAGAGGGTGGCTGCCAATACGGACTGGCAGGGAGCCATGACCTATCTGCGTGAAGAGACGGCGACCGATGCCAGGGTCATGACCTGGTGGGACTATGGCTACTGGATACTGGACATGGGACAGCGCAGGCCCATAGTGGACAATGGACTCTACGGGCACACCCGCGCACAGAACCGGGATATAGCCATGGCCTATTGTCATACCGATAGTTCCAAGGCTGCCGAGATCATGCAGAAACACCGGGCCGACTATCTGATCTTCTCCACCGTTGAGCTGGAAATATGGCCCGTCATTGCCAGCTACAGCAACCCGGGCAAAGACCCCGCTTCTGTTTACCAGACCTCTTTCTATTACAAGTCTCTCCTGGGAACGTACGCCTCCGAGGAGAACCTTGTCAGGGTCTATCCGGACACAGACACAGGGCGGTCGGACCTGGTCATATATAGACTGGCCGGGTAAACTGTCACCGGCCCGGCCAGGTCCCCCTGGAGCAAGTACAATATAATTGAGGCATCATGCATAGAGGTTATGGAAGTCCCCAAATAGGTCCGATTCTGGTCCTCATAGGCATCAATCTCCTGGTTTTCATTCTGACGGAATTCGTGGACCCGGGGCTGATCCGAACTCTGGGTCTGCAACCGGCGGCACTGGCGGAGAGGCCATGGACGATAGTAACCAATCTCTTTGTCCATGGCGGATTGGGCCATATCCTGGCCAACATGATCACCCTGTTCTTCTTCGGTTCCTACCTGATGGGAATGGCAGGTCAAATGAGATTTCTGCTGGTGTATTTCCTTGGTGGTCTGACCGGAAACGTTTTCTACATATTCCTGGCGGATCCCATGGTCATTGGAATCGGCGCTTCAGGGGCCGTGTTTGCCGTGGGCGGCGCCCTGGTCATCCTCAGCCCGAGTATTCGGGTCTTCGTCTTCCCCCTGCCCGTACCGATTCCCCTTTGGTTAGCCGTATTGGGGGCGTTCTTCATTTTGAACCTGTTCCCCCAGGTCGCCTGGCAAGCCCATGCAGGCGGACTGCTATTCGGCCTGGCCGGAGGGTTTATCATGAAAAGGGTCCGCTAGCCCATGGCGTTATTCCTTATTCACCGCAATACGGATGAAGCCCTCAGGCATATGGGGCATTACACATAAGAGGAAGCCCAGCGGGGATGGGGGGTGTTCCCCTGCTGGGCTGGGATACCATATTGGCCAGTATCGATGGGCCGGCGCTAAATGGGCACGGGACCCTTGCGTACCCGGTCCGTACTCGTGCCGTTGCCGGGCATCATAAGTTCCCCAGTGGCCTCCAGATACAGCCTAGCCGCGCTTACTCTGGGATGCCTCTGATCAAAGTCCGTTTCCGCTCGTAGTTTGCCGTACATGCTATTTATGTGGTGCTCGACTGTCTTGACGTCAATGTACAGGCGTTCCGCGATTCCGGCATTGGTGAAACCCTGGGCCAGCAGGCTCAGGATCTCCGATTCCCGGCCCGTTAGCTGCCTCAGAAAAGGATAGACCGTCTTCTCGGTGAACATGAAAGAGGCCAGGGCCGGGTCCAGGATCACCTGTCCCTGGGCGGCTGCCACGATGATCCCCGACAATTGCTCTATCTGGTCCAGTGACTGTTTCAAGAAAAGGGCCATGCCGCCATCACCTTTGAAGGCAATGCGCCTCAATGCCTGTATACCTTCCAAATCATAGGACACCAGAAGGAGAACAATGCCGATTTGCGGGTTACTTTCACGGATGGTCTCCAGTACACCCAGGATGTCGCCCTGCAATTGTTTGGTCCCCACCAGCAAGACATCGGGTTTGAGTTTTGCAATAGACCGGTTGGCAGCATCGGTATCGCCATTGGTGGAGACCCCCAGCAACTCAAAGGGGGATCGAAGCATATTGAAGGCGAGTGCCGACTTGTAGAGTTCCTGGTATATCTCCTGCTCTTCTATGACGTAGACCCTTATTGTCTTTGGTTTTGCTCGTGTCATCTTCTCCCCTTGTCCAGTATTTGTAGGGGGTGCCAGTTCCTGGTCCTTGCTTTTTAGCTCGAAACCCTACAAAGCTTGAGTAGGAACTAAAGGAACTGGTTCATGGCATATCGTGCCACACTGTGCAGCATATTTCAAGTGGTGTTAACCCCCAAAGACACCTTCAGCAGGCCCCAACCAGGCTAAGGGTGGGGTTGGGGTCCCAGTTGAGGGACTGCGGGAGCCGAAATGTGTGCCAGCCTTGTCGCCTGCTAACTGGTCCATGATGTAGATTTCTGGGTGATTTCTATTTGCGATTGAGAGGCGGTTATGGCACATAGCACGACAAAGAATCATTCTCGAACTGAAAAAGGTATAACCGGCCTGGAAACGGCAATCGTCCTCATTGCCTTCGTTATGGTAGCCTCGGTCTTTGCCTACGTGGTACTGTCCGCTGGTCTGTTTTCATCCCAGAAGGCGAAGGAGGCAGTACATGCCGGCCTCTCGGAAACACGGAGCAGCGTTACCCTGAAAGGTAGCGTTCTTGCCCAGATGGTCAATGGCACGGCGACCGAAATCTATTTCTGCGTCAGTGCTATCCCTGGCGCTGACCCGGTTGATTTCACCAATGATGGCGAAGGGAACAGGTATGTAGTCATCTCGTATAGCGATTCCCGCCAGTTCGATCCCGACATTCCCTGGAGCGTGACCAGGTTGACTTGCATGAACGACGATTGGCTGCTTGACGAAGGGGAACTATTTCAAATCACGGTCCACCTGGACAAATCCACCAGAGACATCGCGCCTGGTCCATACGATCGCTTTGTCTTGGAACTGAAGCCACCCGCTGGAGCATCTCTTGGCATCGAACGCAGCATACCATCGAGAGTCGACCAGTTGGTCAACCTCAACTAACAGGGAGATGCTTATGATGGGGTTTCTCAATTAGAGGTATACGATCCAACTACGAAAGGAGGTTCGCATGAAGCTTGGGGCGAAGGAAATATAAGTAGACAGCACCAAAGTCCTGATAACTCGACACCAACAATTCTAGGAAAGGGAAGAACAAGGAAAGGAGGGAAAAATGCTAAGAAGACCTCGAAAGTTACTGGGTCGCGACCAGAGGGGCATCACGGGCCTTGAAACGGCCATCATACTGATCGCCTTTGTCGTCGTAGCGGCAGTCTTTGCCTACACGGCACTCTCGGCCGGCCTGTTCTCCACCCAGGAAAGCCAGAGGGCTGTGTACTCGGGCCTGGAGACCACCCAGAGCACCTTGGAGTTAAGGGGCGGGGTCATAGGCCTGACCAATACGACCGGGCATGAAGGGCACATCAGAGAGCTCACCTTCACCCTGGCGTTGGTCGCCGGTGGACAGCCCATCGACTTCAGGAACCCGACCGGTGCGGACGGTTTGGCTACCAGCACTGATCACAGAGTAGTCATCTCCTACATAGACAAGGACCAGAGAGTGGACGACCTGCTCTGGAGCAGCACCCCGCTGGGCAATGCCAACGACAACGATATACTCGAGCCTGGTGAGAAGTTCCAGATCACCGTAGATCTGGCTGCTGTGGATAGCCCAAACCTGGGCTGTGACCGGGCATTCGCCATCGAGGTGAAGCCGCCCCAGGGCGCCGTCCTGTCCATATCCAGGACCGCTCCCCCGTACATCCACACTGTTAACAACCTGAACTAACCGGTCGGATATGGAATCGAGATTCAAGGATTTAGTAAACGAGTAAGGAAGGAAAGGAGGGAAGAAGGATGATGAAAACATTCAACAGAATGTGCCGCAATGAGAGAGGTATAACCGGCCTGGAGACAGCCATAATCCTCATCGCCTTCGTTGTGGTCGCTGCTGTTTTCGCCTACACGGCGCTCTCAGCGGGTCTGTTCTCCACGCAAAGGAGCCAGGAAGCAGTCTATTCCGGGCTGAAGCAGACCCAGAGCACCATGGAGCTCAGGGGTGGCGTCATTGCCTACGAGGGAGAGATTGACGGCGAGAAGGTAATTGCCAGGGTTGACCTCACGGTGGCTGTGGTCAGCGGCGGTGAGCCCATAAACCTGAGAACGAAGTACACATGGGATGATGGTAATCCCAATGACCTGAGCGATGACGGCACCGCCGGCCCGCTGATGATAAGCTTCAGCAGCAAAGACACGACCATAACGGAGTGTGCCTGGACCAAGACATGGATCGGCTACAATGACGGGGACCACCTCCTAGAGGAGGGCGAGAAGGCCGTCATAACCGTCTGGTTCCATGATCCCAGCGATTTTACCGAAGGCGTGTATGTTGCAGGCACCGACCCGTTCCTGGGATCGAACACCGTCGGTACCTTTGACACCTTCAGGCTGGAGCTCAAGCCGTCCACAGGGGCAACCCTCGTAGTAGAGCGGACCACCCCGCACGGCCTGGACCCGGTTATGAACCTGCACTAGAGTTTGACCGCCGAGGGGCGGGGAGAAGTACCCGCCCCTCGGCACCAATACAAGCCCCTGCCTTGCGGGCTGTAGAGTGGAAATGGCATTGACCCGGGATAAGCGATTGGAATGCATGAAGGAGGGTACAGTTGGACAAGGCCATAACTACAGCTCTGCTCATCATAGCAGGGGTTGTTTGTACCATCTTCATCTTCAATGCGGTTTATCCCATGGTGAACCGGTCCAGCCAGGCCATGATAAGCATGACGGATACCATGGATGATCGAATGAAAAGCCGGATAAGTATAGTGCATGTAGCCAGTGCAGCCGATCGACAGACCAGCTATGTCTGGGTCAAGAATGTCGGCTCAACCCGCATATACAACATAGAGAAGTGCGATATCTTCTTCGGCCAGGAAGGTAACTTTGCGCGCATACCTTACGAAGGCGACGCAGGAGAGACCTACCCTCGCTGGTCGTACGATATTGAAAATGGAACGGAATGGGTAAACAACGTCACCGTGAAATTCACAATCACGTATGATATCGATCCCGGGTCTGGGACCTATTACGTGAAGGTAGTCATACCCAACGGCATAGAGGCCAGCGATTTCTTTAGCGTGTCATGAATAACCTGCAGGGGATATTTTTGCATCGAGGAGCAGCTTAGAACATGGAAACGGCAATAGTGGCTGTCATCTGCATAGCGCTGATAATGTTCGGCGGTCTAACCCTCTCCCAGGGGTTCCTGGCTTCAGTCGATTCCAGCAGCATGAGCCTCGAGGAGATAGGTACCAGGGATGCCAACATCCTGCGCACGGAGATAAGCGTGCTCTCAGCTACCTGGCAGACATTGACCAATACCGTGGAGGCGGTTGTGCGCAACACCGGACAGGTCAAGCTGGCCAATTTCCAGAAATGGGACGTTATTGCCCAGTACTTCTCAGAGACAACCGACGAGATGCAGTACTTACGTTTCACCGCTGATGCCCCGGAAAGCGGCCAGTGGACCAAGGAAGGCATCTACCAGTGTGCCGGGACCGGAGCGCCCGAGCGATTTGATCCCGGTATTCTGAATCCCGGTGAGGAAATGATAATCACGGCCAGATTGGACCCGGACGTCGGTACCGGGACCACAAATTTGTTGGTCATATCCACACCTAATGGCGTATCCGCGACCCGGACATTTATCGGGCCGGAATGAGGCAAGAAATGATAATTAGAATCGTCCCTGGCTGCAGCCAGGGCAGTACTGTGCAGGAGTTTGTCGAGCCGTGAACAGCGGTAAACCCGGTCAGATATATAAAAAGCCTGGCAAGAAGAAGGGCAAGAAGCTAACCGATCATGGCTCCTTCGACTTTGACCTGCTTTATCACCTTTCGTATATGTCGGTCATAGCCGGTGCCGGTGCGCCCCGCAACCAGCTCTTCAGGCGTGCTGCCGAATTGGAATGTGATCCGGCCAAATATTTCGACAAGATTGAGCGGACACGCCGCAAGCTGGGATGCGACTATGCGCGTGCCTGCAAAATGGTAGGAGAAGATGCCGACAACGAGGACATGAAATCCTTACTGCTGAGGCTTTCCAGCGCCCTGGTATCCGGTGAGCCCGAGGCGGAATTCCTTGCTCGAGAGGCGGATGCTCATACCAAGACCTTTCACAACGAGTATACTCGCACACTCGAAGGTTTGAAACAGTGGACAAATGCCTACGTTGCTCTGACCCTTTCTGCGATCCTGATAATAATCATCGGCGTGGTTTCAACCATGATATGGACCATGAACGACGCCTTTATCATCGGTGTTGTGGGGATCTCAGTGGGAATAGCTGTGCTCGGAGTCTGGTTGATCTACCTTCTATCTCCCAGAGAGATCGTGGTTCCATCAAAGCCGGGCTCACGTGAGCAGAAGCTGGTGCGAAAACTCATTTTCTCGCTATCACCCCTTGCCATAGCCCTTGTCGCTGCTCTTGCCTTCATTGGGCTGAACCCGGGTCTGATAATGATCGCTTTTGCTGTAGTCATCTTCCCCATCGGATTCGTGGCGGCCAGAGACGACAAGAGGATTTGCGCACGGGATACGGAAGTTGGACCGTTTCTGCGTTCATTGGGGGGCGTTTCAGCCGCTATAGGCACAACCATAAGAGATGCCCTCTCCCGGCTGGACCTGGACTCCATCACCGCCCTGCGACCCCAGGTGCGGAGATTGAATGCGAGGCTTCATTCAGGCATACGTGGCCGGTTTTGCTGGCAGAGATTTACTGAGGAAACCGGAAGTGAACTGGCCAGGCGCAGCATAAGCATGTTCTATGACGTGGTCGAGGTGGGAGGAGAACCGGAACAAGCAGGTTACAGGTCTTCGGTCTATGCTTCGGGACTCTCAATGCTCAGGGCCCAGAGGAAGACCATTTCTCTGCCCTTCCGTTGGCTCTGCGTTGCCATGCATGGAGCCGTTATTGCGCTACTCGTCTTTGTAGTTGAAGTCATTGTCACCTTCGGGTCAATGGTAGGCGACGCGCAGGCCGCCCTGCCCGATACGGCAGGGGGGCTCGCCGGTGGGTCCTTCACAAATTTCAATTACGCAGGACTGGATATCATGCAGCAGCTTGTCCTGCCACTTGTAGTGGTCTTCACCATCGCAAACGCCCTGGCTCCGAGCATTGCAGATGGCGGGAGTCGTGGAAAGATCTTGTACAACCTGTCAGTAACGACAATGATCTCGGGAATCTGCCTGGCAGCATTGCCGGACTTGGCCGGCTCATTGTTTTCGTCCATACAGAATTGAGGAGGTGCCATGGAGGTGGAAGAAAGGATACGCATACTTGAGGAAGATTTGTGTACCCTGCAAGACGATCTAAGAAGCATAATGCTGGACATACGTGCCTATTTAATGGAAGCCAGCAGTCCTCTGCGAAGTACCGCTGAGACCACAGAGGGCACCCAGAAAGAGGTGGGACAATGACCGAAGTGACAAAGAAACTCGATGGGCTCGAAGACGAACTCAAACTGATGAAAGGTGAACTCCGGCAAACCCTGATAGACGTTCGCAGCTTCCTCCGCGATCTGAAGCTGCCCCCCGAAGTCGAGGCCTTTCAAGCTCCAGAACCGGAAAGCACATCCGCAGGAAACTCCCCGGCCTCGCCTCCATCTGAAGGTTCATCACCTCAAGAGGTCCCGGGGACTACTTCGGGCAACTCGCCTCCTCCAATTCAGGGCCAGCCGCTGCACAGTCCTCAAGGTCCGTCACCTCAATGGGTCCCGGGGCCTACTGCGGGCAACTTGTCTCCTGCAATGCAGGACCAGCCGCTGCACAGCCCTCCCCCGTTTGCAGAGGCAAGAGAGCCCCGTTTTGACGGGCCTCCACTGGCCCGGGAAAAAGAGGATCCCGGTCGTGGTCCGGAAGAGCCCATGCATCCCGAAATCAAGGAGGCACCGCAAATGCGCCAAAGCGATGAAGCAACCCACGATACTTCTCGAGTGAACTTGATGGCTAATCTCATTCGTTGGGTGGCATCGGCAAGAAAAGAAATCGGCATGGAGCAGCTTCCCATGTTCTTGCATGCCTATGCCGTTGCCGGCGACCTGTCGCCGGGACTAAGAGATGCCATTTTAAGCCTGGCCGAAATCGTGGACGAGAACTCTCAGGAAGGTAATTTGGCAGATGCCTGGAGCCGTTTGATGCTGGAACTGCACGGCATATTAACAGGCGGCGGCACACCTGTCATGCCGGCAGGATCCGTGATGTCGGGCTTGGATGCCGGGAAAGCGGCCGACGCTGAACCCGAGGATGTCGAACCAAAACCGGAACCAGTCAGGCTCAAACTGGTCCTTCCCATGGGCAGCGGCCAGGAAAAGGAATTCAGTGTCACCCTCAATCCTGACGCCGGTGTAGATGGACATTAGTCGACCCTGCTTGGGAGGTAGATCATGGTAACGCAAGAAAAGAAAAAAGAGGTCGTCCGGACCTGTGTCCGGGAAGTAGACGAAAAACTGGGTGGAGGGATTCCTGTTGGTTCCCTCGGCCTTATCGAGGGCCACTCGGATGCGGGGAAAAGCGTACTATCGCAACAGCTCAGTTATGGTTCTCTGAGAGATGGTCCGCTCTCCGTTGCCTACTACACCACGGAGAACTCGGTAAAGAGCTTGATCAATCAAATGGACTCCCTATCCCTGTTCACCCTGGACCACTTCCTATGCGATTGCTTTCGCATTTATCCACTAACGATCTCGGATAAACGAAATTTGGAGCGACCGCTCACTACACTGGTTAGGCATTTCCGAAAACTGCCTCCCCATTTCAGGTTGATTGTCGTGGATTCCATAACCTTGTTGGTTGCCCATAGCCGCGGGGTTCCCATTATAGACTTCTTCTCCGCCTGCAAGGACCTCTGTGATGAGGGCCGTTCCATATTTCTCGTGGCACATTCTTATGCCTTCGACGACGAGATACTATCTCGCACTCGCTCACTGTGCGACGCTCATCTCAAGCTAAGGCTGGAACAGGTGGGTGACCGGTTGGTTAAGATCTTGGAGGTACTTAAGGTCCGAGGTGCGGACAGGCCCACGGGAGATGTGGTCAGTTTTGAGATAGAACCCAAAATTGGTATGCGTATCATTCCGTTGTCCAAAGCCAGAGTATAGGAGTAGTACGTTGTTCACTTACGGTCTGCCTTTTGATCTCAAGCCCTGTAGTAACGACTGCGGCTACGAGTGCGGCGAAAAGCTTGAAAAGTGCCCGACTTACGGGTTATTGCCGGAGGAACTGCAGGTCGAATGCAGGCAAAAGCCACACCTGCTCCAATACCTGCACGGACTTCCTGTAGGCGAAATCGGCGTCCCGGAGCTTCATTTGGCATTGGACAGGAGCATGAAGGGAATAAAGAACCCTAACCTGATCTATCCCGTTAGCGATGAAGTGTATGTGCACATCCTGTCTAATGCCGATGATATCCGCAACCACTACATGCCAGTGGAACCAAGCTTCTGTTACGGCTTGGACGAGTTGTTGGAGCAGGTCGAAAGGAGCCTGGTTGACAGTGTCGACGAAGAGTTTGCAGCAACTGCGGACGACGAAGAGAGACTGAAAGCCATTCTCCTGTCCCTGGACAAACTGGTCAGAGTCAGGGGCAGGAGCAAAGATAGGCGCTCAGGCAAGCCCCGGCAGAAGAACAGCAACGGTAAAGGAAGGATTACGCTTTCTCCAGCCCAGTACAAAGGGCTTCGCTACGTAATACGGCGCAAGCTCAAGGGTCTGGACGTCTTGGACCCAATGATTTGTGATAACAATATCGAGGACATTTCCTGTTCGGGACTGGGTGCTGTCTTCGTAGAACACAAGCTCTTCGGGGGACTGACCGCCAGCATAGCTTTCGAGACCCACGACGATCTAGACAAACTGGTGGTCGAATTGGCGGAAACCATCAAACATCCCGTCACTTTTCGTGATCCTTGTGTGGATGCCACTTTGCCCGACGGCTCACGGATAAACATCGTCTATGGTACAGATGTGTCCAAGCGTGGGAGCAACTTCACCATACGAAAATTCTCACCCACCCCCATCAGCATCATTGAACTGATTCAATTTGGAACCATGGACTACAATATGGCCGCTTACCTTTCACTGATTTGCCAGGAGCACATGAACGTTTGGGTATCGGGCGAAACGGCTTCGGGCAAGACAACACTCATGAATGCCTTGACCACCTTCGTGCCGCCTGAATCCAAAATCGTTACCATCGAGGACACGCCCGAGGTCCAAGTGCCCCATCCAAATTGGATCAGAGGCTGCTCGCGCGGTGCTACCAAGGGAGCGGAATCGAGCGAAGTGTCCATGTTTGACCTGCTCAAAGCAGCTTTGAGGCAGCGACCAAACTTGATTATAGTGGGCGAGATCCGTGGCGTAGAAGGTGCCATAGCTTTCCAGGCCATGCAAACAGGGCACGCTTGCATGAGCACTTTTCACGCAGCTTCTGTGACAAAACTCGTGCAACGGCTCACGGGTAACCCTATCTTTGTACCAAAATCTTACGTAGACAATCTCCACGTTGTCGTGATTTGTCAATTTGTACGATTGCCCAACGGTTCTTCCGGCAGGCGCATAACGGGAATTAGTGAGATTGTGGGCTACGATTCCGTTGCCGATTCGTTCTCTTTCATTGACGTGTTCACATGGAACCCACTGGAGGACCGCTTTGACTTCAGGGGTTATCAGAATTCCTACCTGCTGGAAGAGAAGATTGCACCTAAACGGGGTATTCCACATAGCAGAAGGCACCAGATATACGCACAAATCAAGCAACGGGCCGAAGTCTTGAAACGAATTCAAGAACAGAACATTTCAAATTTCTACGAAGTACACAAGATGCTATCCAAGGCTTACCGTGAGGGCTACTTCAAATAGCTGGCGTGTCCGACTGGTACGTTAGCCGGATAGAGATCAAAAGTTCAGCAAGTGGAGGAACGCAATGGGGATCAAGGATAGGTTCAAGGGAAGGGGAAAGAAGAAGGGAATCGATGCCAGGGCCGGAGAAGCTGGACCTGGTCAAATTGTCAGCCTTACTCCTGAAGACAGCGAAGAGGAAATTGAATTCAAGATTGGTCACGGTGCTGAAACAGAGCGCCCCGATGAGATCCTGCAGCCTGTTTCGAACTTGATTACGGAAGATGAAGAAGCAGAGGTCGATAGTAACATCTTCTCAAGCATCTTCAACCAACTGGATGAGGAAGACGACTCGCCCGTGGGTCTGCTTATCGCATCCCTACCTGACACAGGGATTGAAGAGGTGCTTGAGGAAGCCAGGAATCTCAGAGCCATAATACAGGACTGGTCACGGGAATGAACCGTGCTGCTGCTCAGACAATGCGTCATCACGGGTTCTTCCGAATTGTCTATTCCAGTCAATTGGGAGAAAAGTCTCACAAAAATGAAGGATGACTTGGATGTATTTGCTTGGTGGGGCTGGTAAGCTTGCTTCTGGGCGGTGGCCACGGGAAACACAGTCACGCCTGAGGATATCCACTGGCCTCCGGCCTACCTCACGGGAGGGTAACATGGTCAAGTTTCTTGTCAAGGTATTACCTGGCAACCACCACTTTTGGCGATTGGGCGCCATGATGGCGGTCTGCTCGCTAGTCTATTATCTGGACGCCATATCCGGAGCATTAGGATGGCAGACGGGGCAAAGTGTCCTGAGCAAATTGCATGATTTTTACGGGCTCGTGTTTTTCGGCCCTGTTGTCTATGCCGCCTACGTCTTCGGTCTCCGCGGAGCATTGATTACAGCTCTCTTGACCATGGTGGTGCTATATCCTTACGCAGTCTATGTCACCCCTTACGAGGATGCCGTGTACCGTTCTTCCGCCTTTGGGATCATCCTCAGCGCTGTGGGCGCTGCGGTTGCCATGATCCGGAAGAGCGATGAGCATCGGCGACGGAGCATGGCCGAGATAAGGTGCCTCTATGATGTAGGCAGGCAAGCCAGCGAGTGTTCATCGTTGGATGAATTTCTTTTGGCAGTCGTAAAGACTATTCCGGAGGCTTTTCCACACCCTGATAAGGTGGGCGTACGAGTCCGGGCAAGAGACCAGGTATATGAAAGCGGTGAAATCGGAAGTGCTTCCAAAACAGCCAGAGAGGAACTGTGGGCCGGAGCGGAACCGTTGGGGAGCCTGGAGGTCCATTTCCGGGCTAAGCAGAATGTTTCAGTTACAAACCCGACGCTGGTCAAGACTCTGGCTGAAAGGATAAGCGGGGCTGCCCGCCGGCTGGCATTGGAAGACTCTCTCAAGGTCTATTCGGAGCAACTGGAGGACATGGTGGAGGAGAGGACGGAGGACTTGAAGTCGGCCCACGAACAACTGAGATTGCTGTCGAATGCAGTCAAGAGTTCAATTGACGCAATAACCCTGTTGGACCTGGAAGGACGGGTTACATTTGCCAATGAAGCTGCCCAGAGAATGTGGGGCTATGGCCTGGCCGAATTACAGGGGTTGGCCTTGAATGATCTCTTTGTCCCGGAAGAGGCGAACCGGGTGGAGAACGAAGTGATACCCAATACCCGGACAAAAGCCTGGACTGGTGAGCTACTTGCGGAGCACCAAAATGGTACCAAAGTACCTGTCCTGCTCACCACCTCACCGGTATATGATGAAGATGGCAACACTGTTGCGGTTGTAGCACTGCACCGGGATATGACAGAGACCAGGAACATGCATGAACAATTGATCCGGTCGGAACGGCTGGCCGCCGTCGGGGAACTGGCCTCCGGAGTGGGGCACGAACTAAGGAACCCCTTGAACGTAATCCGGAACTGTGTTTACTTGCTGAATATGACAATCGGGGACGGCATGGATGAGGATTGCCGGGACACTCTGAAATTACTGGACCAGCAAGTTGATATTTCGAACAAGATTGTGACCGACCTCTTGAACTTTACACGGATCAGGCCCCCTGCTCTGGCCAAGGTGGACCTGAACAGCCTGGTAGCCGAGAGTCTTTCATGGATCGTTATACCGGAAGATATACGAGTGCAAGCCAACCTGGAAGAAGCCACGCCGATGGTGATGGTAGATGCGGAGCAGGTAGGGCGCGCGCTAGCCAACATAATGTCCAACGCCGTTCAATCCATGAACGGCGCGGGACACCTGCAAATAGGCACCGGCGCCAGCAACGGCCATGCCTGGGTTGAAATTCAGGATACAGGATGCGGGATTCCAAACGAGAACCTGGAGAAGATATTTCAGCCCCTGTTCACAACCAAACCGCGGGGAATCGGGCTGGGGCTGGCCATTACCCGAGGGCTCGTGGAACAGAACGGGGGTAACATCGAAATAGGCAGTCAGGTAGGAATAGGGACCAGGTTCAAATTGAGTTTGCCGGCTTTTTGATCAAGGAGGCATGTCAGAATGAAGGAACATGGTAGTGTACTGCTGGTCGACGATAATGCCGATCTTTTGAAGAGCTTGTCCGCCATTCTCACCAGAAGCGGTTACGAGGTTGACATGGCGGAGAATGGGCTGATGGCGCTGGACAAGTACAGGAATAATCGTTTCGACGTTATTCTCATGGACGTCGTTATGCCGGGCATGAGCGGAGTCGAAGCGTTCCGCAGGATAAAGGAGATGAACCCGGCTGCAAGAGTCATATTGATGTCGGCCTATTACGAGGATGACATCATAACAGAGGTGATGAAAGAAGGCGTGCACACGGCACTGTGCAAACCCGTAGATGTTGCCTGGGTGATTCACCTGATCCAGGAGATCGTGTCTGACCAGGCAGTCATGATTGTCGACGACGATCCTGACTTGTGCAAGACCATGGCCAAAATGTTCGAGATGCAGGGCTACTCAGTGACTACGGCCTGCAGCGGAGAAGAAGCCGTCGAGATCATGAATGAGAAAATGTGCCAGATAGCATTCATAGACTTGAAGCTCCCCCTCATGGACGGACTTGAAACCTACTGGAGATTGAGAGAAATAGATCCCGGTATCAAAGCGGTGATGATTACGGCCTACCGGGAGGAAATGAGCGATCTCATGAAGCAGGCTTTCCAATCAATGCCTGATTCTTGTCTTTTCAAACCCTTTCATCCAGCGGAAGCTCTCGAAATGGCCAGCAAGATCAAGCGCAACAAGCGTCCTCGGAGGTGCCGAAATATCTGACAGGCCCCGCATACTCGTTGTGGATGATGACGCTTCATTTCTGCAAGTGATCAAACGCATCCTCAATGCGAAAGGCTACGAAACGGAAGTTGCCATTTCCGCAGGCGAAGCTTTGTCCAAAGCGCAAGAGCGAGGCCATAACCTTGCCATCATTGACATCAGCTTACCCGATCTGGCGGGGACCGAATTACTGCCCAGACTCATTGAAGGGAACCCCGACATTATTGCCGTCATGCTGACCGGATGTTCCTCAGTCCAGAGCGCCATCCAGTCCCTGAACAGGGGTGCATTCGCATACCTGGAGAAGCCGGTGGACCCTGAACACCTTCTGTCTGTTGTGACCCGGGGACTGGAACGACAGCGGCTGGTCCTGGAAAACAGACGGCTCATAGAGGAACTGCAAAAACACGACCGAGAAACAAGTGTACTTCTTTCGGTTTCACAGGCTGTTTCGCAGTCGCTCGAACTGGAGAAGATCATCGATACAGCTCTTGATAGAGTGTCCGAAACCATGGCAACCGTTGCAAGCTACGTGCACCTATATGAAGATGGCAGGCTAGTGCTTGCCAGGTATCATGGCTTTTCCCATGATCTGGTACCATACCTTGAGTCCGGTACGGTGCAAGAGACCGAGTTCGAACACGTTCTCCAAACGAGAGAGTTATTTATGAGCAGCAGCGACGCAGGGAAAGGAGACGGGTTCGAGTTTCTCTACAGGGCAGGTTACCGCTGCTATGCCGGCGTTCCCCTGACCATCATGGGCCAGACCATTGGAGTTATGGGCCTGGCCATGAATGTCCCGGATGCCTTCAAACCAGAGGACCTGAAGCTCATGATGGGCATTGCAAGAGAAATATCAATCGCCATCCGTAATGCGCAACTGTATGAAGAAGCTTCAAGCAACAAGGCCTTGAGAGAACTGGATGCCCTGCGTACAGAATTCCTGGCCAATGTTTCGCACGAATTGAGGACCCCGCTGGCATCCATCAAGGGTTTCGCCAGCACACTCTTGCAGCCGGACGTCGAATTTGATAAGGATAGCTGGTTCGAATTCCTGCGCACCATTGACAAAGAGGCCGACAGGTTGAAACGATTGATTGAGGACTTGCTGGTTACCTCATGTTTGGAGGCTGGAAGACTTGAAGTGAGACGGGAGAGTCGCAGGCTTAACGAGATTGTCCGTTCAATAGAGGACCGGCTACAGCGCCTCGCAACCAGGCATCGTCTTCAATTCAGGATCCCGGCAGGCCTGCCGGCTGTCCTGGTTGATGAGGAACATATCGGGGAGGTGATCACCAATCTGGTGGAGAACGCGGTCAAGTCTTCCAAAGAAGGCAGCTCCATAATAATAGAGGCCAGGTCCGAAGAAGGCGCAGTCATTACCAGTGTCTGTGACCAGGGCATAGGCGTACCCAGTGAGTTCCATCTCAAGATTTTTGAACGTTTCTACCAGTTGGAAGGTGAAAATGGTGAACACCGGCCAGGGGCCGGTCTGGGGCTCTCCATTTGCCGGGGTATAGTTGAGGCCCATGGCGGCCGGATATGGGTCGAGAGTGAACCCCATAACGGTGCCAGGTTCAGCTTCAGCCTGCCAGTGGAAATAGAGGGGTTCCAATCATGAACAAGATACATATCCTGGTCGTAGATGATGATGAGGCCATCGTCCGATTTCTTTGCGCAAATCTCAGGGCCAGGGACTACAGGGTGACCATTGCCACCAATGGTGAAGAAGCCTTGGAGGCTGTACAAAGGGATTTCGTAGACCTGATCGTCCTTGATATAATGATGCCGAAGCTGGACGGCGTCCAGGTCTGTCAACGGATAAGAGAATGGTCTCAGGTACCTGTCTTGATTCTAAGTGCGCGCGGTGATGAGAAAGACAAAGTCCGGTGCCTGGAAATCGGGGCTGATGATTACCTCACCAAGCCTTTTGGAGTCGAGGAACTTCTGGCACGTATAAAGACCGCCCTGCGCCATGCAGGAGTTTCGCGAGTGACAAGCAGCCTTCCGGTATTCACCAGCGGGGAACTGGAAATCAACTTTGACATGAGGCGGGTCAACGTTCAGGGTAAGGATGTGCGGTTGACACCTACCGAATACTTACTGCTACAGCAATTGGCCGTGAATGCGGGCAAGGTTATGACGCACAGCATGCTTCTCCAAAAGGTCTGGGGAGAGCAGTACTACTCCGAGAAGGAATACCTGCGTGTCTTCGTAGGACGTTTGCGGCGTAAGATCGAGCGTGATCCTGAAAACCCCAGGCATATTCTCACTGTGCCTGGCGTCGGCTATTACCTCGGCCAATCCTGCCGTAATGAGGACCCTACACACAGTATCGGCAACCGGCTTTGAGCTAAGCTGCTGGTACACCTAAAATCCCATCCAAGTTTACCTCTTATTTACAAAGGCTTTCTTCTTGTTTATGCCTTGTTTATGCAGTCCATGTTAGTCTGACAATGCCTGAATAGAGGCCGGGGGTTGTTATGGAACCGAAAACCATACTGGCTTTGAGTAATGATCAAGTCCTGTTGAACTTCTTGCAATACAATCTGGAGTGCTACGGCCATCGCATCTTTACGGCCAGAACGCAAGTCCAAAATCCTGAGAAGATGCTGAGCAGGCTGAATCCTGACTACCTCATTATTGACATCATGATGCCCTGGATGGACGGGATTGAACTATGCCTCTATATGCGACAATTTACTCCCGTACCGATCATGCTGGTCACCAGTTGGGGGGCGGGGAAGGGCAGAATAAGAGGCCTGGATATGGCGGCCGAGGGCTACCTGACGGCGCCCTTCGACATCCGGAGCCTGGTCGACCAGATGGACCAGGCCGTGCAACGCGGCCATTCAGCGAGGCTGCCGGCGAAAACGACAGCCAAAAGGTGATCGAATCCACCGTTTTGGTTGAGGAGAGGGTCATGGACGATTATAATCACCCAAACCGAACTCCCATTAAGGTCAACCAACTTGCCAACTTGCTGCAATTCACGGAAGCAGCCAGGAGAGAACTGGGGCAGGACCATCTGTCCACCCTGCTCGACGTGTACAATATGTGCTGTGGCGAGGTTCCTGGTCTCAAACAAGCCCTATTGCAATTGAGCAACGCCCTTGGCGAAACACCTCGCTCGGAACATGGCGATACGGCCGCCATTTCCCGCCTGGTCTTGGAACTCCACGGAATTATGGCTGGTGCTTCGTGGCCACTCAACCCGGAGCACGACCTCCCAAATGAGGCAGTTATCAGTGGGGATTCATTCGAAGAACGAGCCGGGTCCACTGAGGAGCAGGATTTCAGGGAGATCAAGCTCAAGCTTGTACTTCCAGCCACCACCGGTTTTGAAGGAAGAGAGTACTGTATTTCTCTGGCACTGGATGAAGATACATAGATTCGCTTCTTGTCCACAACATGGCCCGCCAATTTGAAACGAACCACCGGCCAGGTTGCGTTCCAGCCAGTGCAACCTGGCCGGTCTTGTTGGCAGCCCCGCCCTGGGAGCGGCGCACCCTGCTTCGTGGAAGCCTTCAGAGATTTGGGTGCGCGCACCTAGATCAAGTCGGTAGGGGCCCCGTTGTTCCTTCCTGCTAGGGAACATATGATCAAAGAGCGTCCGAGGTCCGCAATCATAGCCGTCCGTGTAAGGTTTCGTTGGGAGCGTCCATTTGAAGAGGAACAAACAAACGCTCATACTCGATAACAAGAAAGGCAAAGACCAGGCAAAGACCAGGGGACAAGCTGCACGCCCGTGTGAAACACCTGCTGCAGGCCACAAGAACGGTCCTCCGGTAAGGGCTTCCTGGGACATTGCCGGCCGGATGCATCTCATATACGATTCGATAAACGAAGGGATAGCAGTGCTTGATGCCTCCGGCCATTTGCTGGACATGAACAGAAGATGCATGCAGACCCTGGGTCTGGAAAGCAAGGAAACAGTCATCGGCAAAAATGTCATAGCGTTCATTTCTCCACTGGAGCACCTGAGACTATTGGGAGACTTGGAGAAACTCTTGAATGTGGGCGGTCCTCTGGATTTGACGTACACTCTCGTCAAAGCGGATGGGACCGAGTTCCCTGCAGAGTTAAAGGTCAATGCTTTGGTTGAATCAGAGGAATTGATTGGCTTTGTCTCTGTGATCAAAGACATTGCGGAGCAGAAACGCGCTGAAGATATCCTGCGGGAAAGCGGGAAGCGTTACCGCCTGCTTGCTGAGAACATAACGGATGTCATCGTATGTACCGATATGGACCTGAAACCGGTCTACACAAGCCCTTCAATAGAGCAGTTCCTGGGATACACCGTAGAAGAAGCTTTGAATCGTACTTTTGAAGAATCCTTGACGCCCGAATCCCAGGCGGTAGCCCTTGAATCCATGGCAAAGGAGATGATGCAGGAATTATGCGAAGGCGGGAATCGACCATTTCGAACAGGCAAACAGGAACTTGAGTTCTACCGCAAGGACGGTTCGACCGTATGGGCGGAGGTACGGAGTTCTCTTGTCCGGGATATCAAGGGTACACCCACAGAGATAATCACGATTTCAAGGGATGTCACCGACCGCCGGAAAGCGTACGAGCAGTTACGGAGTTCCGAGGAACGGTATAGAAATGTCGTCCAGAATGCTACAGATATCATCTTCGCCGTAGACATGAAAGGTAACATGACTTCGATTAACCCCGTTTTTGAAGAGATAACGGGTTGGCGGTGCTTGGAATGGATCGGCAAGAACTTCGCGCTGATTCTACATCCTGACGACCTGACCAGGACAACCCAGCTTTGGGAAGACGTCGCCGTCAAAGGCGGACCTCTGCGTCCCTTTGAGGCCCGCATACTGTCCAAGTCAGGCACCTACATCACAGTAGAATTCAGGTGCTCCAGACAGGTGGAGGATGGCAAGCTCGCCGGCTTCGTCGGCATAGCCCGCGATGTTACCGAGCAGCGCGCAGCCGAGAGGGCTGTGAGAGAGAGCGAGGAACGTTACCGCCTGCTGGCAGAGAACGTCTCAGACGTAATATGGACAATGAATAGGGAGCTGGGATTCACCTATATAAGCCCTTCCCTCACCAGGTTGTGCGGATATGCGGTTGATGAAGTCATGGAACCGCCGGCAGACCCGGAAAAGTCGGGCTTTGCTCAGGCAATCAAGGCACTGCTTGGCAAAATGGATAGAGCATTCCCTCAAAGCAATAGCGATCGGACCTTTGAGGTGGAGTCGAAGATCCCCACCAAGAGCGGGGGTAGTGTATGGACGGAGAACAGGATCGGGTACCTTCGCGATTCTGATGACAATATACTAGGATACCTGGGTATAAGCCGTGATATCTCTGAGCGCAAATCAGCCCAGCTCGCCCTTCAGCAAAAGGAAGTGTATTTTCGGTCCTTGATCGAGAACGCATCCGAGCCGATTGTGATTGTGGATGGAGATGGGATGGTAAGATATGAGAGCCCGGCCTACGGACGTCTTCTCGGGTTCAAGCCGGAGGAGAGGCTGGGAAAGTATTTGCTCGACTACATACACGCTGATGATGTCTCCCTTATAGAAGAAAACTTTACACAATTGTTACATGGCCCGGGCAACCGTGTCTCGATAGAAGTAAGATTGCAGCACAAGGACGGGTCCTGGCGGTCGATCGAGGCTACCGCGAACAATCTTCTCTACCATCCAGCTGTACAAGGCGTCGTTATCAACCTGCGTGATGTAACCGAACAAAGAACGGCTGCAAGAAAGATCGACGAAATGATGCACGAACTGGTCCGTTCCAACAAAGAGCTGGAACAGTTAGCGTATGTTGCTTCCCATGACTTGCAAGAGCCCTTGCGCATGATTGCCAGTTATGTTCAGTTGCTGTCGCGACGCTACCAGGACAAGCTTGATGAAGATGCGAACGAATTCATCCATTATGCGGTGGACGGTGCTACCAGGATGCAATCGCTGATCAATGACCTGCTCATGTATTCAAGAGTAGGTACCAAGGGGAAAGAGCTGGAACCTACCGACTGCAACGAAGTCCTGGCCCAGGCTTCGGCCAATTTGAAAGTCTTGATCGACGAAACAGGCAGCCGGATCAACTGTGGCCGGCTGCCCACTGTTCAGGCCGATGGTCCACAACTGGTACAGCTTTTCCAGAATCTTATCGGCAATGCCATCAAGTTCAGGCGTGACGGCACACCTGTCATTGATATCGAGGCAAGAGAGGAATCAGGATACTACGTGTTTGCCTTCCGAGACAACGGTATAGGCATCGCACCCGAGTTCTTTGACCGGATCTTCCATATCTTTCAACGCCTACATAACCGTACACGCTATCCAGGAACGGGCATTGGGCTGGCGGTTTGCAGGAGAATTGTGGAACGTCACGGAGGAAAGATTTGGGTCGAGTCCGAAATCGGACAGGGCACCACTTTCTTTTTCACAATTCCGTTAAGTGGGGTGGAGAAATTATGAACGCAGGCAACGAATGCACACCTATCGATATCCTTCTGGTAGAAGACAATCCTGGAGATGTCAGGCTGACCAGAGAGGCACTCAGGGATGCCAAAGTTTGTAACCGGCTACATGTGGTTGAAGATGGTGCGGAGGCACTGGAATTCCTTTATAGAGAAGGTGCTTATGTCAACGTGCCGCGTCCTGACCTTATTCTGTTAGACTTGAATCTGCCCAGGAAGGACGGTCGAGAAGTTCTCGCCAAGATCAAAACGGCTGAGGAACTAAAACGCATACCGGTTGTCGTTTTAACGACCTCAAAGGCTGAGGAGGATATTCTCAAGGCTTACGACTTGCATGCCAACTGCTATATCTGTAAACCAGTGGACTTGGACCAGTTTATTGCCATTGTACGCTCCATAGAGGATTTTTGGCTTGCGCTCGTAAAGTTGCCCGACGGGCACAGGCCCTGAAATACTGCAAGATGGCCCGGAAAACCAGGGCGTAGGAGTAAGAAATTCTCAAAATGGAGGTCGACACCTGTAATCTGCCTGACGCAGTGACGGAACATGACCGATGCACTCAGGATATTGTTGATCGAAGACAACCCGGGAGATGCTCGCCTGATCCGGGAGGCTTTGGCTCAGGCTGACGGCAAGGTCTGCCTTAGTTGGGCTGACGATTTGGCTGCCGGTTTGGACCATCTCCAACACAGCGAGACAGATGCTGTTTTGCTGGACCTTTCATTACCGGACAGTTGCGGCCTGGACACTTTTGAACGAGTCCATACTAAGGCTCCCCGGGTTCCCATAGTCATGCTGAGCGGACACAATGACCAGGACCTGGCTGTCGAAGCTGTCCGTTGCGGAGCTCAAGACTACCTCGTAAAGGGCCAAGTCGAAGGACACGGGCTGGTTCGTGCCCTGCGCTATGCCATCGAGCGAAAGCATGTTGAAGAAAAACTCCAGGAACTTTACGAGGCTGAGAGACGCTTGCGGCAGGAGAGAGAGGCAGAGATCAACAAACGTATGGAGTATACAAGAGCCCTGGTCCATGAACTTAAGACCCCGTTGACATCAGTCATGGCTTCGAGCGAACTACTTATGTCGGAGTTACCGCCAGGTCCTTTGCTGAGGCTGGCCACCAACCTGAATCGGGCTTCCTGCAATCTCAGTACACGAATCAATGAACTCCTGGACTTGGCCAGAGGTGAGCTGGGAATGCTGCGTCTGGCATATAAACCCATCGACTTGCTGACCATGCTTGCAGGCGTAGTGGAGGAAATGACTTCAGCCGCGTCAGCACGAAAACACACGCTCCTTATCGACCTGCCTGACCAGTTGCCATCTCTGTACGGCGACGAAGAGAGACTTCACCAGGTGTTACTCAATCTCATGGACAACGCTCTCAAGTATACGCCTGAAGGGGGCATGATAACCCTGAAAGCGGCTCTGACGAATGAACAGGTGGTCATAGGGGTGGAAGATACCGGCCCAGGCATAAGCGTCGAAGAGCAACAGCATCTCTTTAATCCTTATCAGCGCTTGGAACGAGACCGTGACCGCCTTAACGGGCTGGGGCTCGGGCTTAGCCTGTGCAAGATGCTCGTAGAGTTGCACGGCGGAATGATATGGGTGGATAGTGTCAAGGGCCGGGGCAGCAAATTTAACTTTTCGATCCCCACCGCGCCGCCGCAAATTCCAACTCAGGTAGGAACATATCATGAAGTTGCTAATGGTTGAGGATGACCCCGAGATCGTTGAAACAGTATCCCTTGCTTTCCAAATCAGGTGGCCGGAAGCCAGCCTTGTCTTCACCCACCTGGGGGCCAGGGCCGCAGAACTAGTCGACAGCGAGAATCCCGATATCGTCATCCTGGACCTGGGTCTGCCTGATGTGAGCGGCTTTGACGTCCTGAAGGAAATCCGCATGTTCTCAATGGTACCCATACTGATATTAACTGTGCGGGCAGAAGAAACAGATGTCGTAAAGGGACTTGAGTGGGGCGCAGACGATTACCTGGTAAAACCGTTCAGGCAACTCGAACTGCTTGCCCGTGTCAAGGCTTTGACCCGCCGGAAGGGATCGACCGGCGAAGAGATGCCCCTGGTCTGCGGAAGGTTACGATTCGATCCCTCGACAAGACAGCTCCTAAATGGAGAAAGAGAAATCAGTCTAACGTCCACCGAAGGACAGATCTTCTACCACCTCATGAACAATGCCGGCCACATCGTCACTCATTCCAGCCTGTCCGAAGCTGTGTGGGGCAAGGAATATGAAGGAGCTACGGACAGCCTCAAAGTGTATATAAGACGCTTGCGCGAGAAACTGGAGGAGGACCCAAGCCGTCCCCAGCTCATACTTGCCAAGTCAGGCATCGGGTACTATCTGGTCAGGCCATCCTAGTTCACCCGGCACCGGCACGTTCCCGCAGCCAGCCTCCCATGGTATAATTCTGCCAGTCTCAGCTTGCGAGGTACCCCTTGTGACTCTTGACGAGAGAATTGCCCTACTGGGCCAGTCCATAACCTTTTCCAGCCTTACGGAAGAGGAAATGGTAGAATTGGCCGGTTTATGCCGCATCAGAAGCCTTAACGCCGGCGAATATGTATTCATGGAAGGCGAAGAGCCTGACTGGCTCTACATGGTTGCTGAGGGTAGAGTCAAGGTCCTGAAGCACTCCTCGCAAGGAAAAGAGTTCATCATCAGCTTCTTCGGCCCCGGTGAGATGTTTGGTGAAGTGGCCATCTTTCAGAACAGGCCCTACCCCGCCTCAGCTCAAGCTGTCAGCGAACTGAAGGTCATTGCTATTAAGCGGGACGACTTTCATACTTTTCTACGCAACCGGCCCGAGACGGTCTTCCGCATGATACACGTACTGTCGGGCCGTCTAAGAGATGCCCAAGTTCGCCTTCGCGACCTGGCAGCGGAAAGGGTGGAACAAAGGCTTGCCAGGGTATTGATCATGCTGGCCTCTCGCCTCGGTCCGGTCCTGCCATTTACCAGGCAGGAAATCGCAGATATGGTTGGTACCACCCCCGAGACCACCATTCGCTTGATGAGTAAACTGAAAGAAGCCGGAATAATTGCCTCCAGCCGCGGCAGGACGGAGATCGTTGATGAGGCCAGGTTGCGCGAACTCAGCGAGGGGCTGCAACCCATGTAAGGCCAGGTTCAAGCCACTCTGCCTGTGACAAGCAAATCATTTGTACGCCACTCAGACTTGTACTTGGCTGAGCCAATACAGTACTCCTGCCTGCTACATGGCATAGATCATTGTTGCCGTTCCTCAGTAGTCATAAGCTTGTACTGTCAGGCGGAAAACAAATCAGAGTCAGGGGGAGTCTGAAGATGACACACACAAATATTAGGAAACTGATCAGCATAGATGAGGACAGATGCGACGGCTGTGGACTATGCGTCCCCGCTTGTGCTGAAGGAGCGATCCAAGTAGTAAATGGAAAGGCCCGCCTCATAGATGACCGGCTCTGCGATGGGTTGGGGGCCTGTCTGGGAGAATGTCCCCAGGGAGCCCTGTTGCTTGAAGAGCGAGAGGGAACTCAATTTGACGAGGAAGCGGTGAGGCAACACCAGGAAGCCCAGGCGCTGGCGGCAACTTCTTTGCCCTGCGGTTGTCCATCAACAACCATGACCGAGTTCGAGCCGCGCGATTATCGGGAAGCAGGGGTGGAACGGGCAGGAGCGATCACGTCCCAACTGAGGCACTGGCCGGTGCAGCTTACGCTGGTGCCACCGGCAGCCCCCTTTCTCAAGAATGCCGATTTGCTGCTGGCAGCTGACTGCGCTCCCTTTGTGTATGCTGACTTCCATCGGGACTTCGTCCGCGGTCGGGCTGTGCTGGTAGCCTGCCCCAAATTGGACAGCTATGCTACCCATCTTGAGAGATTGACTGAGATATTGAAGTCGGCCGCGGTGAAGAGCATCACCGTGACCAGAGTGGAGGTGGGTTGTTGTCGCGGCCTGACCAATATGGCAGCGGAAGCCATAAGAAACAGTGGAGCAGACTTGCCTCTCTATGAAGCTGTTCTAGGAGTCAAGGGCGATGTAAAAACGGACCCATTCAAATATGAGGAGGTAAGCCATGGTTGAGCAGTGTCCCGGAGCAATTGATGTACGTATGCCTCGGATGGAAATCAGAGATTGTCCGAAATGCAGTGAGGCGATTGAAATATTCAGCAACGATGCGAGCGCAAAGTGTAGTGGATGCGGATTCGTGGTCTATAACGACACGCTGTCCTGCGTAGAATGGTGCGAATACGCCAAGGAGTGTGTGGGCGAAAAGGACTATGAGAGGATCATGCAACAGATCAAGGAAAGGGAAGCCAGAGAAGCGAACCAGGATTCTTGATGGTCCAAAGTTCCGCCAGTGCCAACCTGGAACGCAAAAGGGATGCAGGCCACTATGGCGGTTCCTGGCCGGGTGGGAAGTAGGGTATAATCACTAGAAGTTGGTAATCTGATCTCGGAGGAGGGACCATGGCCGAAACAAGAGAGAACCTGTCAGCCGCATTTGCTGGAGAGAGCCAGGCAAACCGCACTTATCTCTTCTTTGCCGAAAAGGCGGAACAGGAAGGGTTCAAGAGTGTCGCCCGACTGTTCCGGGCCGCTGCAGAAGCGGAGACAGTCCATGCTCGTAACCACCTTCAGGCCCTTCAAGGTATCAAGTCTACAACCGAGAACCTCCGCACTGCCATCTCAGGGGAACACCATGAATTTACAAGCATGTACCCTGCTTTTATTAAGACTGCGGAGTCTGAAAGTGAGGCAAAAGCGGAACGCAGTTTCAGGCTCGCGAATGAAGTAGAACTGACTCATCACGGTCTATTCGAATCTGCTCTAAAGAAAATGCAATCAGGCCAGGCTGACGACCTGTTGCCATTCTTCGTGTGCCAGGTATGCGGGCACACCGTAGAAGGGCAGGCACCGGACAGGTGTCCGGTTTGCGGCGCACAGGCCAAGATGTTCCGCCAGGTCGAATAACATACCTGGGTCACAGTCGTTGCATTAGCGGATGGGATGTAAGCCGGGCCATTCGCCTTACTGGAGGTGATCATGAAAGCCTTGGGAATCATGGGTAGTCCTCGCATTGGGGGAAATACCGACTTGCTGCTCGACCAGACTCTGGCCGGCCTGCAAAGCAAGGGTGTGGTGACAGAGAAGATAATCGTGGACAGACTGAAATTGCAGCCATGCCGGGAATACTATGCCTGCTATAGGGATGGCAATTGCAGTATTCGAGATGACATGGATGACGTCTATTCCAAACTACTTGATGCCGACATCGTTATCGTAGCATCACCCATTTTCTTCTATTCCGTAACTGCCCAGGTCAAAGCTCTCATAGACCGTTGCCAGGCCTTATGGGCCAGGAAGTACATACTGAAGCAGAGTCCGCCTGATACAGGGCGCAAGGGGGTATTCATTGGAGTAGGGGCCACCAGGGGACAGAACCTTTTTTCGGGCTCAAAGATGACTCTGAAGTACTTCTTCAACGCGTTGGGAGTCAGCTATGCCGACGAGCTACTGGTGCGGGGAGTGGACAAGAAGGGTGAGATAAAGGACCATCCCGATTTGTTAGCAGCCGCTTACGAACTGGGCCGGAGACTGGCAGAAATCTAATTTCTATCGCTGCATGAGGTGAAACATGGACGTACAGGAAATCACAGAGGCATTGAATACCGCCCTGCAAATGGAACTGGACGGGAAGCAATTTTATCAGGAGTATGCCGAAAAGGCCACGGTTCCGCTCGTACGAAGGCTTTTCTTGAGGCT
Source organism: Chloroflexota bacterium (assembly GCA_003551705.1). Lineage (GTDB taxonomy): Bacteria > Chloroflexota > Dehalococcoidia > UBA2247 > RBG-13-53-26 > PUNJ01. The sequence goes on along the minus strand of PUNJ01000116.1, from coordinate 30,475 downwards.
ATCGCAAGAAGAGGACTCTCACTACCACAAGGTAGAGGAGATATACAAAACCCTGATCGGATCGCAAGACTGGCCTGATACCGATCCAGCATTCTGGTATGATAAAAGTATCAAGAGCGTATTCAGAGAGGCCTTGGAGGATACCCATAAGGGCGATATTGTAGTCCCAGCGGTGGAACTGGAAGGTCTGGATGTGGCCATCAAGCTTGAGGACAAGAGCTACAATTTCTATCATGACCGCAGTTCGAATGCCGTCCGGCCAAAGGAGAAGGCCTTTTTTGATGCTCTGGCCGCCGAAGAGCGAGGCCATTACCTGGCACTGATTGAGTCCAAGGACTTCTTGCTGGACCCCGAGGGGTGGTTCAGCAAGAAGGAACGCTGGAGCCTCGACGGGGGATAGAGCGTAAACACGGACTTAGTTACGGGGTGATCATCAGCCGTGGTGGATATTGACAGTCTGAAGAACATGCCATACCTATTGGGACTGGAGACAGACGAGCTTGAGGACGTCATGCGGTCCGTCTTCGAAAAATCCGCCGAGAGGAACGAGATCATTGTTCACGAAGATGAGCCTGCGCAAGCACTGTTCTTCATAGTATCCGGTGCAGTTAAGGTCCAGAAGACTTCGTCGGAAGGCAAGGAGCAGATACTTGGCATCCTTCGACCCGGCGATGCCTTCAACGATGTCGCGGTCTTCGATGGCAAGCCCGCCCCTGCCAGTGCCATTGCCATGAGCAAGGTCACTGTCTACGGGCTTAACAGGACAGATATTGTCACCCTTACCGTGCGCCATCCCAAGATAGCCATGAACGCCATTCAGATACTGGCTGCCAGCGTCCGGCGTTACATCTCCCTTGTAGAGGACCTGTCTTTCAGAAACGTCACCAGCAGGGTAGCCAAACTTCTACTGCAGTATGCTCCCGACCAAGCTCAAGTCGAAGAAGCTCAAGCAAGACCCAGGCTGACACAGCAAGACATGGCCGGTTTGGTCGGCACATCACGCGAGGTGGTGGGGCGTTCGCTCAAGGCACTTGAGGAAGAAGGCGCGATCAGAGTAGACCGGCACCGCATTGCCATTCTGGACAAAGATGTTCTGGAGGAGATAAGTGCCGAAGACTGAGAAACCCGGATTGCGAGACCAAGGTCACATAATTCTTGCTGGAGTATATGCTACCATCTTGGTTCAGGAGTAGGATGCTTGATTACCCGCAAATAAATCAAGAGTACTGTAATGGTTGTGGTCTATGTGTGATGGTGTGCAGCAACGGCGTTTTGGCTTTGGTCCATAATATCGCCATGGTATATAGCATGGGGACATGCGTATACTGCACCAATTGCGAAGCCGTCTGCGAAGCCGGTGCCATCCGGTGTCCTTACGAGATCACCATAGAATACAAGCATTTCTTGAACCTGTAATATACGGCCACAACCACTCAGGGGCATGGCCTCGAATGGAACCAATTGGTCTCCTTGTGCCCAGGCATCTATTTCCCAGACGATACTTAGAGTCCGCTCGGTATGCCTCGCCTCACCAGATATGCGACTTAGGTCGCATACACGAGAGGGTGTTAGCTCCTAAAATGACGTCGAATTCAAAAGGATTCGACTCAAGGGGAAACAATGTCTACCGCAACACGAACTGACGAAAACCAACAAGTAAACGCCGAAAGACGCTCCTCATGCAATCATTTCTGGACCATCGAAACTGCCGGAGGAAGAATAAGCAGCGGTGTCTGCAGAAGATGCGGAGCGATAAAGGAATTCAGAAACTATTTGCCGGATTGTGTGCAGGGCGGTGAGGAGGAATACCAGAATTGGCTCAGCAAGCAAAGGAATTACGAAAAATCGACCAAGTCGGAAGGAGTAAAGGTACGGAACAGAGAGCACGAGTAGAAAGAGAAAAGAAACCAAGGGGCCAACATAGAATAACTCGCTGGTACCCCAAGAAGCGTGATGATGTTATCATCGAACGCTGGGCGGAGGCCTGCAGCGAGAGACATGACGGTTGTAGAAGATGTCCTCATACTGAGGAATGTCAGGACCTTGTAGACAGGCTCATTACCTGCATGGACGTCCGGCCATCAGGACATCGTGAAGTCGTCGGCAAAGAATAGCATGCCGGCTGACCTCCCAACCCCAAGGTAAATCGCCCCCGAGCCAATCGGGGGCGATCGCTGTCCGGCAGGGACCTAACCCCCTTCTCGCAAATATCGTTCGTTCGGATGCGCACTTGTCGATCCACACCAGTAATTTGGACCGTCCCCCAAGATGTGATATCCTAAGCCTACTTCATGTAGAGGTGACCTTATATGGCAATAGAAACGAAATTATGGGTCAATAGAGAGCCGGTGAATATCAATCCCTTCATCAAAGAGTTTCTGGCTGCCGTAACTATGGGTGCTGTATGCTCCTTGAAAGGAGCAAACGTCATTAAGACCTTGGACCTTTTTTTGGACCGGGGTGAGGTACAGGTACTGATTAACGATGTTCCCTTGTCCATCTCTCCTTTCCCCAATGATCTTTTGACCAATACCCTCCAAGGACTGGTCAGTACTTTAAAGGGTGTGGATACCGTACAAACCATGCGGATCTACGTCCAGGCCTGATAACCAGTTTAGCCACCCATACCTCCAATCGTCTGCTTGCTCAATTTCAAAGCTTCCCTTACGCAACCAGTGAAGTGGTATAATTGGTTTAAGTCGCACTTAGCGAGCGTGCGCGGCATGCAAGCGAAAAAGGGAGGCCCTATGATGTTTAGCGGGAACTGGCAAGGTTCGCAAAATATTCACAGCGAAGTCCAGAGGCTGCTGACATACTTAAGTAGTTCTAAACCACCTTCCGTTAGGTTCGCTCTTCCCTGGGAACCGGCGGTCGATGTGTACGAAACAGAGACGGAGGTGGTAGTTACCCTGGAACTTGCAGGAGTCAAGAAGGACGAGATAGAGATTGCCATTGGCGACAACAACATGCTTTTCATCAGGGGCCAGCGACAGGAATCGAAATCCCGGTCTTCCAGGAGAAGGTACTACCAACTGGAGATTCATCGCGGACCTTTTCAAAGGCGCATTCCCCTGCCATCCCCGGTCGATGCCGACAGGGCGGAAGCAACGCGTGAAGATGGCATATTGCAGATATCTCTCCCCAAGGTAAAACCAGCACAGTTGCATATTGAGATAAAGACTTTCAGGAAGCTTGAACAATGAGGTATGCAAGCAAGGACACCAAGATCCACAGGCATGTCTTGCCGGTATACTGTGGAATGATGGAGGCAGCGCCATGGTAGTGGAAGAGCAAGAAGCAACGGGACAAATGAGGCTCGCAGTCCCGGAAGAACTGCCCATACTGCCAACGCTGGAAAATACCATTTTCCCGTACATCGTAGTACCCGTGGCTACAGAAAATAAGTCGATCATCCAGATCATCGACGCCGCCATGGAAGAGCACAAGATGGTCGGGGCTTTCGGCCAGCGAGGCGAACAGCAGGGAGACACCGTAGACTCTTTTGGCGAGATAGGGACTGCTGCTGCCGTGGCCCGTATGTTCAAGCTCCCGGATGGGTCCATACGGGTCTTCTTGCAGGGCGTATCCCGCATACGTATGAAGGAGATAACCCAGACAGAACCCTATATCAGGGCCAAGGTCGAGGTGGTCGAGTCCACGCTTGAAGAGAGCAAAGAACTCGAGGCCCTGACCCGCAATTTCCTGGGTCTATTTCAACGCATGGTGGAACTAGCCCCCAATCTGCCTTCGGAGCTAGGTGCTGCCGCCCTGAATATCACCGACCCTGGCAATCTCGCTGACTTCGTTGCAGCGCACATCAATCTGAAGCGTGAGGAGGCACAGGACGTTCTGGCTACGTTGGACGTTGCGGAGCGGTTGCGGAAGTTAAGCCATTTCATCAACAGGGAGGTAGAGATACTGGAAATAGGCAGCAGGATCCAGGCACAAATCAAGGGTGACCTGGACAAGGCGCAACGCGAGTACTTGATCCGGGAGCAGATCAAGGCATTGCAAAAGGAACTTGGCGAGACTGATGAACGGGCCGTGGAGATTATGGAACTCAGGCAGAAGGTCGAAGAAGCCCAACTGCCGCCCGAAGCACTCAAGGAGGTGGAGAGGGAGCTTGACCGCTTGGAGAAGATGCCCCCGTCGGCCGCCGAGTATACCATGTCAAGGACCTACCTAGACTGGATGATAAGCCTGCCGTGGTCCAAAAGTACCGAGGACAAGATGGACATCAACCGGGCCAGCGAAATCCTTGATGAGGACCATTATGACTTGGAGAAGGTCAAGGGCAGGATTCTAGACTATCTGGCGGTGCTCAGTCTGAGACAGGACATGAAGGCGCCTATACTCTGCTTCCTCGGGCCTCCTGGTACAGGAAAGACCTCGATGGGCCGTTCTATCGCCCGGGCATTGGGCCGCAATTTCTATCGCATGTCTCTCGGCGGCATCAGGGATGAAGCGGAGATCAGGGGGCACCGCCGTACCTACATAGGCGCACTGCCCGGCAGAATAATCCAGGGTATCAGGCGTGCGGAGTCGAATAATCCGGTCTTCATGCTGGACGAAATCGACAAGGTCGGTATGGACTTCCGGGGCGATCCATCCGCAGCTCTCTTGGAAGTCCTGGACCCGGAACAGAACAACGCCTTCGTTGATAACTATCTGGGGGTCCCCTTTGATCTGTCTAAGGTGATCTTCATAACGACGGCCAACGTCATAGACCCCATTCCCCCGGCCCTCAAAGACCGGATGGAAATAATTGAGTTGTCAGGATATACCCCGCTTGAGAAACTTCACATTGCCAGGCGCTTTCTCATACCCAGGCAGTTAAAGGAAAACGGCCTATCAGCGGACCAGCTGCAGATTACGGATGAAGCCATGTTCAAGATGATTGAGAGCTATACGCGGGAAGCCGGGGTGAGAAACCTGGAGAGAGAAATAGGGACCGTATGTCGCAAGATAGCCAGGAAAGTGGCCGCAGGAGAAGAGGTGCCGGATAGCATAACTGTGGAGACATTGATCGACCTTCTCGGTCCCGAAAGGCTCAGGGTGGAGGCTATTGCAGGCGAGGATGAAATAGGAGTAGCGACCGGATTAGCCTGGACACCCACCGGAGGGGATATCCTTTTCATAGAAGCCACTCCAGTTAAGGGAAAAGGAAATTTGATCCTGACAGGCAAGCTGGGAGAGGTCATGCAAGAGTCCGCACGCGCAGCTATGACGTATACCCGCAGCAGGGCGGCCATGCTGGGTATAGAGGACGATTTTCCACATAACAGGGACGTTCATATTCACGTCCCCGCAGGAGCTATCCCCAAAGACGGGCCTTCAGCCGGAGTACCCATGACCATAGCCCTAATCTCGGCCCTGACCAAGCGCGCTGTGAAGAGAGACGTTGGAATGACCGGTGAGATAACCTTGCGCGGCAAGGTGCTACCCGTGGGTGGGATCAGGGACAAAGTGCTTGCGGCCCACCGATCAGGGATAAAGGAGATCATCCTCCCAAAGGCAAACGAGAAGGACCTCGACGAAATCCCTGAGGAAGTAAAAGGAGATCTCAAGTTCGCCACGGTGGAAAATATAGACCAGGCAATAGGCGTGGCATTGAAGTCACTGGAAGAGAGTGAATTACCCGGCGCCCCTACCGGTGTTTGACCGGCCGTGCCACAGGAACGATAACATCAAACGCGAATCGCTTTGACAATCGTTCACAATGGTTCCAACATAGAATTGACGGTAATGCTTTCTAAAGCTGGTGTTTTCGTGAAACAGTTCCGCATACTCGTTGTTGATGATGAAGAACGTATAATTAACTTCCTCAGGTCCAAGCTGAAGGCTTCGGGGTATGAGGTATTCACAGCTGCGAACGGGCTTGAAGCTTTGGAGCAAGTGCACGCCCAGGAACCGGACCTGGTTGTTCTTGACCTTATTATGCCCAAGATGGACGGCCTTGAACTTCTTAAAGAGTTGCGGGCGTTCTCCGCGGTGCCGATCATTATCCTGAGTGCCAAGGGGGCGGACGTGGACAGGATAGCGGGTCTGGGCCTGGGAGCTGACGACTATTTACCGAAACCTTTCAATCCGGACGAGTTGGTCGCCCGTATAGAAGCGGTCAGACGGAGGCTGGAACCGGCAGAGAAGCGCAAGACGGCGGATATCATCCAGATTGGCGGTCTGACCATAGACTTCCGCCGCCACGCTGTCCTGGTAAGAGGCGAAGAAAGACACTTGACTCGAATCGAGTGGCTTCTGCTTAGCGAACTGGCTTTGAATTCGGGACGACTTCTACTCTATGAGGACCTGCTCACCAGTGTTTGGGGTATCGAGTACCGGGACGATGTACAGATACTGCGAACATGGATAAGCCGGCTCAGGTACAAGCTTGAAACAAATGACCACTCCTCCAAGCTGATCCGCACCGTCCCCAAGGTAGGTTACATAATGGACCAACCTTCGGCTTGAGTTGTTTTCGCGTCTATTATTTGTCTTTCCTGCACTTATCTCAACCTAAAAGTGTCTGGAGAATCCATCCCGCAGAGCAACACCAAAATGTCACATTTCCTTTATCTTTTGGAAAAGGGCGTTATGACTTCTTCATCGAAACCCTGTTACCATAAGAATGCGCTCAGACGTGATTTGCTTTCATCGCAGGGCGGGAATGAGAGAGTGCGTCCCTTGGGTAATCGAGGAGGCGCGGCGCCAGGCGCAACGTTTCAGTATAGAGGAGCAGCCGGTGAACAATCGAGTCTACGCGCTTCTGGACATTGCTCACGGCAAAGCACACGAGGTAGCGGACATGCTTCGAAACAGGCCAGGTGTAGTCCTCGTAGATCCACTTAAAGGTCCGCCGGACTTGATAATGGTCATTGAAGCCTCTGCCCGGGAGGAACTGGTTAGCCTCACCCTCCAGGCATTGAATTCCGTCGAGAGCATGACCGAGGGCCTGCGCCTGCTTGATTGCCAGCTGGAAGACTAGGTTTTAGCGGCCTTCCTGATTCCTTCCAGATCGCACTCACTCTCCAAATTATTCTCTCGATAACACGGAGGTCCGATGGCACTGGATATAAATCTGATGGTTGGTGGAGAAGCCGGACAGGGGGTACAGTCCATTGGCTTCATCCTTGCCAAGCTGGCAGCAAGAAACGGTTATGAGGTCTTTGCCGACCAGGACTACGAATCTAGAATCAGAGGCGGCCATAATTTCTTCAGGGTAAGAATATGCGCGTCAGATGTAGGAACGCTCACAGAGAAGGTGGACCTCTTGATCGCTTTGAACAAGGACTCTGTTCTATTGCATAGCCAGGAGATGCGTGCGGACGGCATGATGATATATGACAACGATGCGGTCAAGGATCTTGCCAGTGAAGGCAACCTATTGGGTATACCGCTGCAAACATTGGCAAAGGAAAAGGCCGGGAACAAGATCATGTCCAATACCGTTGCATTGGGGGCGGTCGCTTATCTGATCGCCTTAGACTTGGACAGGTTAAAGGAACTTCTCTTGGAGCGCTTCGGTCCGGGCGAGACCGGCGAGAAGAACACGATAGCGGCTCAAGCAGGCTTCGACCACGCTCGAGAGCATTTTGAGATGACTGCACGCCGCGTGCCTGCAGGCAGTAACGGCAGGAAGATGCTGCTGAACGGGAATGAAGCCATCGTCCTTGGAGCGCTGGCAGCTGGGTGCAGGTTTATGGCGGGTTATCCAATGACCCCGGTTACGCCCATCTTGGAGGGCATGACCGAGAACGCAACACGGATGAAAGTAGCCACCTTGCAGGCCGAGGACGAAATAGCGGCGATGCTCATGGCCATCGGAGCATCCTTTGCAGGCGTTCGTGCCATGACCGCCACATCCGGAGGCGGCTTCAATCTGATGGTGGAGGGTCTGGGTCTGGCGGGCATGACCGAGACTCCTCTGGTGATCGTAGAGGGACAACGTCCGGGACCGGCTACGGGACTGCCTACCAGAACGGAGCAAGGCGACCTTCTGTTTCTGCTTCACGCTGCTCACGGTGAATTCCCCAGGGTTCTCTTCGCGCCGTCTACAGTAGAGGAGAATTTCTGGTTGACCGTAAAGGCGTTCAACCTGGCAGAAAAGTATCAAATCCCCGTATTTATCCTGACAGACCATCACATGGCCACGTCCTACTGGACGGCCCCCAAGTTCGATCTTTCTCAGGTAGTTATCGATCACGGGCGGATATATTCGCCCGGGGTCCCGGTCGACGGAGACTACAGGAGGCATCTGCTATCGGAAGATGGGATATCACCCAGAGCATTTCCTGGCACCAAGGGCATCGTGGTCTTCACGGCAGGGGACGAACATGACGAACATGGGCATATCATAGAGGATGCCGGAATGCGGGCAGCCATGGTGGAGAAGCGGCTCAGGAAGACGGACCTGGTACGACAGGAGATCGCGGCGCCCAAGACCTATGGCCCCGAGAAGGCGGACATTACGCTTCTGGGTTGGGGAAGTACCTTCGGCGCAATAAGAGAGGCCGTTGACAGGCTCTGCCACGAGGGAATGAATGTCAACTGCTGCCATTTCGCCGAGATTTGGCCGTTCCCAGTCGGGGCAGTGGAAGAAGTACTTGCCAAGGGCAATCGCAAGTACATGGTGGAGAATAACGCCACGGGCCAGATGGCCCAACTGCTCAGGGCGCAGACCTGCATCCGTGTGGACGGTTGCATACTCAAGTACGATGGACGACCCATCTCTCCCCGCTTCATTGTGGACCAATTAAAGAAGGAGGTCGGTGCAGTATGGTAGCGACAGCCAAGGTAACGCAAAAGGTATATGCCGGAGGTCCCACTGCCTGGTGCCCGGGATGCGGCAACTTTGGTATCTTGAGCGCCCTGAAAAAGGCCCTGGTAGATCTTCAGTTGGAACCGCATCAGGTACTCATGGTGTCGGGCATCGGCCAGGCAGGGAAGCTGCCCCACTACATAAGGACCAACGGGCTCAACGTGCTTCATGGCCGGACGTTGCCTGCTGCAGCAGCAGCCAAGATCGTGAACCATGATCTGGTGGTAATTGCCGTGGGAGGCGACGGCGACGGTTATGGTGAAGGTGGCAACCATTTCCTTCATGCCATGAGACGCAATCACGATATCACCTACCTGGTACATGACAACCAGATCTATGGCCTGACCAAGGGTCAAGCGTCGCCAACCAGTGATGAAGGCTTTATTACCAAGACCACCATCAAGGGGGCGGTTGACCCAATAAATCCCATGGCCCTGGCTATTGCATCAAACGCAAGCTTCGTAGCCAGGGGCTTTTCCGGAGATATGGAGCATCTGTCCGGACTGATAAAGGCAGGCATACAACACAAAGGTTTTGCTTTGATCGATATTTTGCAGCCTTGTGTGACCTTTAACCGCAAGAATACGCACGCATGGTACCGGGAACGTGTCTACAGGCTCGATCAGGAAAGCGATCATGATCCGGCAGACAGAACAACCGCCTTTACCAAGTCATTGGAGTGGGGCGACCGCATACCAATCGGGGTCCTGTACCGACAGGAAAGACCCGTCTTTGAGGACCGTTTCCTGCCGATAACCGTGGACCAGCCCTTGGTCGGATTATCCCCCGAACCTGGCGGAGTTGAGTCCCTGCTTGATGAATTCGTCTGAACCAGAATGGAGGTGCGCAATGCGAATCCGGGGTAAGAAGATAGCCATGCTGGTAGAGGAGGACTTCGAGGATGTGGAGTTGACCGAGCCACAGGCGGTATTGAAAGAGGCTGGAGCCGAGGTGGTTATTGTCGGCAGTTCTTCAAAGAAGACCTACAGGGGCAAACGAAGTAGAACGGAAATAGTAGCGGACACCATTGCTGACGACGTTTCCGTGGATGACTATGATGCGCTTGTGGTCCCGGGTGGTTATGCACCGGACAAAATGAGGTTACACCCCGCCATGGTGGACCTTGCACGTCGAATGAACGAAGCCGGAAAGGTTATCGCAGCAGTATGTCATGGCCCCCAACTCCTCATTTCGGCGGGCATTGTGCGCGGCCGGCGCATGACTTCATATGCATCGGTGGCGGTTGATCTGGAGAATGCGGGAGCTATCTGGGTGGATGAAGCTGTTGTAGTCGACGGTAATCTAATCACGTCCCGGAAACCGGCGGATCTGGCGGAGTTCAACGAGGCGATAATCAGCGCCCTGGAGAGGGTGCCCCACAGGACCGGCTTGCGGGAGCGTTCATCCTGAGATTTTTCAACCATGCTTTGCTGCCGGCCAAATGCAGCCACTGCTAGGGGAGGTATCATGAGGGGAGTAAGCACTGCCGGCGATATTCTTGAGATCGCCATCCGCCTGGAGCAAGCCGGTCGAAGTCTATACGAGACCCTGGCCAAATCGACCAAGGACACAAGGATATGGGATGCCTACACCTACCTGGCAGACCAGGAAGCCATACATGAGAGGGTATTCACCTCTCTCTACCAGCAGATCGGGGCAGCCAGCTTGGGACAACTGCCGCCTGAACGGCAGGAAATCATCCAGGAATTGGTGGACGCAACACTACCCGAGAACAGGTACGAGGCAGCCCTGAAAAAGGAAGCGAGAAGTGATTCCGATGCCATCGAAATAGGCACGAGGTTCGAGGAAGACACAATCAGGATGTACACACAATTGCGCGAATTCGTTCAGGAACCGGACCGGGCCATCGTTGACCGAGTTATCGACGAAGAGCGCAGTCACCTCCGTCTGCTTACGGACATACGAAAGGAAACGGGCCTTTGAATTCGTGACTCCAGATCGGGAAGGAAGGCGGATTGAAACATGATCTTGCAGAGAATCAAATCCGAAGGACTCGCCCATAACTCTTACTTTCTTGCCTCGGGAAACGAGGCGATCGTTATCGATCCCAGGCGGGATTGCCAGGTGTATCTGGACTTGGCGGAAAAATACGGGAATGTCATCATGCACGTCTTTGAAACCCATTGTAATGAGGATTACCTGAGCGGCTCCATTGAATTGGAGAACCTTACGGGAGCTGATATATACCATGGTCCCGGCCTGGAGTGGAAATTTGGTAACACGCTGGCTGACGGAGAGGAATTTCGCCTGGGCAAGATCAGGATAAGGGCGCTCCACACGCCTGGGCATACAGATGAGAGCACTTCCTTCATTGTCTACGATTCAGTATCGGGCTCCCAGCCTGTCATGGTGTTTACAGGCGACACTCTTTTCGTGAACGAAGTGGGCAGGACTGACCTTTGCGGCCCTGGTGAAGCACAAAGACTTGCCGCCAACCTTTTTGAAAGCATCTTTGGCCGGCTTCTGCCTCTGGGTGACGGTGTGATAGTATTGCCGGCCCACGGCGCCGGATCGGTGTGTGGCGCCAGCATCGGTGACAGGGAGGAGACCAGCCTCGGTATAGAGCGATTACTTAACCCGGCCCTGCAGGCCAGAAACAAAGAGGATTTCATCAAGCGCAAGATAGCGGAAAGAATGGAGAAACCACCCTACTTCGATAACATGGCCAGGGACAATCGAGAAGGCCCGCCACTATTGGGCTATATGCCAGTCCCGGTGCCGCTCATGCCGAATGATTTCAGGTACGAAGTGCAGAAGGCAGAGACAGTGTTGGTCGACGCCAGTGCTCCCGCGGCCTTTGGTGGGGCACACATCAAGGGTTCGTATAATCTGGCCCTGCCCATACTGCCCATATACGCCGGCTGGGTCTTGCCCTATGATGCGCCGCTGCTTCTAGTCCTGCAAGACCCAAGCCATCTGGATCAGGTGGCCCGGCACCTTCTGAGGGTTGGCTATGACAACATCACAGGGTATCTGAAGGGAGGGGTGGAGAGCTGGTACAACACCGGCTTGCCGGTAGAACACCTTCCTGTCCTGACTGTGCAAGAACTGAGGGTTCTGATTGAGAGCCGATCGCCGATGACAGTTCTTGACGTCAGGACCCAGGCAGAGTGGGAGCAGGGCCGCATCGAAGGCGCCATGCACAAATTCGTAGGCCATCTCAAGGAGGGGGTAGAAGATATTCCCGCAAGAATACCGGTAGCGACAACATGCAGCGTAGGAAACAGGGCCAGCCTTGCCGCCAGTATCCTCTTGCAAGAGAATTCCCGGGACGTCTACAACGTCCTGGGCAGTATGAAAGCCTGGACTGCCGCAGGGTATCCGGTCGTTAAGGACCCGGTGGCAGTGTCAAGATAGGAACAACCTTATGAAAGAGGCCATGCTGTACAAGAAGATCGATGAAACTCGACTCGGCTGCGAGCTGTGTTCACATGGCTGCCGCATAGAGGAAGGCCGGAGGGGCTTTTGCAGGGTCAGGCTCAACCAGAAGGGAATCCTGTATACGGAAGCTTATGGCAGGGCAAGCTCCCATGGGGCCGATCCCATCGAGAAGAAACCACTATACCATTTCTTCCCGGGAAGCTTGAGTTATTCGATTGCCACACTTGGATGCAATTTCCATTGCCGGTTCTGCCAGAACTGGGACATATCCCAGGCATTGCGCCAGGGGGCTTCTTTTTGGGGCAGAGACCTGCCGCCAAACGAGATCGTTTCGATGGCTGAACGGTCGGGTTGTCACAGTGTAGCTTATACGTACACTGAACCCACAATCTTCTTTGAGTATGCCCATGATACCGCCCTACTGGCCCGAAAAGCCGGACTGAGGAATGTATTCGTGACCAACGGTTACATGACTTCCCAGGCTCTCCGGACGGCTCAACCATGGCTGGATGCGGCGAATGTAGACCTGAAATCCATGGACGACGGGTTCTATCGCAAATGGGCCTCAGCCAAGCTGCAGCCTGTGTTGGACACTCTCAAGCTCATGAAGGAACTGGGGATATGGGTTGAGGTAACCACTCTTGTCATACCAAGTTTGAACGACAGCGAAGACAATCTCAGGCAGACCGCCGGTTTTATCCAGCAGGAACTAGGCCCGGCAACGCCCTGGCACGTGAGCCGGTTTTTTCCCGCATATGACCTTGACCATCTGCCGCCAACACCGCCTGAAGTCCTCTACAGAGCACGAGAAATCGGATTCGAGGCGGGGTTGCGGTATGTGTACACAGGAAACCTGCCCGAACCGGAAGGACAGATCACCAGGTGCCACTACTGCGGGCAAGTCCTTATGACCCGGACCGGGAATACGCTGGCGACCAACCGTACTGTGAACGGCCAGTGCTATCACTGCGGGTCGAGAGTGGACGGGGTGGAGATAGCATTGACCGGGGCCGCTGATCGGAGGTGACCCTGGTATGGAAGAGAGACCTTTTGGCAGGACCGGAAAGAAGGTGCCATTACTCGGTTTTGGCGCACAGATGATAACTGATAGGCATGGTTGTACTGAAGCAGCGGCTTTGGCCATGATCAATTATGCCCTTGACAACGGTGTTCGATACTTCGATACAGCCTGGGTCTATTCCGAAGGCCAGTCCGAGCGCCGGCTGGGCAAGGTTGCAACCGAACGACGCAGGGAAATGTGGATCGCCACCAAAGCCTGGTCCAGGGAGAAGAATGAAGCCAGGCAGCAACTGGAGGAAAGCTTGAGCAGGCTCAGGACGGACTACGTAGATGAGTGGAGGATGCATCATGTGCACTCCCTTGAGGAACTGGAGAGAATTACCGCGCCGGGAGGAGCTCTTGAGGCAGCAGTTGAGGCCAGAGATCAGGGGCTGGTCCGCTACATAAGCATAAGCGGACACAGCGATCCGCAGGTACAGATAGAAGCACTGTCCCGATTTCCCTTTGATAGCGTGCTCTGTGCCACTTCCGTGCTTGACCACTTCATACTCAGCTTCGTGGAGGAGTTCTTGCCCGTTGCACAGGCTCAGGGGACGGCTGTTGTGGGAATGAAGGTGCTGGGCCTGGGTAAGCTGGCACATGTCTACGAACAAGCGCTCAGGTATGCTTTCGGATTGCCCGTTGCAACAATAATAGTTGGAATGGAAAGTTTGGACCAATTGAAGAAGAACCTGCACGTGGCCCAAAATCACCGTCCTTTCACAGATGGTGAACGTCTCGAATTTATGAAGTATGTTCTGCCCATGGTGACGCCGGAAGGAGTTCCATGGAAGGCCGAAGACTGGGACGACCCAGTTGAATGGAAGAGGCGCAACAGAAGATGATCCCGGGTCCTCGCTCAATCGGGGGTTCGTTCAGTACGTTGAAAGAGACCGCGTAGAAAAGGAGGGGATGGATGATTTCGGGAGGAATACCTATTGGTAGATACTTCGGTATACAGGTGAAGTTGCACTGGTCATGGTTCATCATATTTGTGGTGATCACCTGGGCCTTGGCCGCAATCTATTTCCCCACCGTCTACCCGGACTGGGCGGTTGGCGGGCATGTGTTAGTTGGAGTTGCGACCAGCCTGCTGTTCTTCCTGTCGGTGCTGGCCCATGAACTGGCGCATAGCGTCGTGGCCAAGCGGAACAACATCCCAATAGACGCCATAACCCTTTTCCTCTTTGGCGGGGTTTCCCAGATGACTTCAGAGCCCAAACGGCCGGAAATTGAACTGCGCATGTCCATCGCCGGGCCCTTGACAAGTCTCATATTGGGTCTGGGATTTCTAGTGATATGGTATGTTACCGTCTACGTCGTCGACATCGAGCCTGTGGCAGCTCTGGCCTTCTGGCTGGGCTGGATTAATGTCATTCTGGCTGGTTTCAACCTGATCCCGGGATTCCCCTTGGACGGGGGCAGAGTGTTGCGCTCCCTGCTCTGGTGGCGAAGCCGGGACTTGCGAAAGTCAACACGCATAGCTTCTGCAATCGGCAGGGGAATCGGTTTTGCCTTCATTTTCGGAGGGGTCTTTCTGATCTTCGGAGGTTTCTGGTTTCAAGGTTTGTGGATAGCCTTCATTGGCTGGTTCTTGGAGAACGCCGCCTCAGCCAGCTACCGGCAGTTAGCCTTGCGGGAAACGCTTCAGGGGCATAGTGCCGATGAGATCATGACAAAGGAATGCCTGGCCATCTCTCCTCGCTTGACTGTCTCTCAAGTGGTGGAGGACTTCATTCTTCGTACGGGACGGCGGTGTTTCCCCGTGGTTGACGATAGCCGGGTGCTGGGGCTGGTGACCATGCATAATGTCAAAGAGGTGCCGCGTGATGAGTGGCCCAACAGGACGGCACGGGACGCCATGACCCCGCTTGACCAGTTAAGGTCCGTGAAACCATCTGAAGACCTTTCAAATGTTATGGATGTTATGACCAGTGAAGACATAAACCAGTTGCCGGTTGTAGATAAGGGCGAGATAATTGGGATGGTATCCCGGGACAATCTCCTTTCTTTCATAAACACCAGGAAAGAGTTGGAAAAGTAAAACCTGGATGTTATAAGTCCGAAACTTTTTGGGCTTCCATTTTATGACTTCTTCATCGGGCTCCCCGTATCATGGATAACCATAGGCAATGGGTCTTGGGATAGGCAGGTCGTGGTCGGGTAGTTGTTGACCTCTTGACCTCCGGCTTTGGCCGGACATTGGCGGGATCCCTTACTATGGGTTACTCGAATTTCGCCTGCCCTCTGTTCCGACCCTGTTTGGAAGGTAAACCGTGCTTGATGGTAAGCGAATTGCCATACTGGCAGAAGAGGACTTCGAGGACTTCGAATTCATGGAATCGTCTCGAGCACTGAGAGAGGTCGGTGCCCGGGTAATCGTTGTCGGTAGTGGTTCGCGGGAGACCTACAATGGAAGGAGGGGCAAGGTTACGGTAAGGGTGGATGCAACGGCTGACCAGATTTGTCCAGCCGATTTCGACGCCGTAATAATACCCGGCGGTTATGCCCCGGACAATATGAGAATGTATCCAACCATGATTGACCTTGTAAAAATTGCCTACGGAATGGGAAAGGTCATTGCTGCCATCTGTCACGGCCCCCAACTTCTCATTTCTGCAGGGATGATTAAGGGGCGCAAAGTGACTTCGTGGCCCTCACTCGCAGTAGATTTGCGTAATGCCGGTGCGGACTGGGTGGACGAGCCGGTAGTGCAAGATGACAATCTCATAACGTCCCGGAAGTGCTCTGATCTTCCTCGTTTCAACAGGGCCATCATTCTGGCTTTGAAGACGGAAGATGGCCTGCGGACCTGGTTAGACTAAGCGGCTGAGTTTCAGGGCAGAACACTCTGGCAAGTATTGAAATAGAAAGGAGACACACAATGGCAATGCAAAGATGGAGACCCTGGCTCTCACCCTTCAGGGAACTGGAGCGAGACATGGAGGAGATGTTTGAGCGGCTGCCTCGTCGCTTAAGAAGGGGTTTCGAAGAAGGTGCTTGGCTGCCCCCGCTCGAAATGATAGAGAAGGACGACCATTTCCTTATCCGGGCTGAGCTACCAGGTATGAAGAAAGAGGATATCGAAATTACTTTTGTAGCAGGAGCCTTGGTGATAAGGGGTGAGCGACGGCTCGAGAAGGAGACCAAGGAAGAGAACTACTACCTGGCAGAGAGGTCTTATGGTACTTTCCACAGAACAATCTCCATACCCTCAACGGTGGACGCCAAGAATGTCCAGGCCAAATACGAAAATGGCATTCTCGAAATCACGGCCCCCAAGGCTCCGGAAGCGAAGCCGCAGAAAATTCAGATCGAGGCCAAGTAACGGTGTGCCAGTACGCCCATAGGATGACCGGGAATCTGCCCCGCAGAGCGAATACTTCTTCCACGTCTCATAAAGCATGACCTTGGTCTCCGACAGGAACCCAGGTTTGCCTGTCCTGACGCATATAGTGGACGGGGTCTTGCAGACCTGTTCAGGAAATAAGGACATTGTTCACACCAATTGCGGTCAGGTGAAGGGAGTCAAATGGACAAGGAAATCAAAATCTACTCAACCCCGACCTGTCCTTACTGCAAGATGGCCAAGGACTACCTGGCGGCGCACAAAGTCAATTACACTGAGGTAGATGTGGCGGCTGACGCGACTGCACGGGAGGAAATGATCAAGAAGTCAGGACAGATGGGAGTACCGGTGATTGCCATCAATGGAGAAATCATCGTGGGTTTCAACAAGACCAAGATCAAGGAGATGCTCGGCCTGTAATGGACCGAAAGGGTGATTCAGCATGCATGACCTGATTATCCTTGGCGGTGGCCCGGCAGGCATGACGGCCGCTGTCTACTCCGCCAGGAAGAAGCTGAATATTCTCCTCATAAGCCAGGACTTGGGTGGGCAGGTACTCTGGACACTGAGCGTGGAGAACTACATGGGCTTCACATTCATAGAGGGTCCTGACCTAATGCGAAGGTTCGAAGAGCATATAGCCCAGTTTCCCATCGACATGAGGATCGGTGAGAAGGCTGTTTTCGTAGGCCAGCTTGACAACGGTTTCGAAGTCCGGACCGAGTCTGGCGAGTCCTACCAGGGGAGAGCCGTCATTTTGGCTACCGGTAAGCGACCACGACAATTGGAATTGCCCGGTGAGGCCAGGTTACAGGGAAGGGGGGTGAGTTACTGCGCGGTTTGCGACGGACCTGTATTCGCTGGAGAGGTAGTGGCTGTAGCCGGAAGTGGGAACTCGGCTTTGGAAGCTGCTCGTGATGTGGCCAGTTTTGCGGAGCACGTTATCCTGGTGGCACGAGATCCATTGGTGGCAGACGAAATGCTGGTAGATAGTGTGAAAAGGCACTCAAAGATAACCATGCTTCTGGGACATGAAATCCGGGCCATTAAGGGTTTCGATCGAGTGACGGGAATAACCATGAGGGACCTCGTTACCGGTGAAGACGTGGGTCTCGAGGTTGCCGGCATCTTTGTGGAAATCGGCCTGATACCAAATTCCGAGATAGTGCGCGGCCTTGTGCACATGAACGATGCAGGCGAAATACTGGTCAACGGGTATTGTGAAACCAATATGCCGGGGCTCTTCGCTGCAGGCGACGTTACTAATGTACCACATAAGCAGATTGTAGTGGCAACTGGTGAAGGGGCCAAGGCTAGCCTTCAAGCTCATATGTATCTGCTGAGAACTGAACTCTTGGCCGGCGCCTTAAGATGAGTCGTATATGAACAGTACCGTGCGGTTGGATGTGTTATGCTATAAAGTATTCCGTAAGCCCGGGTTTCGTAATCGGTGATATGGATAGCTCGATGAGCATACAAGGAAAGCAAGAGGGCTGAAACCAGGCCCAGGCAGGACAGAACGGGATACAGACTCTGCGGGACCGTGTAGTAGTAGGCGCCAGGCGGGCGAGCAGATACTTAAGCAAGGAGGAAGAAATATGCTTGTGCGTGACATCATGACCAGCAATGTGATTACCGCAGCCAAGGACACCTTGATGGTGGAAGCCGGCAAGATGATGGAGTTCCATAAGATTGAACGGATTCCCGTAGTCGATCGGGGCAAGTTGGTCGGCATAGTGACCAAGGATATTCTTGAAAGGGCTGCACCTTCGCAGGCTACTTCTCTGACTCGCTGGGAGCTTAGCCATCTTTTGGGCAAGATAACCCTTAAAGAGATCATGAAGAAGGATGTTATTACCATTGATCCGGATGCTACCATAGAGACTGCAATTGCTACCGCACAGTCCAACAGGGTCGGGTCTCTGCCGGTGGTGGAAGGCGGGCACGTCATTGGGATTGTCACCACCAATGACTTTTTCTACAAAGTACTAAATCCCCTTATGGGAATTGGGTTCACCGGGTGCCGGGTAATCGTTCATGGCGCAGGAAACACCAATGGCCTGCACAAAGTAACGGAGTATCTGGAGAAGCAAGGCTTGAAGGTCAAGGCCATCTGCACCCTGGAACCGCCACACAGCGAGAAGGACCTGGTATTTCATTTGGACACGGAAGATACCGGTGGTCTTTTCGCCGCGCTGCAGGAGATGGGTTACTCAGCCGAGGTCCGTGACTATAAGGCACGCTAGCTTAGACGATTCTGCTCGCCTCGCCTTAGCTTGTGCACAAGAAGTCCACAACAGGCCATGAGCACCTGAACATGGCTTGTTCTGTGGTCAAGACTGGTTTCTGAGGGGCAAACAGGGGACGAGGTCAAGAAAAGATCACTCCAGAGCGCTCCAAGGCGTTGGCTGGGCTATACTATAGCAAGATAGTGTAGCAGAGTAATCGTGCCCGGGCACCCCAGTATGAAGGATGACTGGAAGGATTGATCCCGTGTAACCGGGCAACAACGAAGAGCCGAAGATGACGGGAGGAAAGATGTGCAGCGAGGCTCGAAAGGGCGGGCTTGCAGGCCGGCCAAGATAGAAAGCAGTAGAAGGACCAGCGCCGGGTCCCCTACAGGAAGATTCCCACTTCAGACCCATACTGGCCTGGTCTCCATGGCATTTCCATAAGCACATTCCGCTGCAACCCCATTTGTTTTTTACCAAGCATCTTTTCAGCGATCAGTGAAGGAGGTATCCATCCATGAAGAAGTATGAATGCACCGTTTGTGGCTACATCTACGACCCGGAACTGGGAGACCCTGAAGCCGATATACCGCCCGGCACCGCCTTCGATGACTTGCCCGATGACTGGCTTTGTCCCCTTTGTGGCGTAGGCAAGGAGGAGTTTATCGAAGTGGGGCAGTGATTCTTTCTCAATTCGCTGGACCGACAAGCAAAGCTTCCAGGGATGAGAAGAACGGGGAGGTAGATTATGGAAAATCAGCAACAAGTCAATTTTCCTCGATTGGGAGAGCCTGCACCCGAGTTCGATGCGGTAACTACGCACGGACCCATAAGGCTCAGGGACTATGCCGGGAAATGGCTCGTGCTGTTCTCACATCCCGGCGACTTTACGCCTGTATGTACAACTGAATTCATAGCCTTTGCAGAAATATGCGATGAACTGCAAAGGATGGGGGTGGAACTGCTGGGACTCAGCGTTGACAGCGTGACTTCACATATCGCATGGGTGCGCAATATAGAGGAGAAACTGGGTCACAAGATCCCTTTCCCCGTAGTAGCCGACTTGAACAAGAAGGTTTCTGTCCGTTATGGAATGCTCCATGATCACCAGAGCAGGACGGCCACCGTCAGATGCGTCTTCGTGATAGATCCGGACCAGGTGTTGAGGGCCATGATCTACTATCCGCTGTCCACGGGCAGGAACGTACCTGAGATACTTAGACTGGTCGAGGCCCTGCAGGCCTCGGACAGGACTGGCCTTTCCACACCGGCCAACTGGAAGCCGGGAGATATGATGATCATGCCGCCACCCACCACCCAGCGAGCTGCGGAGGAGCGTCTGGAACAAGGTTACGAATGCAAGGAATGGTACTTCTGCAAGGCTCCAATGGACTAGTACGACTTCCCGATAACATGCGGGTACCAGACCGTACCGGTCTTATCGGGGATAAGGAGGAGGGTAGATATGAAACAGACCGCCGAGTCCCGTGGCGCTCTAGCCACTGATGTTCGAATCTGGCCGGTTAGGCGCTATGTGGAAATGCATCGCCGTTCCCTGGAGGATATTGAAAGATTCTGGTCAGAGCAAGCGAGGAAGCTGGACTGGTACAAGACCTGGGACCGGGTCCTGGACTGGGATTTTCCTCATGCCCGATGGTTCGCCGGAGGACTCCTCAATGCCAGCTACCAGTGTGTCGACCGGCATGTCAAGACGTGGAGAAAGAGCAAGGTTGCCATATACTGGGAAGGCGAAGGCGGAGAAAGCCGGGTCCTTAGTTACTCAACTCTTTACCGTGAAGTCAGCCGCTTCGCTTCCATGCTAAAAAGGCTAGGCATCAAAAAGGGCGATTGCGTGGTCCTGTACCTGCCCATGATCCCGGAACTGCCGGTAGCCATGCTGGCCTGTGCACGAATTGGCGCCATACATACTGTGATCTTCTCGGGCTTCAGCGCCCAGTCCATATCTGAAAGGGCCGAGGAGACCAAGGCAAAGTTGCTGATAACAGCAGATGGAGGATATAGGCGCGGCAAGACTATCCCGCTCAAGCAGATAGCTGATGAAGCGGTCTCCATATCACCGTCCTTAGAGACCATGGTTGTCGTCAAAAGAACAGGAGAACCTGTAACAATGCAGGACGGGAGAGACCACTGGCTTTCCGACCTGCTGGAAGAGGCGGACATGGTGTTTGAGCCGGAGCCCGTTGAATCCGAGCACCCTCTATATATTCTGTATACATCAGGCACTACCGGAAGGCCCAAGGGCATAGTACATAGCACCGGCGGATACCTTGTCTTCAATCATGCTGCCTATGAGTGGGTGTTCGATGTACGGGAGGAATCCGTCTACTGGTGCACTGCCGATGTAGGATGGGTGACGGGTCACAGCTCTATTGTATATGCTCCGCTTTCCCACGGGGCTGCGATTGTGATATATGAGGGTGCTCCCGATTACCCCACCGTCGACCGGTGGTGGGATATTGTCGAGAAGTACGGTGTGAGCGTATTGTACACATCGCCCACGGCTATCAGAATGTTCATGGCCCAGGGAGAAGACATCCCGGCCAGGCATGACCTGTCAAGCCTCGAACTGCTGGGTAGTGTCGGGGAACCCATCAACCCCGAAGCCTGGCACTGGTACTACAGGGTCATCGGACAGGAACGTTGCCCCATTGTCGACACCTGGTGGCAGACCGAGACCGGCGGCATCATGATTTCCCCCACACCGGGCATAGAGTCCGTCCCGCTCAAGCCAGGTTCGGTCACCTTCCCTCTTCCAGGGGTGGATGCTGCCGTTCTTGATTATGACGGTAACGAGACCAGGCCAGGCGAAACTGGGTACCTGGTCATTCGCAAGCCATGGCCGGGGATGTTGGTAGACATATATGGGGATCCGGACCGGTACAAGGAGTCTTACTGGTCCCAATATCCGGGCTGTTACTATACCGGCGATTACGCCATGAAGGATGAGGATGGCTACTTCTGGTTGCTGGGGCGGGCCGACGAGGTGCTCAAAGTGGCTGGGCACCGGTTGGGAACGACCGAATTGGAGGATGCCGCGGTGGCGCACCCGGCTGTGGTAGAGGCCGCGGTGGCAGGCAGGCCGGACGAGGTAAAGGGAGAGGGGATCGTACTGTTTGTGACTCTGAAGGCGGATGAACAGCCGTCGACAGAGTTGGAGAAGGATTTGGTCAAACATATGCGCCAGACCATCGGGCCGGTGGCATCGCCGGACGAGGTTTACTTCGTTGGGTCCCTGCCCAAGACCAGGAGTGGCAAGATTATGCGCCGCGTCTTGAAGGCGGTAGCGGCAGGTGCCAGCGTGGGAGACATGACCACGCTGGAAAACGAGGCCTCGGTGGAGGAGGTCCGGCGCGCCTATGAGGGATTAAGGAAAGCGGCGGGTGATTGAGCGCGGTGGCCTTCCCGCCCCGGGTGGTGGGTTACGTCTCTCTTGCTTTGAGATGGAACCCCATCGTTAAGGTAGTGGCGACAGTAACAGAGGGCCACGTCTTCGATGGGTCCGTGGTCTTGACATGAGGGCGACACCCTCATAGACTGTTAGATGTAGAAGCAGGACTTCGTCCTGCTTGAGTCCTGTAACAATCGCAGATTACCCTCAGCGGATTTCCACAGACAATCCCCCTAAGACCGTATTGTTCCCCGGTAGTACGCTTAACTCCTGCAGTAATGGCAGGAAGTTTGCGGGCCCGCAGGAAGTGAGTGGAGCATCAAGGATCAAAGGTGCTGCTCGTACCATCTGAACTAGCACCGTCCTTGGAACAGGTAACAGTGGATGTCCAAGATACGGACGCCGGCCCTAATCTCATCCTGCACAAGAGAACCGCCGAATAGGAAAGCGAGTAACGAATGGCAAAGCAAAAAGACGTAAAGAAGAGTGGTAAGAAGGCTTACAGACAAAGCTCTAATTATCTCAAGAAGGGCCCCAAGAAGGCCAAAGAGAAGAAGAAAAAGTAGTGTGCCCACCACCCGCCTGGTGGGTTAATCAACTCACGGCATGCAGCGCTGCCAGGTATCCGAAGACCATGGCTGGTCCCACGGTAGCGCCAGCTCCGGCATAGCTGGTTCCCATGACAGAGGCTGTGCAGTTTCCAGTGGCGTAAAGACCCTGTATTGGGCTGCCGTCTTGCTGCAGTACACGGGCATGCCGGTCCGTCACCAGCCCACCCTTGGTTCCCAGGTCTCCCGGCCATATTTCAATGGCATAGTAAGGTGGCCTATCTATCGGGGCCAGGCATGGATTAGGCTTGACCGCCGCATCTCCATAGAACCGGTCGATCGGCGTACTGCCTCTGTCGAAATCCGGGTCTCTGCCGGTGGCCGCATAGGTGTTGAATCTTTCCATGGCCGTGGACAGCCCCCGGATATCGATACCACACTGGCGGGCCAGGTCTTCAAGAGTGCCGGCTTTCTTCATGTACCCATTCTCGATGTACTTGCTGGGCGTGAACCCCGGGAGCATGGGACTGGTGGGGTACTTGCTCCTGAAACGGCTATCCATGATCATGTAGGCCGGTATGGCTGCGCCCGTCTCCAAGTTATTAGCGTACTGGTCCTTTACCACATCGATATATGGAGCCGCCTCGTTGGTGAACCGGCGTCCCTCCTTATTGACCATGATACAGCCGGGCAAAGACCTCTCTATCAGGATCATCTGGGGCACCGTATCACCCGGCACCATGGACACTGGCATCCACCAGGCTTCGTCCATGAGGTCGAGAGCGGCGCCGGCTTCGATGCCCATTTGGACGGCATCGCCCTGGTTATCGGGGCAGGCCATGCTCAACGCCTTCGACAATTCTGCGGGCTCGTACCTCTGGCGCATGGCCCTGTTATGGGGGAAGCCTCCAGCCGCCAGCAGTACGCCCCTGTCCGCCCTTATGCTGACCGTCTTACCCTCCCGCTTGGCCTCGATCCCTGCTACCCGGCCGTTTTCCATGATCAACCTGATGGCGGGCGTGTTTAGCCAGAGAGAGATACTGCGTTTCTTCATGGACAGGCGCAGCCTTCCGATGAGGGCATTGCCCAGGGTGAGGCGGGTATCGGTTTTGGCAAGAAATCGAAAGGGGTTCACTAAATAGGAGCCAAATACGCGCACGGCCCATAGCCGGCCTCTCAGAGAAGTGTCGAGCATCATGTGTGCATCGTAGGCTGTTGCCATCAGTCTGCCTAAGAGACGAGCCTGGCGCGGCAGCGGACGCATCTGGTGTCGGAGGCTTCCGAGCCTGAGGGCGTTAAAAGGTACGGGCTCGACGGTACGGCCTCCCCCCGGCCTGGCGCCACCCACCCTGGGATAGTAGTCGGAGTAACCGGGCACGATTCTGAAACGCACGTCGGTGCGCTGTTCGAGGTGGGAGAGCAATTTCGGCGCTGCTTCATTGTATGCCAGCAGGCGGTCGTCAGGCACCCTGCCCGCGGTCAATGTTTTCAAATAGGACATCGAGTCTTCCGGAGAGTCGACCAAGCCTGATCGCTGCATGAGATGGTTATTGGGAATCCAGAGAGCGCCTCCGGACATGGCGGTGGAACCGCCATAGACCTTGCCTTTCTCTATGACGAGGACATCAAGCCCGCGGTCTGCGGCGACTATGGCCGCTGTCATGCCGCCCCCACCGGAGCCAACCACGAGCAGATCGGCGCTTGCATCCCAACTTGGATCCATGGACCCTCCCCCTATGTTCAGGTGCCTAATTAGACCAGAAATCGTGTCACGGGTCAAACCATGAAGGTTTCTTGCGCCGGCTGTGGATGAGGGGGACTCGTTACTCGTTACTGAAGCTACCTGGTCCTGCCCACCACCCCGGTGAGCTTTTCCCGTCCTTTCGGGGTAAGTCCCAGATCGTCTATTTCCACTATAAGGCTCTCGAGAGACCCATAACCCGCAATGTAGCCGTTGACGCGAGCCACGGCGGTGGAGCTCACGAAGTCCTTGAATTGAGGATAGATAGCCCGGTACTCCAGTAGAAGCTCAGGCTCCTGGTGCAGCCGGTACTTCTGATGATAGTCCTCGGCAGTGTAGAACGTGGCAAAAGGCCTCACCTCTGTGTGCACCGATTTGCCAATACGCTCTTCCTGTAACCGCTTGGTCTCCAGGGCCAATCCTCTTTGTCCATCATCATGGTAAAAAATGATGCTCTTGTACTGCTGGGAATAGGGGGGCGTTTCCGGTCTGTGGCTGGCCCAGAATACGTCCAGCAGGTCCCTGTAGGAAATGCGTGCCGGATCGTAATCGACCTGAATAGTTTCCGAATGGTCTCCCAGTTGATAGTAAGTGGGGTTCTTGGTGGTCCCGCCTGCATAGCCCACTCGTGTCCTGACCACTCCGCTTAAGATCCCGAACCGGGAATCCGGACCCCAGAATCAACCCAGGGCAAAGGTGGCGGCGGCAGGAAAGTCAGGTACCTCCATATCCATGCGCGGTCTCTGTCTGGATCCGGTCTTCTCAGGCACCATCTTGGTCCTCACTTCTCTTTGGGGTTTTGTGTTGACATTGCATCGGGCTTATTGTGGTCCTTACTAATTCTAACACGTGACAAGGGAACAGAGAACACAATCGGACACAAGATCGCGCAGTCGTTATAGACATCTCCTTGTCCGGCCTGTACGCTCGACCGCCAGGCAACCGGCGAGGGAGCCCCCATTTGACAATGCTAAGAGGAAAAACAGAGAATAACACTGGGCACCTCACGCAAGGTGGCTGATTTTTATGCACTGTTCCAGCATGCGTGAGTGAAGCTATTCAGATTTAAGGAGGCGCGCAGTATGACAGGGATTGTCTCATTTGGTGCGTACATACCCCGGTATCGTATGAGCCGCAAGACGATCACAGCGGCCATGGGCTGGTATGCTTCTGCCGGCGTACCGGGCGAAAAGGCCGTGGCTAATTACGATGAAGATAGTGTGACCATGGCGGTCGCCGCCGGGATGAACTGCCTCGAGGAAACCGGCTCCGGCAGTGTGGAGGCACTTTATCTGGCCACCGTTAATGCCCCCTACAAGGAAAGACAGGATGCCGGCATTGTCGCCGGCGCACTCGATCTCGGCACCGCGGTGCGCACTGCGGATTTCACGGACTCTACGAAGGCTGGGACCTCGGCCCTGATCGCAGGTTGCGAGGCGGTGAAATCAGGCTCTGTCAGGAAGCTTGTGGTCTGTGCTGCCGACTGCCGTATGGGCAAGCCGGGCAGCTTTGAAGAGGCCAACTATGGTGATGGAGCCGCTGCTCTGTTGCTGGGTGACAGCAATGTAGTGGCGACTTTCCAGGGTTCCTACTCCGTAACCCACGATTTCATGGACAGGTGGCGCGCTGAGGACGAGAAGTTCCCCCACTCCTCGGAAGACAGGTGGATCCGAGACGAGGGTTACACCAAGTTTATCAATGAGGCTATCGCTGGGCTGCTGGCCAAGTACGAATTAACTCCTAAAGAAATCGCCAAGGCCGTCTATCCCTGTCTCTACCCCAGGGAACACGCTGCCATAGGCAAGAGTGCGGGTTTCGCTCCTGAACAGATACAGCAGGAATTGCTGAGCTCGGTCGGGGACTGTGGGGCAGCCCATCCCCTGATGATGCTGGTGGCAGCACTGGAAGAGGCCAAGCCGGGCGACAGGATTGTCGTTGCCAGCTATGGAAACGGGGCGGATGCCATGTTCTTCGAAGTCACAGATGAGATAACCAAGATGAAATCTCGCAAGGGCGTCAAGGCCGGACTCGGGCTCAGGGCTGATCTGGCCAGCTATGAGAAATACCTGAGCTTCCGCGGCATTTTGCCGGTGGAAAAGGGGATCAGGGGGGAAACAGGCCCGACCCAGGTACCCGTCCTATGGAGAGACCGCCACGAGATCCTTGGTCTCTATGGCTCCAAGTGCAAGAAATGCAATACACCCCAGTACCCATCCCAGAGGATCTGCGTAAACCCCGGTTGTGTGGCCGTCGATCAGATGGAACCGTATCGTTTTGCCGATAAGAAGGGTCGCCTGTTCAGCTACACGGGTGACAGCCTGGCTTTCAGCGTCAGCCCGCCGGAGATGTACGGCGTGATCGATTTTGAAGGCGGAGGCAGATATATTCTGGACGTTACCGACTCCGATCCCGAATCGCTGGCGGTGGACATGCCTGTGGAGATGACATTTCGCAGGAGATACGTTGACGAAATGCGGGGTATCTACGCCTACTTCTGGAAGGCTACGCCTGTCACGGCATAGATGCCTCTGACTGCCGGCAGGACCCTGTGAATGGGTCCGGACGGAAGTCGGACTAGAAATGACGGAGGGAAAATGGCAGAAGGCATAAGGGACAAGGTTGCAATCATAGGCATGGGTTGCACCAGGTTCGGAGAACTCTGGGACAAGAGCCATGAAGACTTGATGGTTGAGGCGTACCTCGAGGCGCTCGCGGACGCTGGAATAGAGACGAAGGACATCGACGCAGCCTGGCAGGGCGGACCCGAGATGACCGAGGTCAGCACCGGCCACAGCGCCATACCCCTTTCCACGGCGCTGAAGCTGCCCTTCCTGCCCACGACCAAGGTTGAGAACATGTGCGCCAGCGGCTCCGAGGCGCTGCGCGCTGCAGCCTATGCCGTGGCAGCAGGGGCGTGCGACGTCGCCCTGGCCCTGGGCATTGAGAAGCTGAAGGATACCGGCTACGGCGGATTGCCTGAGTTCTCCCACGTGATCGCTGTGGGCACCAAGCTCAGGATTGTGCTGGCCAACAACACGACCCCCGGCCTCTTCGGGATGATGGCCACACGGTATTTTGCCAAGTACGGTCTGAGCCCGCAGGAAGGCAAGACCGCTCTGGCCAAGATATCTGTCAAGAGCCATCACAATGGCTCCATGTGCGAGAAAGCCCATTTGAAGCGGGAGATCACGGTGGACCAGGCTGTGAATGCCCCCATAATCGCCTGGCCCCTCGGGCTGTTTGACTGCTGTGGCGTAAGCGACGGTTCTGCAGCGGCCATCGTGTGCCGGGCGGACATGGCCCACAAGTTCCGCAATGACCCGGTCTTCATCAAGTCATCCCAAATCGCCGCCTGTTCAGGTGAAGAGCTTATGTACACTGACTATGACTACGCTCATGTGGAGTCGACTACCCGGGCGGCTGCCAGGGCATACAAGGAAGCCGGAATCGCGGACCCGCGCAAAGAGATAAGCATGATGGAGGTGCACGACTGCTTCTCCATTACTGAATTGGTCACCTATGAAGACCTGGGCATCTCTCCCAGGGGTAAGGCCAAGGAGGATATCGATGCCGGGTTCTTCGAACTCAACGGCCAGATACCATGCCAGCCGGACGGCGGGCTGAAGTGTTTCGGCCACCCCATTGGCGCTTCCGGGTTGCGGATGATGTATGAGATGTACAAGCAGCTTCAGGGTAAGGCGGGTCCCAGGCAGATCAAGGACCCGAAGATCGGACTGACCCATAACCTGGGCGGGGTTCCTCCCAGGAACGTGGTAGCCATCAACATAGTGGGCCTCTAGAAGAGAGTCCAGCCGAATAGCACCGGGTGGCTTGCGAGCCACCCGGTATTGCCACCGGGCCAGTGAGCCAGTATGTGGTACAATGATCTTAGAGGATGGAGCAATAGCTGGCTTACATTTTACCGATCATGCTAAGCGTATGCTGATTGAGCGAGGCCTCTCGCAAGAATGGGTAATACGGGCAGTGAAGGAACCAGCAAGAACCGAGCGCAGAAGCGACGGTACCATCCATTACCTCAAGCGGATAATGGAACGTGAAGACCGCATGCTGAGAGTTGTAACGGCGTGCGAGGGGAACATGCCGAGAGTGATCACGGCGTTCTTTGACCGGAGAGAGAAGGAAGTACATGAGAATCAAGATAGATGAAGCCGCTGATGCCCTGTATTTTCGTCTCGATGAGAGCCCCATTGTGGACTCCGAGGAAGTCCAACCCGGTATCATCTTGGACTACAATGCAGCCGGTCAAGCCGTGGGCATAGAGATTCTCGGCATCAAAGAGCGAATTCCCGTGGAAGAGTTGAGACGTCTCCACTTCGAGACCGTCTGAGTGGGGACACGGGAACACCGTTTGCAAACTTTTTTGATCAGGCGGCATCCGGTCCAGACTCCAACTACAGTCAGCGCCACTCCGGCAACGTCAGGCTCCCTTTTTGCGAGGATACTGTATGGCGATGCACGGTTTCTGGCTGTAATCATCTCACCTGGTTAACGGCGACATCAGTTCCTTGTCAACCAGTCTACCGCCGCCGACCAGGGACAAGGCATGTCCCAGCAGGAACGCCGTGTAGCCGGAGGAGACCACGGTCCGGCTCCAGCCGAATTCGTCCTCCAGGGACTTGAAGAATACACCAAAGGACCAGAAAGTCTCGCCCAGGGTCAGGGTAATCATGAAGCAGGCCCCGACCACAAACCAGCCATGGAACACACCGGTACTCTGGCCGGGGCCCTGTTTGGATGTACCAGTCACAGGCCTGTTATCCTTATCCGCAAAGTACGAAGGGCGCTACTGCAGGTCCTCCTGAATGACCCTTGGGCGATCACGTGTTTACAATGGTTTGCAGATTATCTCGCTCACATGAAGTTTGCCCAGCTGGGTGGACGCTGCTGCGGTTGCCACAAAGGCCGTGTCGGTACCGCTCATGGTACCGGCAAGCACTATCACCTTCTCGCCGATCTCCACTTTGCCGCCATCGGTAGCCATGAGAAGCACCTCCATGCCTACCTTGAACCCCTGGGAAAAGGCCCGGAGAAGGTCGGCCAGGGCCCTGGGTACCTTGGAGCCATAGAGATTCTCCGCATGAAAAAGCATGGTGCCGAAATGGACTTTGTGACCTTTGGCTTCAAGCTCAGTAACGAGTTCCGGTGGAAAGGGCTGCTGATCGGCAAAGCCATACTGCCAGGGTACCACTATCAAGTTGATGTCCGTCCCCGCCAGGGCTTCAACGGCAGCCCGGGCCGTCTGACCTCTTGTGGAAGCCAGCACGATCTTCTTGATGCCGCGTGCTGTGGCGCGATCTTTCACCAGTTTGAGGACTTCGGGGGTGTTGCCTTCACCGGGGTTCTCGAAATACACAATCTTCTCTTCCATAACACTTACCTCCTGCTTCAGAATACCACCTGCGGGCTGAAGACGGGCACCCTCTCGCTCTTAGCCCGGTGATATGGCGACTCTAGTCTAGTACTCTAGGCCAAGATGTTCAACGTTGCCGGCTGTGACACTTCAACCTCGATACGGCCCAGGCTTCACGTTGGGGCGCTTCGTCTTGTGACCGCAGGCGGTGGGAAGTGACGAGCAGTCCTGCCAGACCCCAGGGAACAGGCGACATGAGGTATAGGTAGTACCCGTCGCCGACTATGGGAATCGCTATTGGTGAGCTCTCCACAACGGCGATCAAAGCTACGAGAAGAGAACTCAGAAGCGCACCGATACCGATGGCCCGCCAGTTGTTCCCGCCGGGTGACTTCCAGATGTGGCGACCGAGCTTGAAGGCGATGGCAATTGAAACGATCAATGCCAGCACCCCGAGGATTCCAAAATTGGAGTAGAGCTCCAGGTAGGAGTTATGGACATTCGTCGGGTTGACGATGTCGGTGGAACCATGAAAGAGCTGGGGCCAGGC
>PUNJ01000079.1 GCA_003551705.1 Chloroflexota bacterium | reverse complement strand
GGTCCCCACCCCCCGCCCCGGTGCGGCAGCCGGAGCCCGTGGTTCCGCCTGACGTTCTGACACGGGCGGTTTAAATCTCGTCTCGGACATTTTTTCGATCGCCCCATACGCGTGCAGATGGCCGCTTTGCTACCTCTTACCCAGGCGATCGTTAACGGTGGGTTTTCGCTCGGCGGTGGTCAATGGTGAGCCGCCTTCAGTTACCCGTGGACCTGGCAGGACCACCTCGCTCAACGCCACCCTACGGTCCCCACCCCCCGCCCCGGTGCGGCAGCCGGAGCCCGTGGTTCCGCCTGACGTTCTGACACGGGCGGTTTAAATCTCGTTTCGGACGTTTTTCGACCGCCCCATACGCGTGCAGATGGCCGCTTTGCTACCTGGAAAGAAGCAACCCCACAAGCACGAGCGCCGCCAACCCGAGAGGTCAGCGAGCGCATTCTGATTAATGCGCCCTCTCTCCCACAGCGAGTCTGCCACACCTTAACCCTCCGCAGCAAGCAGGAGAGAAATTACCATGCCCCTCCCCGCGAGCCACGGCATGCCCGTCCACTTGTTCGATATGGCCGTCCGTACGGGTTCCGGCTACCGGTTCACTTTATCCGGCGGTATCTTCATATCCGGCCCCGGTACCCAGCCTGATTCCGTCAGGATTTCATAGAGATGGGCCATGTTGATGATGTCCTCTTCGTAGGAGAACTTGCCGTTGCCCGCGTACTCAATTATCGACACGCCGGGAACTTCGTAATACGTGCCGTCTGCGCGCTGGCCGGGCAGTCTATTCCACCAGTGGCTGACAACCCGGTTGCCCTCTATGACATACCAGTCGCTGGGGAATTTCCAGTCTTCGAGACCGCTCATACCGTGGCGCAGGAACTCGGTAATTGACTGGCGGCCCGTGAAACGACCCCAAGCGGGATCGATGAACGTAGCGGTCTCGGTGAACATGTCCGCCATGGCCTCCCAGCCAACCTCCCCGGCGCTGGCTCTGTCTCTGAGCTTGTGCAGAGCCTCAATCGCATTCTGGATCTCTTCCCTGGGATAATTCATCATTTCTCACCTCCTATGGCCGAGATGCTCAAACCTCGGTCTTCATTGACAGCCGCATCTCGTCTCGTTTCCTCCAAGACCGCGCAGTTAACAGGGTCGCAAAGTATCCCTGCAGGTTACCAGCGCTACATTGCTCGATAACCTTAAAGGTTACCCGCAAGACCTCACCGGCATATCCAAAGACTGAGTGCCTGCTCAGTAGCCAGCAAGTATTCACGGCTTGGCAGCCCTGCCGCAGATAACAGGCAAGTCCAGGTATGTCCGTATTCCCGGTCGAGCTTTGCAGACATAGGGAACGGAATTCACACAGTGCATTGCCGTGGCCACAATACCCTCGTTACGCAGCAGTCCGGCCTCAACAGTGGCAGGCTGGAAACCGTGGATGACAGCCTTCACAGGTGGATCGCCCGCTATTTCCATCTCAAAACGTTCGCCTTGCGGACCGAAGCCCCATGGCTTGTCGAAATGGTTCTCACCCATATACCAGTTCGTAATGGCTTCGATCACCGGTTTGCCGTTGACCCGTCCCTGCCAGGTAAAACGTTGCGCAGCTACCAGTCCCGGCTGGATGACGCCGATGGGAGATTCGATGGGGGCCGTGGCCACCGCTACTTCATTTATGGTATGGATGTCCTTGTCCAACTCAAAACCGAGCTCATCGGCCATCATGCGTATGGACTGTCCAAAGCCGTTGGCCAGGAAGAGCACCAGAGGGCTGGCCAAAGCCTCCTCCGGCGGCTTGCCGAACAGCATGATATCCCTGATCACATCGGGAGCACCATAAGTGCGGATATCGGAGAATTCCTCGGCGCGGACATGGGTCACGTCGCGCGTGAAGGCGCTCAACTGCATGGGGAAGCGTTCAGTCATGCCCCCGGGATGCATGCCCGTTCCATGCAGTACCGACCTGCCTTTGGCGCAGGCCTTCTCAAGACGATCGATGTTGCATGACCCGAATGGATAGACATAGCCCAACGTGGTGACGATATTCTTTCCGGATTCCAGCAACCGGACCATCTCATCTTCCTTCGGCAACAGAGAGGTGTAGATAACGCAGTCGGCATCCATTGCCACTATTTCGTCGATACTGTTGGTAGTGGTTACCCCGATTGTGCCAATTCCGGCAATAGTACCGGCATCCTTCCCTGCTTTCTCAGGAGAGTGGACCCAGCATCCCACCAATTTCAGTTCGGGATGACTGTGCACACCCTGTATGGCCGCCTTGCCGACGCCTCCAGTGGCCCATTGTATGACTCGATATGCCATTGGATATAACCCCCCTTTTCTGAATAGGCAGTCCGCCCTATTACAGCCCCATAGGAGCCTTTAGAGTCTGGTATCTACAACTGTGTAGTCGCGATTGGCAGAGTAGCCGCGCGTATAATCACCGCCGGAAGAAAACTTCCCCGCGCTTTGTGTCCGCGAATCTGAGGAAATAAGTAATCGGGCCCCTTTTTCCCTTTTTGTCTTTCAGCTTGGTCTGGGCCTACACTCGAGTCTTGGTGATTGTCTCGCACCTCCCTTTTGCGCCGGTCTTCAGTGCAGCGACCCGCTGGTTGAGCCGCCGGAACACGGGGAATGACCGGTACAGTTGATATGGCCCTCACCTATCAGGGATGGTGACACAGCCTAACACCTGCGGGTTGGTCCGTCAAGCCCCCGATTGGAGGGCCGTCAGGCGAACGGGGCGGCTGACTTCACTAACGCAGGAAGAAGGCGTACTCACCCAGTTTGACGCCCACCGACCTGGCCACGGGTGCGCACTTGGCCATCAATAGGTGGAATACCCTTCCCCGGGCGGGCAGTTCCGACAGCGTCTCATAGTTGCCCATCCCCTTGGCCAGGACCAGATCGCATCCGGCGAACTCGCGGCGGAACTCCTCGCCGGCCGAATCGAGGTCTATGCCGACGGCGTCGCTGCCTGTGGTCAAGACCTCGCCGAATTCCTCCAACAGCCCGGTCATCTCCAGGTCCTCCAAGGTGACATCGTTCTGGGAAGGAAGGCCCTTGACCACATAGGCCACAGATGTATGCTCCCGCAGCTTCTTGAGCAGCGGCAGGTCGAAGTACGCCTCCCCCGTGTTGTCGGCCAGGTACAACACCCTTCCGGCCCCGGCCAGGCGGTCCTCAAAAAGGCTGGTATGGTCGATGGCGAACTCCACCGCCTTCTCCATGTCGCCGGATACCTGGGCGAAGTCCCGGAAGAAGTCCATCGTATTCCCCAGAGCGGCCAGCTTCAGTAGCTGAGGCAGATCGCCGTCGTACCCGAGGTTCTTCTCCTGAAAGAGCCTCCGACCTGCAGCCAGTTCCGTGTCTTTCATCGACCGGTAGAGATCATTGTTGCCGGTGATGTTCTTGATGAGGCGATAGCACTGGGTGGCGATGACGGGGGACACCTGATCAGCATGGAACAGGCGCTCGACCACATCGAGTCCCGCCCTCAAGGCTTCTGCCTGCAGGGCGGTTGATGGAGTTGCCAGCCGGGCGGTCTGGTGGACCAGCCTGGAGAGACAGTCGCGGCAATCTTCGTTCACCTTCATGCCAAGATGGATACCTTCCCGCAAAACAAGCGCTTAGTGCTGTCTTGCCGGCTGTAGCCCAAGACAGAATTCCTTGAGAACGGAGTTATTGTACCAGATTTTCTCACGATATACTGATTTATCCGGTTTCAGGCACAATGAGGCTTGACATCACGCCTGGTGGCCCCTATATTAAGAACCAATGCGTGCCAGCAGGCACAGAAATTCCTCTAAGTCCAAGTGAAAGGAGACCAAAAATGGCACAAGCCTACTGTGTAAAGTGCAGGAAAAAGGTGGAGGTCACCAATCCTACCAAGGTTACCTTGAAGAACAAGAGACCTGCTGTCAGCGGCACCTGCCCCGACTGCGGCACAAAGGTATTCCGCATCGAAAAGGCCTAGACAGGTCTTCTGTATCGCAGCAGAGGTCTCACGGCGGGTCTGCCCTGCCACCTGATCCTTCCAGGCCTACGGGGATTGCTTGACGGCATCCAGGGCACTTGCTGCGTCGTACTGGCACAATTCTATAAGCAGCCCGTGGGACTCCCGGGGATGGAACCAGGCCTCTTTAAGACCGCCTATCTCCAATCTGCCGAGGAGTCTCATTCCTTTTGCCTGCATCTCCGCCACGGCTGAATCCAGGTCAGCCACCTTGAAGGAGGCTCCGCCGACCAGGCCCTCGCCCATCTTGTCGATGACCTTGGCTACCGGGCTGTCTGGAGTTGTGGGCTGGGCCAGATCCAGTCCGGGGAGAGCAAAAGCGCCCTTCACGCCGACGTCTTCCAGTCCTGCTTCCATGACTTCGCCGAACTCAATGCCAAGCAGGTCGGCGAACCGGGCCATGGCAGCCTGGATGTCCTTTACATAAATGTGGATGTGGTCGATCTTCTCAATCTTGATGGCGCACCTCCTCTGGCCTGATTACCGGTTCTAGCTGCTTATATGGGTTACCAGCAATTCGAGCGCTGTTCGCTCCTTCCACTTGCCCGTCTTGATTGACGTATCGGTCTCGAGTATCTTGCGGTAGGCCTCAACCAGCCTGGGCAGTGAGTACAGGCTGCTCTGTTTTTGAAGCTTCTCCATGAGGAAGGGAGCTACGCCGAGTTGCTTCTGTTTCTCCGGCATGGGCATCCCGGCCGCATTGAGATCTGTTAACTGAAGCAGGAGCCGGTACTGCCGTATGAGCATGTGCATAAGCTGTCCCGGAGCGGTGCCTTCTTCCAGCAGTTGCTCCATCAACTGCATGGCCCGGGCCACCTTTTTTTCTACGATGGCGTCCACCATGTAGAAGATGTTGGCCTCCCGCGCATAGCTGGTGACCTCCCGCACATCGTTATCACTGATGACCCTGTTGCCGGCGTACAGGCAAAGCTTCTCGATCTCGCCGGCCAGTATCCAAAGGTTATCACCGGCCAGTTCATTGAGGAGTGAGACAGCCCTGGGAGTGATCTTGCCGCCGCGGCGGGTAACCTGGGAGACGGTCCACTGCTGGAGTTGAGCGCCCTTGAGGAGGGGACATTCCTGTACGGTGGAGACGGGTGCCAGCTTCTTGAGGAGGGAGTTGGTCTTACTCAGCTTGCCGTCCACCAGGACCAGCGCCGTGGTGGGGGGCATGCTGGAGACATAGGCGGCCAGATCACGCCATTCACTCATGTCGGTGGTGCGCCGGCCTTCGCCCTTGGGCTCGAAGCGTTCCAGCAGACCGTCTATCACCACCATGCGGCACCTGGCTAGAAAGGGGACGACATTGCAGGCTGCCGTTACTTCGGCCATGGTCAGGTTCTGGGCGCGAAAACGGGTGGTATTGAGGGCCAGCGACTCCGGATCATCCAGTTGGGCCGCCAGTCCCTGGACCTTCTCAGTGATGGTGTAATCGTCGACGCCGTAGAAGATGTATAGCACGGTGACCCATCTATTCTAACACAGGGAATGCACCCTTTGCCCGGTCCATGGGATGTGGAGGTTGCGGTTGCTGTTCGTGGGCTGGGATGTGGAGCGGGGCCCTGGCCGCTTGCAGCCGGGGTCCAGGTTACAGAGGTATCTCTGTGCATGCTCGGAGTTGCCACAGGTTTCGAGTTTCTTAGTCTGTCGGTGCCATGCCAGATATTATCGTAGACGTAGTCCAGGCACGGCAGGAAAGGGATATTTTGTTCGAACGGAGGAAGGGGTCCGCCATGCGTTTCATGCCCCTGTGCTATCACTATCCTGCCGCTGGTGC
>PUNJ01000123.1 GCA_003551705.1 Chloroflexota bacterium | reverse complement strand
CTGGTGCTTGGGTCGCCGGGCGGGACTATTCTCGGTCGACCGCGCCTCCTGAAGGCTGAGGTCACGGACGATTTCGACCCCTTGAGGAGCGCCTCAAGGTGCACAGTTCGTGCCAACCATGACAATACAGGCGGGGCGGAATCCAGGACCAGTGAGTTGACAACGATACTGATCACAGCAGCGGCCATGGTCACGGAGAAAAGCTCCTGCGAAATTACCCCCCGGTCCAGTCCTATCATGGCCAGTATGAACGAGAATTCGCCTATCTGCGCCAGTAGCAGGCCTGCCATGACGGGGGTGGGTGACTGGAAACCAAAGCTCCTCGTTACCACGGCAGCGATGCAAGCTTTGCCTAAGAGCAAAACCCCGAGAAGCCCCAGCAACAGAGGAAGAGATTCCCACATAACTGCCGGGTCGAACCATGCGCCGATGGAAACGAAGAACACAGCAGCGAAGACATCCCTCAGCGGCAGCATCCTGGAAATTGCCGCAGGACGATGGGGAGACTCCGCTATTATCAGGCCGGCCAGGAAAGCTCCCAGCGCAAGCGACAGACCAAGCCTCTGCAGTATGAGCCCGCTGCCCAATGCAAGCCCGAACGCGAGAAGAATGACCAACTCTTCAGATGCAAAACGTTCGATCCATCCCAGGAATCGAGGCAGAATCAGTTTGCCGACAACATAGACGAGGATGGCAGCGGCCACCACATAGGCAAGTGTGAGAAGGAACGAAACAGGTGTAGCACCGGTCTCCCCAATGAAGACAAGCAGAACAAGCAACAAGGGAAATGAAGTTACATCCTGGACCGCGCTGACGCCTACCGCTATTCTTCCATGGACTGAACCGGTCTCATCGCGGTCATCAAGGATTTTCGCCATAACCGCACTGCTGGACTGGGCCAGTATCAGTCCCAGCAGGAACCCTTTAACCAGGTCCAGGTCAAACCAGAATGTGAACAGTACACCCAGCCCGATGGTGAGGGCGATCTGTATGGGACCCCCAACCAGGATGACCCTGCCCAGCCCTCGAAATCGCGAAAGGCGTCATTCTTGCCCCCAGGACAAAAAGGAGCAGGGCCAGTCCGATCTCCGTGAAGAGCCTGAACTGATCGAAATCCGCTTGGGGACCCGGTGTAAACGGGCCGACGATGACTCCCCCGATGAGATAGCCGATAATAACAGGCTGCCTTAACAGAATCGCCAGCAGGCCGCCGGCAATCGCCGCCGTCAGGATCAATAGAAGGCTCGACAAAGCGCTTATATCAGCCATGATCTATATTCATCAATCTGCATCCAGATTATAATAAATCGCAATCGGGACATCAGCCACACTCACGAAGTAGCTATCACCGCATATGCTGACCGGCAGCATGTGGGAGCAGTGGTTGAAATCACATAGCGCCAATCGTACGCCCATTCAAGTATAACAAACACAGGCTAATGAGGTCACGATGGGTGCCTATACCTCAGTCACAGGGTAAACGGACCTGATCAGTGAAGCAGAAGCAGAAGCAGACAGATGATATATACATCGAAGTACATATCCAAGATTCCCAGCAGCACGAAGCCGCCGATGCCTCGCCTCTGTTCCCGCCAAATAGCTGAGCGGAAAGGACGGCGAAAGACCATGGGTCCTGACAAGAGGGAAGCAGAGCTTGCCCTGCGCAGATGGTCATGGTATCTTAGGACACCAGCCACGAAGCCGAGCCGCAGCGACGGCAGCAAAAATCTCGACGGAGGTGACAGATGCCGGCGGAACTTCCATCAGGAATCAAGGTAAATGAACTCTTCCAGGCGGGCATTGTAGTCAAGGATGTAGAAGCCAGCATGAAGCTTTACCGTGATCTGCTGGGAATTGACGAGTGGGCGGTTATTACGATCGACCACAACTTGTGCAGCCTGACCTACCGCGGCAAGCCTTCCCAACACAGCTTCAGGGCTGCCATGGCTACCGTGGGACCGCTCATGATCGAGCTTCTGCAGCCGCTCGAAGGGCAGGGCACATACAGCGAATTCCTGGAGAAATACGGGGAGGGCGTTCATCACCTGGGCCATGTCATCGTTCCGGACCTGGACGGCACCCTGGACAAGCTGACCAAAGCCGGGTTTGTCGTAGTCGAAACCGGGGAGCCTGCAGGGTCTGGAGGAGACCACAAGTGGGCTTACGTGGACACCACTCCGGCTCTCGGTTACATACTGGAGTTCTCTCAGGGAGCCGATCCGAGACAATCGCTGCCCCATCTGCCCAAGAAGACCTGGTAGACCGAAGAGCAGTCGACGTACCTCAGGGTACCTGGTATGATCCCGACGACACCGGTCTTGATCGGGGAGGATGTGCCAATATTCTGACCAGGGATGCCCACTCGCCGGGAGGTGCCTTCTGCACCAATACCGCCCTGGTGGAGGTGGCCAGGTTCCAAGCATGACCGGTATCGAAGGAGCAAGAACCGCTCCGGACGCAGGTTTGATTGGAATGCCAGGAAGAATTGCTGCCGGGTCCGGTAATGGCTACGAGAGATATCGTCTGTTGCAACTTCTCTACGTCAAATCACTTATAGAAGAGCGCGCTTAAACGTAGACAAACCATGATCACAGCGGGTATAGTCTCAGTACAGGTCGGTCTTAACTCCCAATTACTTGGGACCAGGGTTCAGCCTTCGACACCGGCGTTTTAATATGACTCGCAGAAGTGTAACTATCGGAATCGCAGGGGCCGGCGGAGATGGTGTGGTCTTGCTGGGAAGCCTGCTGCAGAGACTGGCAGCACTTCAGGGATACTGCGGCCAGATGCCCCGCTACTATGGCGCCCAGATCAGAGGAGGCGCGACCGCCATCCGGTTGAGTTTCGACATCGAACGTCCCTCCCTTCCTCACGACATACCCGATATCCTGGTCTGCTTTGACTTCTCCCAGTACCACGAGATTGAAGACGAACTGGGCCTGGGCGCCAAATCGGCCGTCCTCTATGACGGTCTGGTTCCCAGCCATTTCTTGTTACCCGATACCTCGCTGCCGGTGAACTTCGATGAAATCAGCCAGTCCATTACAGGGTCACCCAGGAACAAGAATATCGTCGCCCTGGGTACGCTGGCCAGGATGCTGCCGCTATCCATGGACGATGCCAGAGCGGCCATCGACGAAGACGGAGAACTCAGGGTTGTGCAGAGAAACCTGCCCGCATTCCTGGCCGGTGTCGAACTCGTCGACGGACTGTCGCTGCCCGTTCTGGAATTGTCCCCCGCTGCAGACCAAAGGCCGAGGGTACTGCTCCATGGCAACAGCGCCGTGGCTGAAGGCGCAGTGCGAGCCGGCTGCAGAGCATTCTTCGGCTACCCCATAACCCCGGCTTCGGAGATCATGCAGGCCATGGAGGAAGCGCTGGGTCCCCTGGGCGGTGTCTATCTCCAGGCCGAGGACGAGATTGCATCCGCGGGAATGGTCCTCGGAGCGTCGCTCACGGGGATGCGTGCCCTCACCGCCACCAGCGGGCCGGGGCTTGACCTGATGACCGAGATGCTGGGACTGGCCTCAGCGGCAGAGATACCCATGGTGATTGTTGACGTACAGCGAGGCGGTCCGTCCACCGGGATTCCGTCGAAGTCCGAGCAGTCCGATCTCGGTCATGCTGTCTGCGGTGGACATGGAGACGCGCCGCGGGCCGTATTGGCCGCCTGGGACATAGAAAGCTGCTGCCGGCTCGCCTCGGAGAGCGTCAATATTGCCGAGGAATTCCAGACGCCTGTCATACTCCTGTCCGACCAGTGGCTTGGCCAGACCGTGATCGCCGTGCACGAGGACATGCTCAAGGCAGGCCCGGCACTGAGGCAACGAAAGCGCCCGCTCGGAGACCATCAGGGACCGTACCAACGCTATGCCTGGTCTGACGACGGGATCTCACCCATGGCGAATGTGGGCGACAAGGGATTCACCTATCAGACCTCCGGCCTCACCCATGACGAAGAAGGCAGACCGGCCTTTGATTTCCAGGCGCACCAGCGCTGCCATGAGAAACGCCACAGGAAACTGGAAACCCTCAAGGACCGGCATGACCTTGTCAAGGTGATGGGAGCAGAAGATTCCCGGGCCGGGATAATTGCCTGGGGCTCTACTGCTCAAGTGGTGATCGAAGTCATGTACGACCTGGACCTGCAGAAACAAGTCAAAATATGCCTGCCTGAATTGCTTTGTCCGCTGCCTAACAAAGTTCAGGAGTTCATGGACAACCTCGACACGTTGCTCGTGGTCGAATTGGACTTCTCCGGACAATTCCATGCCTACCTGCGTTCATGCCTGGAACTGCCGGCCCGCACAAGGATATACGCCCGCGCCGGGGGAAGGCCCTTCAGCCGTACCGAACTGGCCGGCGTGTTGACGGAGTTTGCGGATGCAGGGTAACAGCAAATTCACGACCGATCTGAAGCCCGTCTGGTGCCGGGGATGCGGCAACTTCGGCCTGTACGCGGCCCTTACCAGGAACGTCTTTCCGAGTCTTGGCCTCGAGAAGGACAAGATTTTCGTTGTCTCGGGAATTGGCTGCGCCTCTCGCATCCCTGGGTACATGGATACCTATGGACTGAACGGTCTTCATGGTCGCAGCCTGGCCATCGCCCAGGGAGCCAAACTGGCCCGGCCCGAACTCACGGTCCTGGCCGTAGGAGGCGACGGTGACTTCTTCAGCATCGGGGCCGGGCATCTGCCCCATGCAGTCCGCCGCAACTTCGATATCACATGTATCATGGTCAACAACTTCGTCTATGCCTTGACCAAGGGCCAGACCAGCCCCACTACCCCCTCCGCCCCTCCAGGCGACAGCACCTTCCTGCCCTCACGCTCATATCCCCCGGTCAATCCCCTTCTTGATATGTTGAGCTACAGCGTCTCTACAGAAGCCAGCTTCATTGCCCAGAGTCTGTCCACCGACATACCCCATCTAAGCCGCATTTTGACGGAGGCCATCGCTCACCCTGGATTCTCCCTTGTCGGCGTGCTCAGTCCCTGTGTCACCTTCAATCCGCCCCATCTCTTCGCATCCATCAAGGACAACGCCTCCTATCTCGTGGAGGGAGAACCAGTCAAGCTCCCGGAGACAACCGGCCGGAATTCCTGGCTTCACGACCCCGGTGACATGGCCCACGCCATGGCATTGGCCCGTATCCCGATCACGGAGATGCCCTTTCTGGGCGTCCTTTACAGAGGCGCCGGACCTCAATAGGCGCCGGATGACAGCTTGAAAGAGTGGGGGGTCCGCCCGGGACGACCCGGCTCCACCGCTTACCTGCAGGGCCGGAATCCGGACTTTGGGGGTTATTCCTGAATCAGTCACAAGTCTCGTGACTCGCCGTAGGTTCGACAGAGGTTTGGCCGGTTAAGAAAGAGAGGTCAGGACTCTTCCTGGTCCTCCTCTGCCTCTTCCTTCACATCCAGTCCAACCAATATTCGCTCAGCATCCGACAGATCCCCCAGGAAGCGACGCAAGGGCAGCGGCAGCTTCCTTATCAACGTGGGCGCAGCTATGATCTGCTCGCTTCTGGCCCTGTCCGGATTCTGGTAGATATCCACCACCTCGAGTTCATAGCGGCCCTCCAGATGCTTCTCGCAGAGACTACGGATATTCTCGATGGCACGGGTGGACCTGGGCGTGGCCCCGCTTACATACAGGGTCAGGATATACTTCTCCTGCCGGCGCCCGGCCGCAGCAGTTTCAAGCTGTTCCCTGGCATCGCCTGCCTGTTTTTCCGGCTTCTTCTTTGCCATGCTTATTCGTCTCTCGGCTTCAGATCGAGTCCGATCAG
>PUNJ01000158.1 GCA_003551705.1 Chloroflexota bacterium | reverse complement strand
GTGATACCGTCGATGTTGTGGGCAGGGCCTTATTGGTAATCAGTTTACGATAGAATTCCGCCGTGGTCAGGTCGACGCCATCCCGGTACACCTCCTCCCCGAAATGCACGTACAGGGGGACCACATGTATGCCCAGTTCACCGGCAATCGAGGCCGGGATATCGGCGGTGCTGTCAGTTATGATCCTTACCGTCATGGTCTTGTCCAAGAATTTGACAGATTCTAGTCGATTTGGAACGGACTGTCAACGCGCCCTGCACGGTATATTCACGGGTCCTGAAGACAGGAACGTCCCCCGCATGCGTCAATCGATTTCAAGTCCGGCTCTGCAGTGGTAATGAGAAGCTGAAGGTGCTGCCTTTGCCCCGTTCGCTGCTGAACCACATGCTTCCGCCATGGCTTTCCACTATCTCCTTGGATATGGCAAGGCCAAGCCCCAATCCCGAAAAACGGTGCTGGTCCTGTCTCACGGTGTGGTATGGCTTGAAGAGCCTCTGTTGTTCTTCCCGGGTCATACCGATTCCTCGGTCTTCCACATCGAAAACCAGGCTGCGCTCCCAGACGGAAACCCGGAGCTTGATGGGTTCCGATGCATTGCTGAACTTGCTGGCATTGGCCAGCAGGTTCATGAGCACCTGGTGCACCCTTAATGGATCAGCCTCTATATCGGGTAACTCATCCGGCATATCGACGATAAGCTGCTGCTCTCGTTTATCGGCCTGGTCTTGGAACTTCAGGACGGCGCTATCGACGACTTCCTTGGGATGAAGAGGCTGCTTGTTAAGCTTGAAAGTCCCCTTTGAGATACGACCAAGGTCCAGCAGGTCCCTGACAGACGAAGCAAGACCGTCGATACCGGACATGGCGTTGCTCACCAGCCTGTGTTCGATGGTCCCTGCCTTGGACCCGCTAATGGTCTCGTTTAGCAGGGTCATGGAGGCGATCACCGGCGTGAGAGGCGTCCACAGTTCATGGGCCAGGACCTCTATGAACAGACCCCTCTCCTGGGCTATCTCTTCCAGCTCCCGGCGCTCTCTCTGCTCTATCTCGTATAGTTCGTTCAACCGCTTTTCGGCCCGTATTCTTTCCGTTATGTCATGTAACATCGCCAGCCATCCCACCTGCACTCCCTGTCTGTCATGCATGGACATGGTCTCAATCTCATAGAAACGCTTCTCCCCAGCCAGTGTCAAGGCTAATTCCTTGCGGCCTTGACACTTTTCCGCCAGCCTTTCCATGACGGGCAACTCTCTTGCCAGATCGTGCAGTTCCGTGCCGACGGCATTGTAGTCGACACTCAGGATTCGGGCAGCAGCCGGATTCAGCTCCAGCAAGCGATTATTGTTGTCAAAGACGACAACCCCGTCCTTCATCTGATCGAGTATCAGTTCACGCGCAATGGGGACCGCCTCGAACAGGCGAAACCGTATTACGCCGAGCGCAATTGCCATGCCGGATATGGCGAAGGCTACAGGAGTCAGGTCCTTATGAGGCAAAGGGACAAGATCGAAGATATATATGAAATTCCATGCGAGCGGAAGACTTACGGCTACGACAAGAGAGACTGCTTGTACAGCGTACAGAGGAGGGCCGACAAACAGGCGGCGCACCAAAACAAAGACGCCGGACAGGACCAGGGTATAAGTGTACATCATGGCTATCCAGAACATCGGCGCATAGGTCTTGCTTGTGATCAGGAAGGGACCGGAGGTGGTAAGGCGCTCGTCGGTCCACATGAGTTGGTGCCATTCATTGGTCCAGACCAGGGCCATGGTGGTTAGCGGGACAACGCAGAGAAGGGCCAACCGGCGCCACGTGATAGCTCTGCTTCCGCTCACATATTGCAGCGAAAATACGAACCAGGCAACGGGCACGCTCATGGAACCCAGGTACCCAACGGAGCAGAAAAACAGTTGCCGCTCCAACGTGTCGCTGTAAGCCTCGAGCAGGAAGCCGAGAGTCCATATGAAGGTTGCCGCGGCTAGGACGATCATGGCCAGGGCGCCCGGGAAGCGGCGGCGACGCCACATAAGCAGGATTACGCCAAGCGAGACCAGGAGCGATAGCGCCATCGCCGACTGGTAGAATATGGCATAGGGTTCGTTGACCATAAGGGACTGCAGCTACCCTTGGGGGAAGATGGTAAGAATGCCGCCAGCCAAAGTCTTCATCGTGCGTTTGCAGCTTTCTTGGCTCTGTAGTCAGGCAGGGCCATGTCCCCTGCTTTGCCGATCATAGAGAGGTACCAGCCTTCTGTCAAGCGCGTAGCCCTTCGAATTTGGTCAGGCGAGACTTTCGGATAAGGAAGAAGATGCGAAGGGAGCATTTTCTCGCATTGCGCAGAGTCTTCAGCGGCCGATGAAGCTGGGCGTTTCCAGATGGGCCACGTCGTTCAGCGAGGCCAGCCGGAGATGGCCGTCAGCTTCCCGAATGGCGGTAATCGAGGCA
Organism: Chloroflexota bacterium; assembly: GCA_003551705.1. Taxonomy (GTDB): domain Bacteria; phylum Chloroflexota; class Dehalococcoidia; order UBA2247; family RBG-13-53-26; genus PUNJ01. The sequence goes on along the minus strand of PUNJ01000158.1, from coordinate 3,370 downwards.
TTTGATACCTCAATCCTTCGATAGATGGATGGACTGACTCCCAGACAGTGGGCCACCAGGAGACGCACAACCACCTGATGGGTGACCAGGGCCACCCGCCGGCCCGGGTTTGTCCGGACCACCTCATCAAGAGCAGCCACGGCGCGTACCTGCACATCTTCCAGTTGTTCGCCGCCCGGCATCCGTATTCCGGTCGGATCCTTTATCCATTGCCGCCACAGTTCAGGAAAAGCTGCCTTAACCTCACGTACGTGCATGCCTTCCCAGCTTCCCAGATGCATCTCACCGAGGTCCTCCATTATCTGGATATCGACGGAGTGGGCTTCAGCCAGCACCTGGGCCGTGCTCAGGGCTCTTCTGAGAGGGCTGCTGTAGACGGCATCCAAGGTTCTCAGCCTCAACCTCGCACCAAGACGCTCCGCCTGCCGCCTGCCCTTGGGGTTGAGGTCCTCGTCTATGCTCCAGCCCATATAGCGGCCGCTGGCGTTTGCGGCGGTCAGCCCGTGTCTTATGACAAGTATCACCGTTTCCATATATGCGATCAGACATTGAACAGGAAGGTGATCACGTCACCGTCCTGGACTGCATAGTTCTTACCTTCCAGTCGCAGCAGTCCCTGCCGGCGGGCCTCGGCATAACCGCCGCACCTCAGCAGGTCGGCCTGGTGGATCACCTCAGCCCGTATGAAGCCGCGTTCCATGTCCGTGTGGATTTTGCCGGCTGCCTTGACCGCCGTGATGCCGGCCTTCACTGTCCAGGCCCTGACCTCATTCGAGGCAGTGGTGAAGAAGGTGATCATGTCCAGCAGGGCAAAGGAGCGCCTGATTATGATGTTTCTGGCCGGTTCACCCGTCCCAAGGTCCATCCTGAACGCCACTGCCTCCTCCGGGTCAAGCTGGCCGAGTTCCATCTCCAGCTTGGCGCACAGGCCGGTGGCAGGAAGGCGTGGAAAACGTTGTCCGTATTCCGCCGCCACGTCCCGGGCGCGGTCCAATTGGTCCTCGCCCAAGTTGAAGACCACCAGCACCGGCTTGGCCGTGAGGAACTGGTAGCTTTCCACGATTTTCCTTTCGTCGTCTGTAAGCGACTGCTCACGCACCGGCAAGTCGCCTTCCAGACCGGCGCCGATCCTGGATAACAACGCTTGTTCGCGCAGGAGGCTGTCGCGTTCAGCCGCCCTGGCTCCCCGCAGTGTCTCCGTAATCCTGGCGAGACGGCGCTCGATGATTCCCAAATCGACGAAGGCCAGCTCAAGCTCCATGCCGGCCATGTCCCTTCCCGGCTCAATACTACCATCCGGGTGTGGTATGGCCTCATCCTCGAACACCCGGACAACGTTGAGAAAGGCATCGTTTCTGCTCAGGTGTACCAGCAGTTCTCCGGCCAGCTCGCGGCCCTTGCCCCGGGGAATGGCTACATCCATGTAGCGGACCTCGGCCAGGGTTACCTTGCCGGGCCGGAGCAGCGCAACCAGTTCGTCCTGCCGGCGGTCCGGGACCCTGGCCACACCGATATTGGGCTCCATGGCGGTGGGAGAGTAGGCTGAGGTACTGAGCGTCCCGCCGGTGAGGGCGTTAAACAGGGTGGTCTTGCCGCTCTTGGCGCGGCCGATGATGCCGATCTGCAATTCATTCCGCTCCGTGACGAAGGAATATCTCCCAATACTATAGCACCAGCGGCAGGATAGTGATAGCACAGGGGCATGAAACGCATGGCGGACCCCTTCCTCCGTTCGAACAAAATATCCCTTTCCTGCCGTGCCTGGGCCTCTCATATGACAAATGCTGCCGTGTTTCTCTCCAGTCTAAACAGCAAGAAATGCCGCGACAACCCCGCCGCAAGCGACAGAGAAACTTATGTAACCTAAGACCCGCGACCTTGCAACCGTCCCTTCACCTTGCCTTCACCAGACTTAACCCTTTTGTAATCAAGTGCATGGTAGTCTCTAGTGAGATAATCCGAATAACTGGAATTGATGCTTAATTGACTATTTGGGGGGGGACGGAAGTGTGGAAAATCACTACAAAATCGCTCCACTAGCGAAAGAGGGAACAGAGACAACCATGCATCGAGTCCTGATAGTCAGCGACAACAACGCCCTGGTCAGCAATCTGAATGAGGCCCTGGAATCGGGCGGATTTGAGGTAGTCGCGGCGCGTCACGCTCTTGAGGCCATGAAGCGGGTCTACGATACCCATCCCAGCGTTCTTATCACGGAGGACCGGCTGTCGGTCAGTGATTCCCTGGACCTGTGCTCGCACGTGAGCGACCTGTCCTGCATCGCGATCATACTTTTAGGGAACGGCGGCTCCGAAAGGCAGGTTATGAATGGGCTGAACAGGGGAGCGGACTTTTACATTCCGCAGCCCGTAAGCACCGGGGAACTGCTGGCACGGGTGAATACCCTGTTGCGCCGGCGCCAGGGATGGCCTGAGAACGTGCGGAGTTTTCTGGACGCCGGCACGTTGACCGTCAGGATGGGCCCGCCGGCAGCGGAATGGGTCAAGCTTACGGTCACCGAGTTCAGGCTGCTGTCGTACCTTGCCTTGAACAGCGGGCGGGTGATACCAACGAAGGAGCTCCTGGCGCAGGTCTGGCCCGGCAACGAGGTGAGGCCATCCTCTCTCAGCTTCTACATATACAAGTTGCGCCAGAAGCTGGAACCTGAGGCCCCGGCGTCAATTCTTACCCATTACGGCGTCGGCTACCGGATCTGTCTTGACTTGGATCCGAACGGCAACGGTATGACTTTGGAAGGGCATTACCCGGCCGGTACCAGCAACTGATCCTGTGGGGGGCGGTTGCCACTTCTTCACGCTTTGGAAGCAGGGCATGAGCGCGCCCTTGATCGGGGAAACTTGCGGCTTTGTGAAAGGTCAAGATCGAGCACTGAGACAAGAGGGCCCGGCGGCCTGCAGGGATTGGGCTTCGGCGGAACCGTTCATCCTGCAGCAGGAATAGCGACGAATACGGGGAGGTAGGGATATGAGTGTTGCGGCAGCGGAAGACCGGCAGGGTCCGGGGAGGGGTCTGCCATGGAAGACCGGCATAAGGATCGCCACAGGCATCATCTTCTTCTGTGCCCTGGCGCTGGTACTGGTCCTGGTCTTTTTCGTGGTCCAGAGCCGGGTGACCGGCGGGCCTCCCCAGGTATTCGGGCACCAGGTGTACCTTGTGCTGAGCGGCAGCATGACCCCGGCCATACCGGTGGGGAGTGCGGTGGCTGTGAAGCCTGTAGCGCCCGAGACCGTTGCCGCCGGGGACATCATAACCTATCGCAGTTCCGATGGGGACTCACTTGTCACCCACCGCGCCGTCGGGGTGAATACGGAGGGCGGGCTGAGCTTCACCACCAAGGGGGACGCCAACG
>PUNJ01000054.1 GCA_003551705.1 Chloroflexota bacterium | reverse complement strand
CAGGCCCGTCATCACCAGGACAGCCACAGCCGCGACCAGGATCAGAGGCAAGACCTTGCGCCTCATGTGCCCTCCCTTACTCTAGCAATCGTGATGACGCCGTCACCGGCTTGTGGCGCTCCTGGCTTCCTTTCCGCTATCTGGAGTGCATTGACTCGATGGCCTCCACTTCACCTGACGGCATTCGCCGGTTAGCACCTTTACACAAGCCGGACGGCTTACCCCGTCTATCCTGCTGTTACATAACCACCGTCCCGGGTCTGTTTCACGCCGCGGACGAGGTCCCTGTCCGGGCCGCTGAACGCCCTGGCCCACTGCTCGTTCCTGGGGCATCGAGCTGGGCTGACAGCTCTTTAAATAGGGAACCCTCGCACAGTAGGAGTTGCGTGGCCAGCATATCCCATGGTGACATTATCAGTCAACGTCTCCGACCTTCTTCAGCGATGGCAAATGCAGGCTGCATCTCTCTCCCACCCAGCATCCGGGGAACCGCACGAGAGGCCTGCAACGGCCAAGGCCAGGACGAAAGCGATGCCCACTATCTTTGATACCATGTGTACGATATTCTCCCAGACTTAGCTGTCCTTTTGGCCATTTTACGATCGCCCCGTACATCGGTCAAGTTGCTCGAGAGGCAACGTATATCTCATAGCAATACCCTTGAGCATGTCAAGAGCCCGACGGGGTGGGGTTGACACGCCTCTTGATCTCAGGACGCAGATGGACTATTATCATCAGTTATCCGGCAGAGGCTTGCCAGGGCCTGCCAGGTTGGTAGATGGGATGGGGAGTAGGTGGCATGGGGCAGTTACAGACGCTTGATTGTGCATGGAAGGCGGGGCGCTCCCGGTGTACCAGCTACCAGCAATCCTTGAGGGTCAGTCACCACACCTGCTTGGTGCCCGGGAAACGTCCTGGACCAAGCCGGCAATGGTGGATATTGAGGTGTCCGGATGACAATAACGCGCCGGAGATTAATCAAGACCGTCTGTTTGATCGGCGCCGCCTTGTTACTGAAGGGCTGCAGAACGTTTGAGGAACTGCCGATCGACCTGGAATCGTGGCAGCCGGCCTATGCAAATCTGGAAGCCAGCGGGGAGCTTGCCCAGCGTATCGAGCAGGCATACGCTATAATGGAGGAATGCTGGCTCTGCCCGCGACGCTGCGGGGTAAACCGCCACCGGGACCAGAAGGGCTTTTGCCGGGCTCCAGAAAGGGCTATGGTATACACCCGCCAGCCCCATTTCGGGGAGGAGCTGCCCCTCGTCGGCCAGTGGGGCTCCGGCACCATCTTCTTCTCTAACTGCAATCTTCGCTGCGTGTTCTGCCAGAACTGGGAGATTGCCCATGAGGGGTGGGGGTACCCGATTACCGACGCAGCTCTGGCTGACATGATGCTGGAACTGCAGGCCATGGGCTGCCACAATATCAACCTGGTAACGCCCACCCATGTCATGCCCAATATTCTCAACGCCACGCGGATAGCCCTCAAGAAGGGACTCCGCCTCCCCCTGTGCTATAACACGAGCGGTTACGAGCATGTTGAGATCATCAGGCTCCTTGACGGCATCGTAGATATCTACCTGCCCGATATGAAGTTCATGGACGGCGTGCAGGCGGCACGCTACAACCTTGCCGAGGCCAACAACTATCCCGAGATGGCCAAGAAGTCCATAATGGAGATGCACCGCCAAGTCGGGACGCTGGTCACGGACAAGCGGGGAATTGCCATGCGGGGGTTGATAGTGCGTCACTTGGTCATGCCCAATCGCGTGGCCGGCACCAGGGAATTCGTCCAGTGGGTAGCAGAGAACCTATCCCGCGACACCTACGTAAACATCATGTCCCAGTACCGAGTAGAATTCCGTGCCTTCGAGTATGAAGACATCGCCCGCGCCATCACCTCGGAGGAGTTCGTTGATGCCATTGAATGGGCCAAGCGGGCCGGCTTGACCAATCTTGACGAGAGGGCACTATCCCAGTACGAGATTCATCGACGCGTCGCTCGCTAGGTCAGTTCCAGATGCCCGGTACGGCATAGCCGCAGCCCCGGCAGCGGCCGTCTTCCAAGTCCATCCCCTTGACCACGAAGCCCACCCGCCGGATGACGGCTCCGCCGCAGCCCGGGCAGAAGGTGTTCTCGCCCTGATGACCAGCTACCTTGGCTACATAAACGAACCGCAGCCCAGCGGCCATAGCCGTATTCCGGGCTTCGTCCAGTGTGGACACAGGGGTGCGGGGCAGGTCGGAAAGCCGGTACAGCGGGTAGAAGCGGGCCAAGTGCAGCGGCACGTCTGGTCCCAGCTCGTCAACTATCCACTGGCACATCTCCCGTATCGTGCCCATACCGTCATTCAAGCCAGGTATGACGATGCTGGTGATCTCGATGTGGATGCCGGCCTCCCTGAGCAGCTTGATATTTTGCAGGACCTGTTCCAGATCCCCAGCGGCGACCTCCCGGTAGAACTCAGGATCGAAGCCCTTCAGGTCAACGTTCACGGCATCCAGTTTCGGGCACAGATCTTTAAGTGGTTCCGGTTGGATATAGGCCGCGGTATGCATCAGGTTCAGCAGTCCCGCCTCCCTGGCCAGGTTGGCCACAGCCGCCATGTACTCGTAGAAGGCCACAGGTTCACCGAAGGCATAGCTAATGGAACGCACTCCACCAGCCCGGGCATGGGCCACCACCTTCTCCGGCGGCATGTCGTAGGCGTGTACCTCCTCCGGGTCCACCAGCGCCATATCCCAGACCTCACAGAACTTGCATGCCAGGTTACACCCCGCCGTTGATATGGAAAGCGCCCGGCTCCCTGGCAGGACGTGGAAGAAGGGCTTCCGTTCCACGGGGTCCTCCTGCACCAGGGAGGGGTTCCCATAGGCCAGGGTATAGCCCGCCCCGTTCCGGTTCTCCCGCACCCGGCAGAGGCCGCGCTGGCCGCTCGCCAGCTCACACTGCTTGGGACATAGCTCGCAGCGGAGCCTGGCGTTGCCCAGTTCGGTGAACCAGGGGGAGCGTACCGGACTGACGAAGCCCTTCTGCGCCGTCTGCGAGGGCACGCCCGGCTCCTCCGGCTCCCGGGCACATCCCAGCACCCTGGCCAGCCCGAGAGCGCAGATCAGACCGGTTCCGGCCTTCAGGAATGCCCGCCTGGGCAGTCCGCCTTTGCTGGTGCTCCCCTCATGCATACGACCTCCGGGATATCAAGAGTACGACAAAGGCCGTGGCATTGGCAATACCCGCCAGCAGGCAGCAGGCGGTGATGCCCAGGATGGGGGTTATCACGATGCTGGCGAGGGCTGCCCCGCAGCAGGCCCCGAACAGCTCCACGCCGTAGACGATGCCGGTGGACTTCTCGGCGCGGCCGCTCAAGGCCATGCAGCAGGCGGCCGCCAGTGGAAAGTGGACGCCGTTCACCAGACCCGACACGAAGGTGAGCACCGAGAACAGCAGGAATATGGCGGCTGTCCACGGCACCGCGGCCGCCCAGGGGAGGACAAGGGCCACCAGGCCGGCCACCAAGGCGATCAATAACTGCACGCCGGTTAATCTGTTCAGGTTGGCCTTGTCGGTCACGTACCTGTGGGTTATGAAGGCCCCCAGGGCCAGGCCGCCCATGAACATGGCTATGATCAGCCCCACCATCTCGTACATGAAGCCGTAGACGCTCTGGAAGGAGAACAGCAGGGCGATCTGCAGGGCCATTGTGGACAGACCGGTGGTGAACACGGTGAAGAGAATGGCCCAGAAGGTATCCGGCCTCCTGCCGGTGCGACGCGTCGCCGCCCGCAGGCCCGTCACCGCCACCAGGGGGATGAAGACCAGCGGCAGCACCCACCAGGGCTCCACGTGCAGGAACCATCTGAAGGCCTCCCGGTGACCGGTGCGTGCCAGGTCATCCCACACCATCACCGTGTAGTAGTACGCTATGGGCTTCATGTCGGAGTTGATGAAGTACCGCGGCTCCACCGGCGGCAACAGCAGTTCGGCTGCCTCCTGCTCCGTCACCGTCCCGGGACGAAGCGGCACGGCCCCCGGACCCTCCAGGTGGGCTTCCGGGCAGCGGCCGTGATGGCGTACCACCCAGTTGACACGCTGGAGCTGTGACTCGGGCAGCAGCGTGTGGAAATGGTGTTCGGAGAATCCCTCGGTCTCGATCCGCCGGTCGCGGAACCGCTCTGTGAGGGTGAGGACGTCCACCGATACCTGCTCCGGGGCATTGGTGGCAAAATAGAACATGGTCCGCTCGCCGGCTGGGAGCACACGGGAGAAGGCGCCGACCAGGGTATGGTAGATGGTGGCGTTGCGATTGGCGATGGCCGTGCCCCGCAGGTCGGCAGTGGAGGTGACGCTGGTGACGAATACCCCGTCCGGGCCAAGCAGGGCGGCGGCTTCCTCAAAGAACTCCTCGGTGTAGAAGCGGTTGAGGACCGCCGTGGCCGGGTCGGGGACGTCGACGATTATCATGTCGTATCGTCTATCGGATGTCTTGATGTAGAGCCGCCCGTCCGTGTGTATCAGACGCACCCGCGGGTCGGCCAGGGCTTCCAGGGTCGCCCGCGAGGCATAGGGCATGGCCGCCTCCGTCAGCACCTTGTCCATCTCGATATAGTCGACTCTCTCCACCGGGTGCTTGAGTATCTCGCTGAGGGTGCCCCGCAGCCCGCCCCCGATGAGCAGCACCTGCTCCGGTTGCCTGTGCTGCACCATGGCCAGGTGGGCGAAGATGACCGCCTCCTGTTCCTCCAGGCCGGGGGCGATGACCTCGGGTCCCGCCGTGCTGAAGACCAGGTGCCCGCTCTGGAAGAAGCTGTACTGGTCGCCGCGCTGCACGACGGAGATGGTCCCGTGCTTGGACTGGTGGGTCTCCACGAGCGGGTAGTCCGGGGCGAAGTGCTGCCACTGCATCCTGTAGGCCCATTGGTCGACATGCCCCAGGAAGGGAACGACGAGGATGGCCACCGCCAGGAGTCCCAGAAGAACGGGACGAGAGCCCGACGGCAGGGTCGGCATGCCCTTGCCCCGCTGCCGCGTCATCCACAGGACAGCGAAGATCATCAACACGCCGGCGAGGACTGCCGACTGGAACGAGTCCAGGTGGTGCACCATGACAAATGTGAACAGTATGCCGCCGAGCATGTTGCCGGCGGCCTCGCCGATGTAGGTCTTCCCCGCACCCGACGTGTCCTCGGCATGATCGGCCTCGCGCCACACTCTTGAGAGCAGGACGAAGTGAGCGCCGATCAGGAGGCAGGCGGGCGCCATGAGCAGGAGGCATGAGATGACCATGTCGGGCAGGGAGATATAGGCACCGGGCATGACGTCGAAGAAGCCGCGCAGCCCCCGGATGAGGAGGATGGTTACCGGCAAAGCCAGCAGAATGCCGCCGCCGGTGATCATGAGCAGGAAAAGGGGTCGATTGAGGCGGCCGACGATGACGGCGCCCAGGCGGCTGCCCATCCCCACCCAGAGCAGCCATGCGGACAGTATGAGCCCAATCGAGAGCTCGTTGCCGTGAAAGACCATCAGCAGTTCCCGCAGGAGCAACACCTGCCCGATCTGTGCGACAGCACCCAGGGCCAGCACTGCCAGAAGGTAGCGTGGTATTTTACTTCTCATGGACGCTTCCAGACTTGCCCAGGGGTGGGATGCACTGGCATGTATCTACATGGGTATCTGCCTGACATTCACCCCGCGGAATGGGCAGACCAAAGCTGCCTGGCATCTTTCAGAAAGGTCTCTTTAGTACTTGGTTAAGTTACCAAGACACCTGCACACAGTCAATAGTCCTTGGTGGCAGGACTATTCCCGAAGCAAGGCATATAT
>PUNJ01000058.1 GCA_003551705.1 Chloroflexota bacterium | reverse complement strand
GGGGCCACAGGCCATATGGCGGGAAGGCCATAGTAAACATTAATGCTCCCAGTAATGCCAGGATCAGCCCGGCTACGAGGCGCCATGTTAAATTAAGATGAACTGTTGTGGGTTGGTTTTTGTTCAGCATTTTCTGTTTTCATAGCCTTAATTTAAGGGATTTTAATGCTTCAATATTTATAATACCATGGGGATAAAGCCAGAGTTTGATTTTCTGCTGTGATTATAATAACATATATTTTAATAATCATCACTACTTTAACCGCAAAATATGACTAATTTCAGTTTTACCTCTATATTTTGAAGCAGGACTGTGGAACTGATTGCTCACCCTGTTTTTCAGATGATCCAGGAACTGGTAATGCATCAACGGTCGGTTAACCTGATTATAAGCCAGATACTTTGATAAATTCTTGCTGACAAAGTTGTAATCCAGTGGTTTTATAATAATCCGAGGTGGATTTATGGGGCAATGTGCTCGCTGTGGTGCAAAAACCGGAATATTAAGCGGTTCTAAAAACTTATTGGGCAATGAGTATTGCAGTTACTGTTACACAGAAGAAAAACTGTATTACAGCGAAAATTTGCTGGCTGTATTACTAGAAAAATATGGCGTGCCTCCTGACAGTGGAGAAGTTTTTTATAAATACGGTTTTTTTAGAATACCCAGTTCATTTTACCATATCTGGATTAAGGATAAGAATTTGTGTTTTTTCTCCTCCACACCGAAAAAAAAAGAGGAAGACTATGTTTTCATTTACTTTGCTGTAAGTGATATTGAATACTATGTTGTAGAGGGGGAAGCTGCCGGTGAAACAGCAATCCCGGATGTCCGGAATTCGTCAAACCCTGGATCGGAAAATGAAGTTACTGCTAACAGGGAGCCCGAAACAGGAGTGATCGGTAGAAAAGATAGTATTATTAATGCCCAGAATCCTAAAACAGCGGAAGATGATCAGCGGAAAACAAATCTGCATATACTCTTGGACGGGATGAAGCGGAACATGTATTTCAGGTGCGAGGACTTTGAAGAATTTTATAAAATAATTCCGGATAAAGCGGTACATTGACGTGCAAATTTAACATATGCTATACTTGATGAACCATAAGTTAAATAACAAATTGTACCCAAACAGGATCTGCTGCAAACATTTTGCCTGCCAATGGTGTAGTAAAACGCAGTTGTTATAACCGCCAGGTCAACTGTTGGTCCTAAATTACAATAACTGTCAGGTATCTCCTCATCATGAATTTCAGGCCCAACAAAAATACTTTAAGCCCAAATATCATTTAAGCTCAGCTTTTTGTTCTATAAAGAACTAATATAAGATGATGTGTCGCTTGAACAGGGCGATACTTTATTATATTTGAACAGAAGATAGACTAAAAAATGAAGGGTTGGGTAAAGAGTGTCTAACCCGAATTCTAACAGTCAATTAGATAAGAAAGCGGCCATAAAACCTTTCCAGGATTTTACTATATTTTTATCCATACTGGTAAAGAATATCGGGATGTATCCCCCGGGACATGTAACAATCACTCGCAGCAGTGAGCGCCTTTTTACACTCATGCAAGAGATTTTTAACCATACTCCCAGGATCACGCTAATCGCTATGAAAAACAGCCTTTTGATAAACGGCAACATACTTGACACTAATAAACCTCAAGTTCAGAATTTTGCTCTTTTTCTAAGCCGGCGGGGCATAGCATCCCTGAAAATTTTAAATGGTCTCAGCGGAGAAGAGCTTTATCACTTCATGCGGCTGGTGCTTACAATCCCATCAAACAGTCAAATACATCAGCACAAGGACATACAGGAACAAATAAAGTCATTTTCCAATATTCATGTTCGGGAAATTGATCTAAGCGCCATGAAATCTACGGATGAAGATTCCATAAAGAAATCAGAATCTAACAGGGAATCAAATATGATCTGGCAAACACTGATGCTCGGCTGTCTTTCAGGAGAACACCTCCCCCAGAAAGATCCTGCTTTACCGGATACTGTAGATAGTAAAACCATTGGTTCTTTTAGCCGTTTTCTTAATACCTATAATGTGCCGGTTGAGCGTCTGGCTAAAAGCTATGAAGAGGTTTTAAAGGCCAGTATCCACCCTCCTGCAAAAAATCCCGGTCAGCTTGCCGGCAAACAGGAATTCTTTAAATCATTGTATGATACTCTCCCCGAACTATCCCCTGATTTGATGGACCAAATACTATCAACAACTTTTGAAAGTATTAACGGTATTACTGATGAGGATTCGTTGGCTGAAATACTCTGCTGTATACCTGTCGATATGATCATCGCCATTCTGGAAAAAGCCAAAAGCAATAAGCGGGAATTGTCACCACCGCTTGTAAAAATGTTAAGCACCCTGACCAGGCCCCAGGAGCATCCACCCGGCATTACAGATGCACCGATGCAGCGTACCAATCTAACCTGGGATCACATCCAGGATTTTTTCAGCAAAGACTGGTATCAAAAACATATCGCCCAGGATTATGCTGAAGAATTGATGATAACATCTTCGGCGGCAGCAAGCAGTAATTATGAACGACCTTTATCTTTCCCAACTGATGAATACATGAAAATGCTCCAGGAGGAAAAAGTAAACAGTAATGTTGTCTCCGCATTGCTGGCCCTGATGCATGGAGATCTCCATGAACAGGTATACCGGGACTATGCCGGAAATATTTCTGAGATGGTCCCGGGCTTATTGCGGTCAGGCGAATACGGCTTGCTTGGTACTGTCTATGCCACTCTTAAAAATCATGAATTGCAAAAAGAGAACCAGGATATAAAAAATGCTGCAGCTGATGCTTTGAAAGTATTTTCCGAAGAAAACTACAGCAACCTGCTCGCTGAAATTTTTTCCAGGCAGACAGGCAGTCAAAACAAGGACCTGGAAAAACTGGTTATGTTAAGTGGTTCAAAAAACCTTTCGTGGCTGATTGATCTATACCTGGAGCAAATAGAGCAGACCAGAAACCTGCAAATTTTTAACCTACTCTGCCATTTCGGGCAACTCACTTCCCGGGAAGCTCTAAAAAAATTACCAGGTGAAAGTGCCAATCATACAATCGCAATTTTGAAACTGATTCAGGCCTGTGCTGATGGGGTTGCTATCCCACAAATTCGCATGCTGCTCAACATCAGAAATATGGAAGTACGCACAGAAGCGATAAAAGCACTCCTTAAAACCGAAGATCCTGCTGCTATAACAGCACTGCAAAAAATGTTATATTCAAAAGATAGGAAAACGATAAACAAGGCACTAGAAATCATTCAGGATTACGAAGTTAAGGAACTGGGCCCTGAACTGGCAGCAATGGTGAAAACTGTCTATATTGCCGGAACTACTTTAGATTTCAATAAGATCATACTTTTTGCCCTCGGCAACCTTGGTGATGTAACCGTGCTCCCGGCACTGGAAAAAATCGCATTTACAGGATTTTCCTTTACTCCGAAAAATTTGCGGCAAACGAAAGAGTTTCTATACAAAACTCTTCCGGGATATCCCCGGTCAGCGGTCCAGAGACTGGTTATGGAAGGTCTAAAATCGAGAAATAAGAATATAAGCAGTATATGCCATAAAATGGCCGCTTCATCTTAGCTAGTTTCTAAAATAAGAACTACCATTTTTTTAAAATATTATTCATGTCAGGGTGCTTTTAATGCAGAGTGTTGATAGTAAAGAAACAACAAAAATTATTATGGAATTCGTTGCTACAATTACCAGCTTGAAAATATACCCGCAGGCTCATCCCCAGGTGATATTTCTCATTGACCGGCTTTTCAACAGCATTTCAAAGGTTTTTAATGCTGTTCCGGATTTTACCCTTTTTATTGTAGGCGATAACATTGTCGCTTATGGTAAGCCCCTGCTTAATACGGGGCCAGCGGGACAAACTTTTGTAGATATTCTTAATAAAAAAGGAGTGGAGCGAATAACTTTGCTTCCCGGTCTCCCAAAATCGCAATTGATTCATTTTGTGAACGATCTGGCTGACAGTAAACTGGAAAGTATACCGTCAAGAAGTCACATCAGGCTGGGTAAGATAGTTTTTGATGGAGTGCTGGAAAAAAGGGATGGTTCTGCCGATGAGTTTACAGAAATTTTATTCTTCCAATATATGGCAGCACAGGAGCTAAAAGCAATTTACAGCGGAATGCAGAATAATGAAAGCCTTGATTCAAACAGGGCAAAAAATCTTGTTATTGAGTTTATCAGGATATTTAAGAAATTTATGGACCCGCTCAAACTGCTTGCATCGATTAAATCTGATGATGAATATACCTACGTGCACGTTACGAATGTAGCGCTTTTAACCGTGAGTTTCGCCGATTTTTTGGGTTTTTACGGAAAAACATTGGAAGATATCGGGGTTTCCGCACTCCTTCATGATGTTGGTAAAATGGTTATTCCTGATGAAATACTTAACAAACCCGGGCCATTAAATTCTTATGAGCGTGCCATTATGGAGACCCATACTATCAGGGGAGCACAGTATATCGGCCAGCAGAAAAATATTCCGAATCTGACCATTCTTACAGCTCTGGAGCACCATATTAAATTTAACGGTACTGGTTATCCGAATATCAAGAAAAACTGGCAGCCTAACATCATCAGCCAGATGATCATTGTTGCTGATATTTATGATGCATTGCGCAGTAAAAGACCGTACAGCGAACCCATGAGCCAGGATAAAGCTATTGACATAATTCGCAGAGACAGCGGATCAATCTTTAACCCCACCCTCGTTGAGAACTTTTTGGTGATGCTCGGGGCATGATCTTAAGTTAACGTGGCACCTTCGATAGCAGAAAGATCGTTTCAAGCGTAAACATCATTCTTTAGTTTGTATAAGCTCGATTTTTTCTTCAAGCCGTAGAAGGCGATAATACTGGACTAGATCTATAAAGCGGGGGTTGTAAAGCGGGTTTTCCATAAAATAAAAAAGGTGCCCCGCGCAGTTGCAGTCTGAAGCTCCGAAGCCTTTAATGGTTTTTTCGGCAATTCTGTTCAGGTTAGCAGCCAGATCGCATTCCAGTTTATTGCTGCTGATGATCGAAACAGGGGTTACAGTCTCGGCTTCTGAAACCAGGTAATCGATATGCCAGCGTTTTTTCTTTTTTTTACGGGTATGACGGGCAACCCTTTTGCTCAGGGCCTGCATTGCTGACCCGGTGTAGATGTAGTAACCCTGTTCAAATTCAGTTTGGCCCAAACTGCCAATTTCCAGGATTTTATTACTATTGATTTTAATCAAAAGCAGATAAGCACCCCTATCCTGCAATTCACTATTCAAAAAAGAGAAGGGGATGACCAGTTCCTTTACTGAATTTATGACAGTGAAAGTACGGTCAAAACCAACAGCTACTGCTTTTAACTGGACCGATTCTTTTACGGCCATGAAAATCTTAGCAAAAGCGGGATCTATATGGTAGGCAGGCAGGAAATATTGTGTATCCGGATTCATTACTAAAAAAAGGCAGCCCGTTTTTATGCCCCGGGTGGAAAGTTCATGTAATTTGCAAAGATGATCAGAGCCTCTCCTGGTCACTGCATCGGGAAACATGGCCAGGCGGCCGGCGAAAAGGGTGCAGCTTTTAATCTCCAGGTAATAGCTTTCACCGGTTTGCTTGTGCTGCAAAAGCAAATCAAAGCGGTGCCTGGCACAAGCCGGTTCCTCTTTGACAACCCGGTACTCTTTGAAAGGTGTCAGCGAACCAGTGGCAAGCAAATGACCGGTTATTTTATTGGCAAGGTGAGTGTGCAGCAAAACAAACTGGTTTTCTTTCCGGCAGGCAAGGACGGTATAGGGCAGCTTGCTTTTTGATGAATTCGGGTTGAGCAAGAGTTCTGGGCCTGGTAAAAAAAGCTCCCAGAGACGGCCGGGGGTGGCCAGGTAAGCTT
>PUNJ01000025.1 GCA_003551705.1 Chloroflexota bacterium | reverse complement strand
GATAACCCTTCTTCTCATAACCCAGACCATGCTCTCCAGAGATTACTCCACCCAGGGCAACGCCCAGCCGGTATATCTCTTCCATCACCACAGGCCGCTTACGGCGCCACTCTGATGGATCAAGATCCTTGCCTAGGAGATGCACATGGACGTTGCCGTCCCCGGCATGTCCATAGGAGATGACGGGGACGCCATGACGCTCGCCGGTTGACCTGGCCTGCTTTACGAATTCGGGTATCCGGCTGCGGGGCACTACCACATCGGCGACCTCGATGGGGCCCGACCGCTTGATGGTCGGATAAAAACTCTCCCTCATCTCAATCAATCTACGCCTGCTGGCCGCCCCAGGAGGCACCAGTACCCCGGCGGCGCCATTATCAAGGCACACCTTCTCGATACGACCGGCCTGTTCATGAATATCCGCTTCGGTCTGTCCCTCGAGGATCACCATAAGGAAGGCGGCATAATCGTGATGAGGGACCTCTTTGCCGGTATCCTCCTCGACGATGCCGATGATGTCCCTCTCCATGAACTCTATTCCGGCGGGAAGACTACCCTCTTTGAGTATCAGCGGGACGGCACCGACGGCATCATCAAGTCCCTCGAAGGGGATGAAGAGTACCTCCATGTGTTTGGGAGGAATGCCCAGTCGCAGAATGATCTTGGTTATCACTGCCAGGGTCCCTTCGGACCCGATGAGAAGTTGCGTCAGATCATAGCCGGTCGAGCTCTTGACAAACTTGCCGCCCGTGTCTATTACGGCACCTGTGGGTAGAGCAGCCTCGAGCCCCATGACATGATTTCTGGTCACTCCGTGCTTGACGGCCTTCATGCCTCCGGCATTGGTGGCCACTGTGCCGCCTATGCTGGCGTTGCTCTCCCCGGGATACACCGGATAATACAAGCCATGGCTCTCCAGCGCCGTGTTCAAATTGGCCAGGGTCACAGCAGGTTCCACCACGGCAACGAAGTTGTCTTCGTCTATCTCCATAATGCGGTCCATGAGCTCCAGGGAGAGAAGAATGCCTCCGTAGAGAGGGACGCAACCGCCGCAGACACCTGTGCCGCTGCCCCTGGGTGTAACCGGAATACGCCGTTGGCTGGCCAATTGCAGTATTCGTCCCACTGCGACCGTATCCCCGGGTTTAACAACAACCTCCGGCATATGGTAATCTGCAACGGGCATTTCGTCGCAGGCATAACCCGCCACCAAGTCATCGCCAACCACGACCGAGCCTGCCCCGGCTATCTGTTCCAGAAGGTCAATGACCTCCCGATTGACCCGGGTATAGTCTTGCTGAGTTGGTGAATCGCTTTCGCACAATGACATTATGTTAACTCCCAGGCAGCGTCACTGTGGGAAGAGTTCGTGCTTCGTGGCGCCGTTGCCATCCAGGCATGTCGCGGTCTCGTCTAATATCCACCTCCCTGGGACCTTGGAGAGGAAGACTGTTATCAGAATACGTTATGGTTAGACTAGAGAGTTCCACTGGACCGCATTCCTGCGAAGCAGGAATGGAAGGATTTGATTCCGTTTTCTACCGGGGGCAGCAGCGGCCCTGTGCTTTGCTAGCCACCAGGTATCTGCCCCGGCGCTTACACTGCTCAGCCCGCGACTTCCTCCAAATCGAAACGGAAGTTCTCTATTACCGTGTTGGCCAGCAGATTGCGGCACATGCTCTCCACCTGACCCTCAGCTTCGGCGCGGTCAACCTCTTCCAGCTGGATCTCAATGTACTTGCCGGCCCGCACACTGGTCACGTTGGCGAAGCCCAGTTCGTGCAACGCGCCCCGTATTGTCAGCCCCTGTGGGTCATTCACGGTCGGTTTGAGCGTTATGTACACCTTGGCCAGAAACATACTAATTACCCCGTCCCTATATCTCCAGGGCCTTCCCTGTAAGCCGTCTGTATACTTCCTGATACCTCTCGGCTGTCCGGTTTACCAGATCATCCGGCAGCCCCGGAATGGGCGGCTCCTTCTTCCAACCTGACTCGATCAACCAGTCGCGGACCATTTGCTTATCGAAGCTGGGTTGAGGTTGTCCAGGCTGGTAGATGTCAAGGTCCCAGAACCGGCTGGAGTCCGGCGTCAGCATCTCGTCAATGATGATCAATTGGTCCCCAAGCAGTCCGAACTCGAACTTGGTATCTGCAATGATGATGCCACGGTTGCGAGCATAATCTCTGGCGAAGTTATACAGCGCCAGGCTCTTTTCCTCCAGCACCTTGGCGATGTCCTGGCTGGTTAGACGTGCCACCTCAGCCGTAGAAATCGGTTCATCATGACCCGTCTCTGCCTTGGTGGTGGGTGTGAAAATGGGCTCGGGCAACTCCTGTGATTCCTTGAGCCCAGCCGGCACCTGGGCACCATGTATGGTCCCCTTGGACTTGTATTCAGCCCAGGCAGAACCCGAGAGATAACCTCTGACTATACACTCAACCGGCAGGCACTCAGCCCGCTTGACGATCATAGAGCGGCCCACCAGATAAGCCGGGTATTCCATACCCGGTCCATCATGTCCGTTGAGTTCGGCCAGGGATCTTACGGTCTTTATGACATGATTGGGCAGGATATGGGCTGTCTTCTCGAACCAGAATGCGGAAAGCTGGTTCAGTACCTTGCCCTTCTCAGGAATTCCTGAAGGCAGAACGTAGTCGAAGGCAGATATCCGGTCGGTGGCAACAATAAGCAGGTCCTTGCCCCACTCGTAGTTGTCCCGTACTTTGCCCCGCCGGAACAGGTTGGGTAAGCTGGTTTCCAAAACGACTGTCATCTGATTATCTACTCCCAAAGGAATTTGCTGGCTTCAGGCAAGTTTATCATAATGCGGAATCGGCAGGCAATTACCGACTGATGTAGAACGACTGTTGACTCCCACCCCGTACGTTGCTTTGCATCCGCCCCAAGCGAGCACCAACACCACTGCCCTTTTGCTAATCTCATCCTGGTTGCCCCTCTTCAATGCCTGTGGTAAACTCCAACCGACTTGGTCCGCCTGAGCGGACAGACTTGCCACGTGGAGGAAGAGTATGAAAGCACTTGTTATCGGCGGCGCGGGCTCCACCGGCCCACTTGTTATTGACGGACTCCTGCATAGAGGGTACCAGGTGAGCGTCCTGAATCGCGGCGTGCATCCCATCGAATTACCGTCCGGTGTGGAGCACATCAAGGCCGATCCCCACTGGCGAAAGAATCTCGAGGAAGCCTTAGAGGACCGCAGCTTCGATTTGACCATGGCCATCTACGGACGGTTGAAGCTTATCGCCGAGGTCATGAAGGGACGCGCTGACCGTTTGATCTCCGTGGGCGGTGCCCTGGCTACCTACAAGGGCTGGATGAGCATAACCGACCCCCATCCCTGGGACAGTATGGAACCCTCTCCGGTACCAGTAGACGAAGATCACCCCTTGTCCACGGCTGAGGACGTGGACCATTTCTCAGACCAGGTCCGGGAATCGGAACGAGTGGTCATGGCCGCCCATGCGGCAGGTGACTACACCGTCACCCATTTTCGCTATCCAATTGTCTACGGTCCCCGGCATATAGGGGCCCCGGAATGGAGTCTTATACGGCGCATTAAAGATGGCCGTCGCAGGATAATCCTGCCAGGAGGAGGTATGGCTTTGCTGTCCAGGGGTTTTGGAGCCAATATCGCCAACGGGCTGATGCTGGCAGTGGACAACCCCTCCCCAGCGGCGGGCCAGATCTATAACATTTGCGATGAGCGGGTCCTATACAACCGTGAATGGGTGGACATGGTTTCGGAGATCATGGGACACCGGTTCGAGTTCGTGGAGATTCCCTTCGACATGCTGCCGCCGGGCTTCCGGGCCGCACCTACACAGACGCTATTCCGATGGCACCGGGTAATGGGCATCGACAAGATCAAGCAACAACTCGGATACCGCGACATCTTTTCGACGGAGAAGGCCCTTGAGATGACAGTCCAGTGGTACCTCGACAACCCGCTGGAGCCGGGTGGGGAGATCGAGCAGAACCTGGGCGACCCCTTTGATTACGAGGTAGAAGACCAGTTGATGCAACTCTACGAGGCAGGAGCTGGACCATTGACCGACCAGTTGCGGGCGGGACCAGCGGCCAGGGTGCTCTGGCGGCATCCCTATCCGCACCCGCAGAAACCAGGAGACCTGCGCTAGCCCACCGCGGTTCACGCCATTTGCCTGGGAGACCATCTGCCAACATAACCCCTTTCTGCACAATAGCGTACCAGCTATTATCTTGTGTTTTATCCTACTTTATCTTATAATTGCCTTACTCGTTACCACTCGAAGCGGCTCGGTTGGGAGGTGAGCCTGGTTCCGCCTCCCAACCCCCCGAAGCAGTAATAAACCGCACCGGCACTGGCACACCGAACCCTGGGCTCCGGCTGATACGCGAACCCAGGCCGCCATCAAGCACCGCCTTTGCAGGACCAGGCATCCTCTTTCAGCCCGGACAGCAAGTATTATCACCTGTGATCTAAGCCATCAACCATCAAGAATCACGACACAGGATGCAGATAGCAACCCTGGAACGAGGGTTGCGTGTGGGAATGCCGTATGGTAAACTCGAAAATTGACTGTTGGGGAATCGTCTAGTGGTAGGACGGCTGGCTCTGGACCAGCAAGGCTAGGTTCGAATCCTGGTTCCCCAGCCAGTTAAATGCTGGTTAAGGTTGGCGCATTCGTCTAGCGGCCTAGGACACCTCCCTCTCAAGGAGGAGATCACGGGTTCGAATCCCGTATGCGCTACCAACATATTCTTCTGTCGCATTTGCTCCTGACTAGGTCAGGCCAGCGTCGTCTATTGAGTTCCCAACACATGCAGTAACGGTCAATCGAGCCATAGGAAAGGTTTCGCTTGTTACAAGATAGGTGATCTCAAATTTGCCGGGTCCCATCATTGGGCGCCAAAAATGCCCAGAATCCGAGAAGCAATTGAAGTATAACACTTGAGGATCATCGTGCATGACGAAACAGGCGTCCAGCTGACGGTGCGATCTGGCCAATATACTTGCGTACGGGAATGTGTAGCCAGCCCATTTTAGCTCTGCAGTTCGCAGGGGAATGGGCAAGGCGCTGGTCATGTCCAATATTGATTCAACATAGGCTATGCAGTTGAACGCCGGCTTGACAAGGTTTCGGTTTGTCACGTCCAAATGGAAGAATCTTGCCAGCATTGTTGAGTCCTTGCCTACGTAGGTATCATCATGCTCACCTCGCTGCCTGCTTATGGCAAGCGCATTCTTCCAGTCTGCACGCCAGCCAGCCTTCCCAATTTCCTCTCTAACCAACATGGGAACCTGGTTAATATCTGTGAACGGGATAGCATTCACCTGGAAAGCTTTCATCATTCCGTCCAATTGCTTCACGCCGCTTTGTTGAAACGCTATTATTGGCAAGTACAAATATGACGCGATCGCCAGTTCCTGGTGGCTGAATAACGATCCCCTGTTTTCGGCCGTACCATCGAGCTGCTCTCGGATGAAATCAACGAACAGGAAGTATTCAGAATGGGCGAGTTGATCAAAGATGTTCTCTCTAAGACTGAGCAAGCTTTGTTGTTGAACGGCCACGTATGGTTCGAATCCCAACTCTTCGACAACCGTTTTGATCTCGTTCACCGCCTCGATCTCGTTAGTCTGCGTCTTCTGCCCGCAACTAATAAACACCTTGGCTCTCTGTGACTGCACTTTTACCTCCTACTTCCCGAACGGACTTCGTTGGACTCGCCAAGTCATTGCTGTTTAAGACCCATCCGGCACGTGATGAAATGGTGGAGTACAGGCCGCCCATTCACAAACCTACACCTGCCAGCGACGAGCAACAGCCGGGCGACATTTAGAGTGCGGTTTCAGTTGACCCCATACCGCCGCAGCAACGAATCTCATGGAGATGAGGTGGAAGAACACGACTATACGTCGAACATGTTTTTCTGCACGTCCCTCCGCAAAGAAAAACGGAACGGTCGCCCTGTTCTCTGGACTACACCTTCATCAACCAGACACTGCACCCATTTTCTGGCTTGATTCCTGGACACGTTGAGATGTGCTGCAATCTCGTCCACGGTCTGTGGAGTTTGCACTGCTCCCAGAAACTCTCTGACGTTTCTCATTTCTTCGGGAACCGCTCCACCTACACAGGGCTCCGCTGATGAATCCTTGGCTTGCTCTCCGGCATTCTCCACCGTCCCGGGTGAAACAAGCGCTCCTTCCCTTATGGCGAAGGGAAGCTCCGGCTGTTGAGGTTCGTCCATCGCGGGATACTCCCGGAAGCTGAGAATCTCCACCATCTCTTGAGGACTCGAGGGATCCGGCCAAGGCAGGGCTCCCTTCCTCAGAAGCCCCTCCAGTCCCTCCCCCAAATCCCCCCCGGAACGAACATACACGGGAACAAGACGCAGTTTCTCCAACTGTTCGGTCGCTCCAGCCCAGGTGCCGCCACTGCCATAGTCCGAACTCACAACCAGGGCGGCGTCGGCGAAAGCATAGATCAATTTGTTTCTGGACATTGCGCGGCCGACTTCAAACCCGGCCGCCGGATCGTAGGGTGAGACCAGGACCAACCTCCCATCCATTAGCAAATCCCTGTTCTCTCTGGCCATTACGAGCCTCTCCAAGCTGTCCGCCAGCACTCCGACAACCCAGCCATCAGCGCGCAGTGCGCCACGCATAGATGCCTGATCAATGCCTCGCGCACCCCCGGAGATAACTGTCTTGCCCGCCCTGGCAACAAGGCGTCCGACATCTTCAGCATATTCACGCAGCGTGTCGGTAATATTCCTGGATCCGACAATTGCCAGCCCGCCTGACTGGAGAAGATCAGCATCCCCGCATCCATAAAAGAGGGGCGGGGCGGCAGCTTTCAGGCGCTCCTTTATCCGCTCCGGATAGTTATCGTCCTCCCGGCAGACAACCCAGATGGAACGAGACTGCCATCGTTCAATTGCCTGGCTCAGAAGGAAACCCCTTCCCAGCAACCGCGTAATGCGTTCACCGTCAATCAAGCCACGGAACTCCGCCAGGATGTCACCGGCCTCCGGTCCGAGCAGGTCTGCCGGCTCACGCTCAATATCATGAAGAGCGCGTGCCAGGCGATTGTACTCACCCGTTGACAGCATCTCTGACGAACGCCCGGCACGTCCCACAATCAACGGCCCCGTCAGTAGCAAGACCGCCTGGGTATTGGCAGACACATGACTACTATTCATTAGTCCGCCCCGTATATGCCAGCGCCAACGGGAACACTTCGCCGCTGCCATGGGCCCTCAGTAACCAGGCAGCGATCGTAAATGTCCAGCGGGAATCTACCATATCATCAATCAGCAGGACCGGCCCGCTGGGAAGGCTGCTTCCTACAACTCTCAAAGCCCCGTCCACATTTCGAGCTTGCAGGCTGCTATTGGCCATGGCCTTCTGTTGAGGACGTTCGACCGTCTTCACCAGGGCAGCGTGGAAGGATAGACCCAGGGATGCCGCCAGACGCCTGGCGAAGTCTGGAAGGAGATTCGGATGGCGACGTGATGGTATGCACGTTATCCAGGTAGGGAATGGCTCAGGATTCCAGGTGCGAACAAGTCCGGTGCATGCTTCGACCAGTTCGTCAGAAAACCGATTGTCGGCGTATTTGCCCAGACGCACCATCTCTCCCCAGCCGGAGTCGCCCCACATGCAGAGCGCTTTCCCCTCTTGGGCCTGGCGCTCCAGTGCGATCCTCCCACTTAGCTGCATGACAGGCAGACCGCCTCCCGGCCACTGCCTGCGCGGCTCAAGCGGCAAGCTGGTGCGGCGCAAGAACGCCACAGCAGCCTGAACAAGCGCCCCATCAGTAGTGGCAGGCAAGTCCGGTATGTCAGGCGGCCGGACATCGACCGGGTCGCCATCCAGGGCCCGGATCAGAAACTCCATGAGACCCGAGGTCAAGCTCACGTATCGTTGCATCTGTTCCTGCTCTTGATATCGCAAAGCGGTAAGACGTTCTGCACGCTGCCAGAACCCTTCGCTCAACTCGGTTGGTGTCAGTTGCCACCTGGGACCCTGTTTCGCAATGGGGGCCGGCGACTCCAGCGAAAGCAGGGAGAGGGCCTTTTCGATCCTGCCTTTGCTGAGGTTCAATCGACTCATCAGTTCCCACAAAGTAAGTCCACCGCGGGCATTAAGAAGAGCGCTGAGCACAAGGTCCACTTCCTGGCGCGTTGGAAAAGCGTTCGTGATGAAGTAGCTGGTAATGTCCGTTTCTTCTTCGCCACTCAACAATATACCATATGCTGCATTGAGAGCGCGACCGGCCCTGCCCACCTGCTGGTAGTAAGCCACTACTGAGCCGGGCGACTGATAATGGACCACGAAACCGAGGTCCGGCTTGTCGAAACCCATACCAAGCGCCGTTGTGGCGACCAGAGCCTTGACCCTGTTGGCCAACAACGCGTTCTCAAGTTCCACACGGCGCGGTCCGGTCTCGCTGGTATATGACTCGACGTTAAGCCCTTGCGACCGTAGCCAGGCGGCAATGCGATCGGCATCCTTCACTGTCAACGTGTAGATGATGCCGTTGCCCGGCAAGGCAGGCACCTGTGCAGCCAGCCAGGCCAGCCGCTCGGACTGCTTGGCCAGCCGGATGGTCTGCAGCTTGAGGGAAGGCCGGTTCAGGTCGCCCCGCATAACGGTCAGCCTGGGCCCCAGCACTTCTTCCAGATCGGAGATCACCCGGTTGTTGGCCGTGGCAGTAGTAGCCAGCAACCTCAAGTTGGCCGGCAGGGCTTGGACTATGCGTTGAATCAACCTATAGTGCGGGCGAAAATCGTGGCCCCAGTCCGAAATACAGTGAGCTTCATCGATGACCAGCAGGCCGATTCTCTCGGCCACACTCGCCAGCACCGCAGTCACAAAACGCTCATTTGCCAGTCGCTCAGGCGAGATCAGAAGGATGTCTACTTTGTTGCCTCGAATCGCCGCCTCTACTCGCTCCCATTCGTCTTGATTGTCCGAATTGATGGTCTCTGCCCTGACGCCCATTCGCTCGGCCTGAAGAATCTGGTTGCGCATCAGGGCCAGCAACGGCGATATCAGCAAACATGGGCCTGCACCGCTTTCACGCAGCAGTTTGTTGGCGATAAAGTAGACGTAGCTCTTGCCCCATCCCGTCTTCTGGACAAGCAAAAGCCGACCCCGGCCATCTACTACGTGGGCGATCGATTCTTCTTGCCCGTGGCGAAACAAAGCAACCGGTTGCCCCGTCCCGAGCCTTAGTAGTTGCAGCCCTCTTCGTGCATCATATCTTACTGGCGCCAACAAGACTCCCCCACAGTCCTGAACTGCCACATTCTAGCATGCATGTGATTAGCCGGCAAGAATGTATTTAGGGGTCAATTGTCCTGCGCACAGGTTGGCTAACCGGCACCGCTATCGTGAAAGAGGTAGCTGACTCGATAGCATGGCTGAGTCAGCGATGAATGCTCACAGAAAACCCGTTCCTTGAGCTAATGTGCCCGTCTTGATCACTCACCAAATCTTCGGGACCCTTTGTAGTCCTGCTGCCACAGCAGGATGGCGTCCTAGAATACGCTCCTGATATCAGAATGGAGGCGGTCACCCAGTTTCTCCACCGCTTCATGCCTGATCCTGTTAAGTGCTTCGTTCTTTTCCTCGAACTCGCTTACTGAGTAGAGTTTTTCCGGATGCAGGTAAACATCATCCGCAAACCCTATAGCTTTGGGCACCTCAAAGCCTGCAGGAGACTCTACCCAATCTTCAAGCTCTCCCCTCAACAACGCATCGAGTACAGACATGGTGAAGTCCAGCTTGATATCCCTATAACGATCCCCTTCCCCTATACCCCCAGTATTCAGCAGATAATAGTTCATCTCGGGAATTCCCTGTGTAATCTCGTAAAACCGATTGGCGTGCTCGGCGAGGTTTCCGGCTACAAAGGGGTCATAGAAGAATTCACTCCTGATTTTTCCTGCTTGAGTCGGGTCGCCGGCAGACGATTCCATGGCTTGACCCAGGACCATCAAGGCTGCAGCCTGCTCACGAGTCAGCCTCGATATGGCGGGAATTATCGGCCCCCTAGTGATAATAATCAAGTTATCAACGCCCTCCACGGAGATATGAGGGCAAGCATGCATTATGCATTTTCTCAGCACCACGGCCCTGCCATTGGAGGTCCTATCCACGTTATCAAAATCAAAATCCCCATCCTCGTCCACATACAGGTTCTCCAGAGTGGTCTGCCTCTTGAGCAAAGCGTAGTATATTTCAATCTGTTCCCCGGGATTGACACCCTCCGTCTTGACAAATACTCCGCCAGCCTCGAAACCGTGAAAAGAGCCATCTGGCATGAGTGTTCCCCCGTCGTCCTGAACGAGCCACGACTTCTCTTTGTTCTTCCGGGCCAGTATTCTGCAGGTTGTGGAAGTCTTACCGTTGGCGCTCAGCGCGATGAGCAAGGACCTCTTAGTGCAATAGTCACCTCGCACCGACTGGAGTATGTCCTCTCTGCAGCCGGCATGCAGGAATATGCCGCCTCTCTGGGTCTTGGCTGCCCAGTCCTCCGCAGCAAAGACACCCTTCTTAAATTCACCTATGTAATTACCGTTCCGGACCACCTTAACGAATCTGCCGCCATCAAGCATTGCCAAACGTATGGTGATGTCCTTTTCGGGGAGCGGCTTGTTTATGTTAGCTTCAAAGGCATCGTCGGCAAAGAATATGATCTGATAGTTCGGCTCTTCAACCACCCCGGAAGGGCGGATAAAGAGGTTCTTCCCACCGGCAGCAACATGAGCGAAGCGTTCGGGGACGATCAATCTTACAGTCGTGTTGCCGTTTACATCGCCCACTACCCTGTCTATGGAAATCAGTTTTTCTCTGGACAGGGCCTCTTCGCACTGCGCCAGAAGCCTGCGTTCCTCATCACCATAGACAGAGTCAACACTGTTCTTTGTGAACATGGCTGATCTGGAGGTCGGTTCACTTTCAGCAACATAGTTACCGTACTTGGTCTTCTTCACCCCGGGCTGCCTTTCAACAACCTGCCTCAGCACTTCAATAGGCGGATTATGCAGCAACCGGTTTTCGGCCATAGCTCTTTCTCTTATCCGTTTGGCAGTGCGGGCAAACTCCTCCAATTCAAAGCTGTGCACCTGGATCGCCTCCTTATTCTTTCTGATGCTCGAAGGGGGAGGGTAAAACAGCACCGAGTCTAGCTCAGTTTAGCTCGGACAGGTGCCTTCTGCAAGGTGCCATGCTTCGCAACCGACCTATGGCCTTCTTGGAGACAGCACAAGCAACCCAGTGCAAAGAAAGAAGCAACTCAGGACCAGGCCGGCCGTGCGCAATAAATAGCCCCCGGCCGCTGAACGCCGGGGGCTATTTATTGCGCTTTGGTTAGCGTTAATACTGATATTGGACCGGCGCCTACCTGGCAACCGCAGGCTGTTGCGCCCTTTCGTGTCCATCTCCCTTGGTGTGGTATACCCTGGCCCGTATGGCCGCCTTGGCCGCCACGAGTTTGGCAATGGGGACCCGGAAGGGACTGCAACTAACGTAGTCAACCCCGATATGGTGCAGGTACGTTATGGACCTGGGCTCGCCGGCCTGTTCGCCGCAAACACCGATTTCGATATCCTGTTTCACCCGGCGACCCCAGAATATGGCTGTCTCCATGAGCCGGCCAACGCCCTTCACATCAAGAAACTCGAAGGGATTGTCTCTCAAGATGCCATGGCTCAGATACGTGGAAAGGAACCGCTTCTCAGCATCTTCACGACTGAAGGAGTATACCGCCTGGGTCAGATCGTTGGTACCAAAGGAGAAGAAGTCCACTACCTCAGCCAACCGCCCCGCCCTCATGCAGGCCCGTACCGTCTCCATCATGACACCAAATTTCAAATGAGAGTTCTTCAACATCCTCTTCACCGCCCTGGCTTCCTGCGAAGTGATGACCTGAGGGACCATGACCGAGACGTTGGCCGGCACTTCGGCCAGAGCAGTCTCTATGGCATCTATCTGCATCTGGTAGATTTCCGGAGTCGTCACAGCAACCCGCACACCACGGTGTCCAAGCATCGGGTTGATCTCCTGCAATTCCTCAATTCTCTGCCTCATCTTGGGGTCCGTAACGTCCTTCTCAGGCGGCAGGAACTCATGCAATGGTAAATCGAGAAGCCTGATTATGATAGGAGCCCCGTTCAATACCTTGAACAGTTCCTTGAAGTCCATTGTTTGAAGCTCGCGCAGCCGCTCGACGGCCCGAAATCTCTCCTCCTGGTTATCTGCCAGAATGAACTCTCTGATAGCAAACAAGCGTTCGGGGGCATTGAACATGCGCTCTGTCCGGCATAGCCCGATACCCTCAGCACCAAAGGCAAGCGATTGTTCAATCATGTCCGGAGTATCAGCATTGGCCCTTACTCCAAGCCGTTTGAAACCATCGGCGACACTCATCAGGTCCTTAAGGTAAGTGGTGATCGTTGATTCCTGTAGTGGAAGTTCTCCCTGGTAGACCAGACCTGTTGTGCCGTCAATGGTTACCACATCGCCTTCCTTTATCTCCAGGCCATCAATATGCACCGTCTTTTTCCGCAAGTCTATGTCAATGCCTTCTGCGCCACAGATACACGGCTTCCCCATCGCTCTGGTGACCACCGCAGCGTGAGAAGTCAGCCCGCCCTTTTGCGTCAACACACCAGCAGCCGCGGCTATACCCTGAATATCATCAGGGCTGGTCTCGGGACGGACCAGAATGGCCGCCTTCCCTTTCCGTGATTGCACAACCGCCTCCGGTGCATCAAATACGACAACACCACTTGCCGCTCCGGGAGCGGCATTAAGCCCTTTGGCCAGCGGCCTTTGAGTTACGGGCTCTTGTATTTGCTTGTGAAGAAGACTCCGCAACTCGTCCACGCTCACACGCATGATGGCCTCTTCTCCAGTGATGAGCCCCTCATCAATCATTTCCACCGCAATTCTGACTGCCGCGTTGCCGGTCCTCTTGCCGGAACGTGTTTGCAACAAATATAGCCGGCCGGACTCGATAGTGAACTCGATATCCTGCATCTCGCAATAGTGCCGTTCCAGCCTGGCTGCCATGGCCTCTAACTCTGAATATACCTTTGGCATCGCCATACTGAGAGTATCAATTGGTTCCGGGGTACGTGAACCCGAAACAATGTCCTCACCCTGGGCATTGACAAGGTACTCCCCGTATAGTCCTGTTTCGCCAGTGGCAGGGTTACGGGTAAAGATGACACCAGTGCCCGAATCATCGTCCCGGTTTCCGTAGACCATGGCTTGAACGATAGCGGCTGTCCCCAACTGGCTGCTGATCCTGTTGAGTCGCCGGTATTCGACCGCCCTTGGATTGTCCCAGGAACCGAAAATCTGTCTCACAGCGACTTTGACTTCATCCATGTCACCAAGATTCAGGAGGGTATCCATCATCCCCGGCATGGACGTGGCACCGGAAGATCTCACCGAAACTTCGAGTCCTTCGCCCAGCTTCTTCCCCATCTCCTTTTCCAGTTCGACCATCGCCTTTTCGATGGCGCCATCGGGTATGGACCCGGTTTCACGCCACCTCTCGTAAGCCTTGATAGTAATGATGAATCCCGGAGGCACCGGGAAACCCAGCTTGGTCATGGAAACGAGGTTAGCCCCTTTATTTCCCATCAGGAGCCGGTCATCGATCCCATCTCTGAACGAATAAACGTATTCCATAATACACCTTCTTATATCGCCGGCCCCGGAGGCGGCGTCAATTTGCCTGCTAATACCAAGCATACATAATCCTTGCGACGGAACAAAGCCGGCGGGAAGGATCTCATAAAGTATACATAAAAAGTATGTTCGCGTCCTCAATCCCTGTCAATAAGAAAAATGGGGTCATAACTCAATTCGATGCAAGGACACGAAATCGGGCTTAACCCCCAGCCCTATCCTTTTCGGTTCTCTCCCGATCGCTCGGGCTTTACGGGTTACCGATATGCCAATATAATGGCGGGTAAAACTGGGCACAATGTTCAATTAGCGGCTGGTACTCAGACCGAACCATGGCCGGCTTTGGAGGCCAAGCCAGCACGGAAAAGGGGGGACTTTGACAAACGACAGCATCTATCAACAACTGGCGGAGATGATAGCTCAAGAAGACGAGGTAGGCATGCCAGTTATGCCTTCTCTCGTGAAGATTCTCAGTTTACAATTCATGCCGGATGAAGCCGCCCTAGCCCTCAAGGTCCGTATCGCCGGCGGGACTTTAAGTGAGCTCGCGGAACGGACCACCCTGGACCCGGCCATCCTAAAGACCAAACTCCTCAAGATGGCCGATCACGGCACCATCGTCTACGACCCGGCGGCGGAAGACCCGGTCTACAGGGTAACTGGGATGGTCGCCGGCGGCTTGACGGAAACCGGCCTCTGGGGCGGCATACGTTTCCCCTATACCGTAGCCTTGGGTAAAGCAATCACCACACTAATGAAGGACCATGCAGAGACGGCCCTGGCAAAATTGGGGTTTGGCTACACCCCGGTTTGGGCAGCCCAGGCGGCCCTTCCCAAGGACGCATCACTATCCGAGAACCTTGCCGAGGTCATCCGGGAAGCAGGCCACTGGAGCGTTTCGCCTTGTCCCTGCCGGTTCAGCCACGGACTGGTCGAGTCTAAAGACGCCTGCAACCACATGATGGAGACCTGCATGCATACCGGAGCCTTGAGCCGCTGGGCCGTCAGGCATGGCATGGCACGTGAGTTGACTTATGAGCAGGCTCTGGACCAGTTGCGACTCTGTAACGAGGATGGCTTGGTGCACACCATCAACATATATGGCCAGATCTGTAATTGCTGTAACCATAGCTGTGCCATATTCCACACCTTCAAAATGGGCGTACCTACCTTCATACCGTCCCCGTTTACAGCTCGGACGAACCCGGAGCGCTGCAATACCTGTGCCGAGTGCTCCGGCCGTTGTCCCGTCAATGCCATTCAGGTGGACGGGCACACCATGGTTGATGCAGCGGCCTGCATTGGTTGTGGGGTGTGCGTGCCATCCTGCCCGACAAAGGCCATGAGCCTGGTCCGAAGAGGGTGAACCTGACCGTTCCAGAGCACTCTTAGTTTCGACGTTCGGCAAGCAGCCGGTGGTGCTGCCGTGTCGCTCTTTCCAGGGCACCCTCTTGCCCAATGCCGTCCCGGGGTCTTCTCCCGTCATTCACCACCGGGCGGCCACAGGGAAAGCCATAAAGCTCGGCAGGGCTTGCGCCTGGGATATTACCGGCGAGTACCTCGGCTATCTTTACTTGGCGTGGTGCGCTCTTGGGTTTCGATAGTTTCCAGTGACCCGCAATTGGATGTAAGAAGACAAGTTACAACACTGCTGTCCAAGGTTACAAGGTTTCAGCCTTTGAATCGCTTCTGTACCTAACACGAGCTTGAAATGCACAAGTTCGTCTGCGAAACTAGACAATAATGGCAAAGTGAGGGTCGAATGGACTACAAAAACTTGAAGTTCGAACTGCGTGATCATATAGGCTGGTTGACTCTAAACCGTCCCGAGCAACACAACGCCCTCTCCTGGGACATGATTCTGGAACTTCGTGACTTCTTCGGTTCCCTGGAGGACAACCTGGACATCCGGGTGGTTATCATTCGAAGCGAGGGCCGGCACTTCTCCGTTGGTCTGGACCTGACCTCAACCCCAGGTTTCGAAGATGGTATATCCGAAGGGCTTCCCTCCCGATTGCGCCCGCGTGGGTTCATGATTCAGCGCAAATTATCGGACATACCCAACCGTATGAGACACGCTCCCCAACCGATCATTTGTGCCATCCGCGGCGCTGCCATTGGAGGTGGCTTCGGAATAGCCCTGGCCGGCGATATACGCTTGGCAGGCGAATCTGCCAGATTCAATGTCGGTGCTCCCCGATTGGGGATGGGCGCCGGAGACGTGGCCATATCGTACTTTCTTCCCCGACTCATAGGCGTGTCACGAGCTTCACTCTATATGTTCACCAACCGCTTCATCAATGCCACAACTGCCGAGCAGATCGGACTGGTCGCCCAGGTCGTGTCGGATGAAAATCTGGACGAGACAGCGGAGGATGTGGCCAGAGAACTTCTCAAGGTCTCTCCCTTCTCGCTTAGAATGACAAAGGAGGTGTTCAACGCCAATATAGACGCCGGCAGCCTTCTCGACGCTACCAAGCTGGAGAACCGGACTCAGATCCTGTGCGCTTTCACCGGAGACTCACTTGAGGCCATAAAGGCCGCCTTTCTGGACAAACGTGACCCGCTCTATACCGACGAGTAAGCTGGAGTAGGGACAGAGATCATGTCTATTGCAAAGGACAAGATTCCGGCGTCGACAGGCTACCTGGTGGCAGCCGCTGGGAATTTGCGGATAACCTGGGCAGGACCCTGGACCCCGTCCGGTTTGAGGAATGGGAAACCCTTGCCACCGTACTGCCATCCGGCATTAGGCGGCCGGACCCTTGTCTCTACCTCTATCCAGCCGGAAGATCTATGTCCCTGCGCCGGAAAGCGAGTATTCCGATTCCCACCAGTACTATCGCTACGGCCAGCATCGCCAGGATGGGTGTCGCGGTCACCGCTTCAGCGGGAACAGCCGGAGCATGCGAAAACGGCGAGATGTTTTCCGCCCACTCCGGCAAGTCCAAGATACCTGCCAGCCAGGGCCCGGTAATGATGGCGACCGCCAGTACCAGCCACGCTATCAATCCCACCCGCCGGGGCAACAACCCGAATGCTGCAACCACGATGCCGATGATTACCAGCACCGCGGGCAACTGGACAAGCGCCGCCACCACAAGATCGGAAACCCATGTCCCCAGTTCGTCCAGTGCAACGCCCGCACTGATTCCCATGGCCAGTCCGGCCATCAACAACAGTGCTGCTGCACCCAGAACTGAATTGACTATGTAGCCCATGATCCAGCGTTGCCGGCTGACCGCTGTCGCCATTACGGGCTCCGCTGGACCGTCGCTTTCCTCAAGTCGCATTCGCAGCAGCACCTGTACTGCATAAATGGCGATGACTGCCGCAAAGATGCCCACGAAGGTGACGAAGGCGGCATCTATCATGACATCGGTGCCCCCGATGCGCTCGAAGATGTCGGTCCACTCCTCCAGTTCTTCCAGTAATGCGTCAATGTCCCCGCTGACGGCTCCAAAGAGGATGGAGAACAGGGTCACGGCAATCGCCCAACCTACGAAGGCGCCCCGCTGCAGTCGCCATACCAGTCCCAGGGGATTCAGGAGGCTTGGCGCCGCCTCAGCCGGCCCGGGTTTCTCAGGCAGAAATCCTTTGCCTATGTCGCGCCTCGTTTCCAGATAGAAACCTGCCAGCGCGAAGGCCACAAAGAAGAAGCCGAAAAGCCCCAGGAGCGACCAGTGGTCCTCTGCAAACGGGCGCATCTGCTGTCCCCACCCCAGAGGGGACAACCAGGCAGGCCATGAGCTTATGATCCTTACGCCCTCCTCATCTACCTGTCCAAGCATGTTCCCGATTCCAGGCAGGGCAAAGGCCACTCCCAGTGCCAGCAAAGCCAGCCCAGTAGCACCACGGGACGTAGCTGCCAACTGGGCTGTGACGCTGGCAACTCCGGCGAAGAAAATGCCCACCCCTGCGTAGGCAGCCCCGGCAGCAAAGGAGCCGGCTACAGGCAAATCATTGAATATGAAGACGAGACTGATCAGAAGGGCCAGTACGATGTTTGCCCCCACGGCAACCATGAATGCCGACGCAAGGTTGGCATGGCGGCCCACCACAGCAGAATTGATGTACTCCGCCCGGCCCGTATCTTCATCCTGCCGGGTGTGACGTACTACGAATAGGATGCTCATCAAGGCAATGAGCACGGCAAAAAGCACAAAGCCTCTGGACATGACATAGGCGCCAAGGGTGGGACCGGAGGCAAGTCCAAATAATCGCATGGCCGGATGAACTCCGTAGAACTGTGTGACAGAAAGGAGTTCCTCATCAGTGAGATCGCCGTTCCAGGCAGCCAGCACAAAAACCTTGAACAGCGTAATGGCCACGATCCAGATAGGAAGCTGGATACGGTCACGGCTCAGTGCAACCCATGCAAGAGCCAGAGTGCCGGTGAAAGCCTGCTTCATGCCTCCTCCGGCTTCTTCTGCTCGCTGACTTCGTCACCATAGTGACGCATGAACAATTCTTCCAGCGACGGCGGTGCGCTGTGTAGCGACTTGACTCCGAACTGTACGAGGTGGCGCAGAACACGGTCGATTTCGTCGCTATCCACCTGGAAACTGGTCTGGAGCCCCTCTCTTTCAACAGCATGCACCCCAGGCAGCTTCTCCAAATCATCCACAGTTCTTTCCGTTTCCACCTCAATCAGCGTCCGGGTCAGATGGCGGAGTTCATCGAGAGTGCCGGCCTGGACGGTTTTGCCCTGGCGGATTATCGTGATGCGGTCACAGAGGGCCTCCACATCGGCAAAGATGTGGCTGGAGAGGACTACCGTGCGCCCCTCCCGTCTGGCCTCGGTAACGGTTTCCCGGAAGGCCATCACCATGAGCGGGTCCAGGCCCGAAGTAGGTTCATCCAGCAGAAACAGCTCCACATCAGAGGCGAAAGCCGCCACAATGGCCACCTTTTGACGGTTGCCCTTTGAGTAAGTTCCACATTTCTTTGTGGGGTCCAGTTTGAAACGGTCCAGCATCTCCGCACGACGGGCCGGGTCAAGACCACCACGCAGTTTACCCATCAAGTCGATAACTTCGCCACCCGTGAGAGTCGGCCACAGTTTGACATCGTCGGGGACGTACGCCAGGCGACGGTGCAGCGCCACAGCATCGCGCCAGGGGTCTCCGCCCAACAGGTCGATTTCCCCGGCATCCCTGCGAAGCAGGCCGAGCAGCACCCGGATGGTCGTCGACTTGCCGGCACCGTTTGGGCCCAGGAAGCCATGCACCTCATTGTCCCACACAGTCATGTCAAACGCGTCCAGGGCGCGGGTGCTGCCGAAGTTCTTCACCAAGCCAAATATGGAAATAGCAGTGGGCATGACGACCCCCTTCTATTGTTCAGTACTACAATTTTAGCCGGAGTAGCCATTCAAAGAGGCAAGAGTCGGTGACGATAAGATGACAACACATGGCCCATTGACCTCGGTCTTTCGCTGGATAGTACGGAGAAACCTGTTGTCGATTCCTCGCCAGACTACACGGAGGTAACGTCGATATCCCTGCGTCGAAAGGCCAGCAGACCAGCCCCTGTAAGAAGCACGGCCATACCCAGTAAACCGACAATAGGCGCTGCCGTTACCGATTCGCCGGGGACGGCAGGCACATGAATGAATGGCGATATGTTCTGTATCCACTCCGGCAGGTCCAGCATCGCCCCTATAAATGGTCCTGTTACTGCCGCGATGACAAACACCATCCAGGCCAGAAGTGCCGTCCGCCGGGGGAACAGACCAAAGGCCAGCACCACGGCACCCGCGACCACCCATGCAGCCGGTATGTGAACGAGCCCTGCTACAACAAGATCAGCGGCCCATGCCGCTACATCACCCATCACGATGCCGGCAGTGACTCCGACAGTTAGTCCCACGATCAGGAACAGTGCCGCCGTGCCCAGCGCGATGTTCAATATGTAGCTAGTGACCCACTGGCGCCGGCTAACTGCGGTCGCCATAACCGATTCCGCCGGACCGTCGCTTTCCTCTGCACGCATACGGAGCAACCCCTGCACCGCGTAAATCGTGATCACGAGGGCGAGTATCCCCATAAAGGTAACAAAAGCGGCATCCACGATGACGTCCGTGCCCCCGATGCGTTCGAAGATTTCGTCAAAGCCCTCCAACTCGTCCAGCATAGCCTCGAGATCGGCACTGACGGCACCAACCACTATGCCGAACAATCCCACTCCTACCGCCCAACTGAGAAACACGCCCCGCTGCAGCCGCCAGACAAGCCCCACCGGACTGAGGAGTCCCGGTGATGCCGCAGAAGGCCCCCTCCTCTCAGGCAGCAACCCCTTTCCAGTATCGCGTCGTGTCTCCAGGAAGACAGCGCCTGCCGCCAATACCAGGAAGGAGAAGGCGAACAGGCCCAACAGCGACCAATGGTCTTCTTCAAAGGCGCGCATCTGCTGTCCCCAGCCAACAGGGGACAACCATGCAGGCCAAGCGCTGACCACCCTCACACCAGCTTCGTCAACCCGACCAAGGATGTTCCCTATGCCCGCCACAACAAAGGCCAGCCCCAGGCCAGCCAGGGCCAGCCCCGTGGCCCCCCGTGACGTCCCCGCCAATTGGGCAGCCAACCCCGCTAATCCCGCGAAAAAGATGCCTATTCCGGCAAAAGCCGCCCCAGCAGCAAAGGAACTCGCCACAGGCAGGCCTTTGAAAGTCAGTATCAACCCTATGAGAACTGCCAGCAGCACATTGGCACCCACCACCACGATGAAAGCTGATGCCAGGTTGGCATGCCGGCCCACGGACGCCGAACCGATAAGCTCGGCCCGGCCTGTATCCTCATCCTGCCGGGTATGACGGACCACAAACAAGATGCTCATCACGGCAACAAGCACGGCAAATACAACGAAACCCCTCGACATTATATACGCACCGAGGGTGGCACCAGAGGCCAGCCCAAACATGCGCACGGCAGGTTGAACGCCATAGAACTGGGCGACCGAGACCAGTTCTTCCTGAGAAAGATCACCATTCCATATGCTCACAACTGCCACCATAAACGCCGCTACCGCCAGTATCCAGACCGGGAGCTGGATACGGTCACGACTAATGGCAACCCATGTGAGAGCGAGCGTTCCGGTGAAAGCCTGGCTCACAGCGTCCCCCTCTTCTCTGCAGCCTCCTGCCGGCTGACATCGTCGCCATAGTGCCGCATGAACAGTTCTTCCAGCGACGGCGGTGCGCTGTGTAGCGACTTGACTCCGAACTGTACAAGGTGGCGTAGGACCCGGTCGATCTCATCGCTATCCACCTGAAAACTAGCCTGCAGTCCCTCTATTTGAATAGCATGTACCCCGGGCAGCTTATCCAAGTCCTCCACGGCTTTCTCTGTCTCCACCTCAATCAGGGTCCGGGTCAGATGGCGGAGTTCATCGAGAGTGCCGGCCTGGACGGTTTTGCCCTGGCGGATTATCGTGATGCGGTCACAGAGGGCTTCCACATCGGCAAAGATGTGGCTGGAGAGGACTACCGTGCGCCCCTCCCGTCTGGCCTCGGTAACGGTTTCCCGGAAGGCCATGACCATGAGCGGGTCCAGTCCTGAGGTCGGTTCGTCCAACAGAAACAACTCAACGTCGGAAGAGAAAGCAGCCACAATGGCCACCTTTTGACGGTTGCCCTTTGAGTAAGTTCCACATTTCTTTGTGGGGTCCAGTTTAAAGCGGTCCAACATCTCCGCACGACGGGCCGGGTCAAGACCGCCACGCAGCTTACCCATCAGGTCGATTACCTCACCGCCTGTGAGGGTCGGCCACAGCTTAACTTCGTCGGGCACGTACGCCAGGCGGCGGTGCAGCGCCACGGCATCGCGCCAGGGGTCTCCGCCCAGCAGGTCGATTTCACCGGCATCCCTGCGAAGCAGGCCCAGAAGCACCCGGATGGTCGTCGATTTGCCGGCCCCGTTTGGGCCCAGGAAGCCATGCACCTCGCCGGCAAGAACAGTCATGTCAAAACCATCCAGGGCCCGGACAGAGCCGAAGTTCTTCACCAGGCCGGATATGGAAACTGCATTGGTCATGGTCCCTCCTATTGATTCCTAAAAGGAATACCTGCTTCGGGCCTCGAGCCTGTTCAGCGCCGTTGGATCAAAAGGTGTACTCCTTGACCCTTTTCATCACCAGCAACAACACCTTGTCGATTCTGATAGTCCACATCCATGCCCAGTACATCCGCCCTTCCTGACTTCGGCCTGAGCTGGCCCGTCAGTATCTTGACCGTGGTCGATTTGCCGGCGCCGTTGGGTCCCAGGAAGCCGAGTATTTCGCCCTCGGCGACGGTGAAACTCACATGGTCCACGGCCACCAGATCACCATACCAGTATGCCAATTCGTGGCTCACTATGGCCTCTTTGCTCATGCCTTCTCCTTGCCTTCCCCGTCTTGGGGAACCTCAATGTGTCGGTTACCCATGATCCCGTAGAAGAACAGTGTGGAGAGTTCCTGCGTCAGCCTGACATCGTGCTCCGGCTTCCCCGTCAGATGGTCATGGTTGATGGCAAAATCCCGGAACATCTCAATGTAGAGCATAACGCTCCGGTCTGAAATGCCCGGGTGTATGTAACCCTGCAGCCTGCCCTCTTCCAGGAGCCGCATCAAGGCATGCGTGATCTGCGACACGGAATATTCGATCAATTCCCTCATATCCGGATCCGGCAGAGATATGGCTTGGGCCACGATATCCCCATGATGTCTCAGCATCTCCAGCTTGGCAAAAATGAGCGACTCTAGCTTCTCCGGAAAGGCCCCGTCTCCATCGAGGATAGACTGCATTGTGGCAACAGTACCCTCGACAACGTCCTTGAACATCTCTTTGACCAGGCCGTCCTTGCTGGCGAAGTGGTTATAGATGGTGACCGGAGACACGCCGGCCCGCCGGGCAATCTCGGCCAAGGTAGTCTTCTTCACACCCTGGACCCGGAAAAGTTCCAGCGCGGCTCGTTGGATGCGCTCCCTGCTCTGCTCTTTTCTACGCCGAAAACCGCTGTTCTTGTCCATTTGCCTTCTTGAATCTTTTGAAGATTTTCAATTCAAATATTACAATAATGCAAACAAAAGTCAAGCCCCAACGTCCTTCAGAAAGACCAGCCAACCTAT